>JBHEMQ010000029.1:0-30631 GCA_046262475.1 Candidatus Velthaea sp.
TCCTCGCGCACACCTTCGACGTGATCGCGCCGCGGTTTATGTTCACCGCCTGGGTTGCGACGCGCTCGTACGCCGATCAAAATCGCGCCGCAGTCACGGCATTCGCGCGAGTAGTGCGCGACGCCGCGACGTATGTCAACGGGCATCATGCCGATACGGTCGACGACATTGCGAAATTCACCGGCATCGATTCGAGCATCATCAAGCGGATGGCGCGCACCGAAGGCGCGACGGCCGTCGAGCCCGCGCTGATTCAGCCCGTCATCGACGCGGCCGCGCATTTCAAGGATATTCCGGCGCGCTTCGAGGCGAAGGATTTGATCTGGACCGGCGGCGCTTAACCGGCGGCCACGAAATTCCAGCCCAGCCGCGTGCGTAAGCGCTCGCCGAGCCAATCGGAGACAGCGACGAGCGCCCACGTCACGAGCACGTACGCGAGCATCTCTTTGTAAAAGAATAGCTGCTGCGCTTCGTAGAGCGCCTGACCGACGCCGCCCGCGCCGATCAAGCCGACGACGGTCGCGGCGCGCACGTTCCACTCGAGCCGAAACAGGGTGTGCGCCACGAGCGGGCCGAGCGCGAGCGGAACGAATCCGAAGGCGACCATCGAAAGACGCCGTGCGCCCGTTGCGGACAAGGCGTCAATGGGCGCGGACGGCACGTTCTCGAAGCTTTCAGCGTAGAGTTTGCCCAGTACGCCGGCGGAATGCAAGCCGAGTGCGATCGCGCCGGCCAGCGGCCCGATGCCGACGCTGATCACGAGCATGAGCCCGAAAACGAGTTCCGGTATCGCACGCGCGACATCGAAGAGGCGCCGCACCGCGACGACCAGCGCAAACGGCGCGAGGCCGCGCGCGGCGACGAGCGAGGCGGGGAATGCGAGCAGCGCACCGATGAGCGTGCCGCCGCCCGCGATGGCGAGAGTTTGCACGACCAGCAGCGGCAGTGACATAAGCTGCGCCGGCCGTAAATGCGGCGGAAGCATCGCGCCGAACGTGTGCAGCGCGTGGCCGAGCGCAAAAATGGGCGGGCGGTTCAGCGCGAGCGCGGTAACGCCCAGCGGCAACAGCAACAGGGTGAGCCGCGGCCACCGTCGTGCCAGGACGCCGAAACCGTCGACGCCGGCGACGAGAAGAACCAGTACGAGCACGAGCGTGAGCGCGCGGTGATAGTCGAGCGCGTTCAGCGCGCCGATCAATTCCGTTCCGATGCCGCCGCCGCCGACGGCGCCGACGATGATCGATGCGCGCATCGCGCACTCGAAAGCGTAGGTACCGAAAGTGAGGAGATCGGCCTGCGTGAGCGGAATCAAGCCGTACGCGGCGATCGTCGTGCGCGACGCGCCGGTAGCGCGGAGCGCTTCGAGCGGCGCTTTGTGCGCCGCGGCAAATAAGTCGCCGTACACGCGGCCGATCATCGCGGTGTAGAAGAGCGCCAGCGCGACGATGCCGGCGGCGGGGCCGAGCCCGACGACCACGACGGCGAGAATCGCTAGAGTGAGGTCGGGAATCGCGCGCAGCGAGGAGAGCCCGCCGACGATAAGGCGGTGCCCCGGCGCGCGCGTCGCAACGGCGACCGCGAGCGGGATCCCGGCCGCGAACGCGACGAGCATGCCGGCGGCGGCCATGCCGATCGTTTCGGCGACGGGCACCGCGAGCGCGCGCAGGTACGCGCCGGAAAGATCGGGCGCAAAAAACGGCGCGAGCGCGTGGACGACGCCCGCGGCTGCATCGGTCAACCCGCGCACGCCGCGGCGGATCGCGGCGGGCGATCCATGCGCCGGTCAGAACGAACGCGGCCGGCGACCAGTTCGACGACCCGGTCGAAATGCCGCCGTGCGAGCTCCGCTTGATGCAGCGAGCACACGAGTGCGATGCGGCGTTCGCGCGCGAGGCTGCAGAGAAGCGCGACGATCTGTTCGCCCAGTTCGGCATCGAGCGACGCGATCGGCTCATCGGCGAGAATCGCCGCCGGCCGCTGCACCAGCGCGCGCGCGACGGCAACGCGCTGGCGCTGCCCGCCGGAAATCTCGCTCGTGCGGCTGCGCAGCTTGTCGCCGATGCCGACGCTCGAGAGCGCCGCACGCGCTTCGGCGATTTCGCCGGCCGTCGGAGCGACCAGGAACCGGAGTGCGCGCAGCGTGCTCCAGCGCCCGAGCGCGCCGGCCATGACGTTCTGCACGACGGTGAGCCGGTCGACGAGATCGTGATGCTGCGCGATGACCGCGATGCGCCCGCGCAGTTCGCGCAGCGCGCCGCCACGCAGCGCGGTGACGTCGACGCCGTCGACGCGGATCGTGCCGAAGGCCGGCGCTACCGTACCATTGATTGTCCGTAAGAGCGTGGTCTTGCCGCTGCCGCTGGGGCCTACGAGCGCGACACATTCGCCGGGCGCGACGTCGAGCGCCACGCCGTCGAGCGCGGGCGGCGTACCGAGCGCGTAGACGACGCGCAGAGCGCGGATTTCGAGCATGCTTAGAGCAGTTTGAGTTTGCGGGCCACCATCCGCAAGGTGCCGTATTCCGCATCGTTCGCGCGCACGAACGCCGTGCCGCGCAAAATCTCGAGTACGTGCGCGTCCGCCGGCGCCCGTAACCCTAAGAACGCGTCGCTGAACGCGGCGCGGTCGACGGCCGGCGTTTCCTTGCGCGCGACCCACACGTAGTCCAAGAACGGCGGTGTGGTGTAGAAAACCCGGACCTTCGCTTTGTCGAGCTGCGCGCCGTCGATCATTGCGTGAAAAACGCTTTCGTCGATCGCGCCGGCGTCCACGATGCCCGCTTCCACGGCCTTGGCGGTCGCCGGATGATTGCCGGTGTACCGGTAGCTGAGGTCCTTGTCCGGGTCGAGACCCGCTTGTGTCATTGCGTAGTACGGCATGAGGTGGCCGCTCGTGGAATTGATGTCACCGAAGGCGAACTTCTTGCGGCGGAGATCCTTGAGCGCCGCGAGCGCCGTTCCGGTCTGCGTGATGAACAGCGAGTGGAATTCGCGGTCGCTCGCGCGTTGCACGAGCGGCACCACGCCGTACGCGGCGCGCGCTTTGACGTACGTGAGGCCGCCCAAGTACGCGAAGTCGAGCGTGCCGTTGCCCAGCGCTTCCACCGTCGCGTTGTAGTTGGTCGGAATGATGAGGTCGACGTCGCGGCCCAACTTTGCCGCCAGGTAATCGCGCAGCGGCTTTTTTTGATCGGTCGACACTTGCGTCGCGCCCGCGTCCGGAATCATGCCGATGCGCATTGGCGCGGCGGCAGCGGCGCGCCGCGGCACGCCGGCGGCAACGACGGCGGCGCCGGCCGACAGCAAAAGGGTCCGACGCGAGAGTTGCGCGCGCGCCGGCGCCTCGTGAAGGTTCATGCGGCTTGTCTGCGGGGCGCCGTTCGCCGGTCCCTACCGCCCGCTGACAATGCGCTCGAGCGTCTGCGCGGTCGCATGCGTCATCGTCGGCGGCACGCCGAGCTCGTCGAGCAGAGCGGCGGCGTCGCGCATTTCATGAAGCCGGCGCTTCGCGTGGCGACGGGTTCCATCCACGATGCGATCGAGCGTCGTCGCGTCGGCAGCCGCGAACGTCGCGGTGATGTCGGCGCGCAGCCACGGCTCGACGCCGGCGGCCCGTGCCGCTTGCAACGCCTCATTGATCGCCGCGGACATGCCTTTGAAGAAGACGGAGCGGGTCAATTTGCGCGCCGCCGCGTCGCCCGGCTGTGTGCCGACGATCTCCAGCGGTGTGCCGAACGGCGCCAAGATGCGCGCGAGCGCCGCCGCGCCGTCACCCGCGAGAAACATCGGCACGCGAATGCCGAGCGGCGGAACGGGCGCCATCATCGCAACGTCGACGAAGGCCGCACCGCTCGCGCATACGGTGTCCGCAAGCTGCAGCTTCAGGGCCGGACCGGCGGTGTTGAGATCCGCATACACCGACCCTGGGCGCAAGAACGGAAGCGTATCGCGCGCCACCTCGAGAGCAACGCTTGCCCAGTATACGGACAGCACCACCGCGGCTCCGTCGACCGCCGCTGCAAAATTCGCGGCGAAGGGAATGCCGGTCAAATCGCCGTGAGGATCCGGATCCCAGCCGCGCACGGCGGCGCCGCCGCGCACGAGATCGCGCGCGATCAGCGAACCGGCCTCGCCCAGTCCCAACACGGCGATCGCCGGTGCGCTCGCCTCATCATCCACCATCAGTCGCTGCGTTCCAGCGATTTTTCCAGCCGGTCCAACGTCTGCATCGCCGGCAGACACTGCGCGAAACTCGCGTTCGGCTCGCGCTTCTCTCGAATCGCCGCAAAGAACTCGCGGTCTTGTAATTCGATGCCGTTCATCGACACGTCGACCTGCGCGAGATCGATAACGTCGCCTTTGCCGTCGACGAGATCGTCGTACCGCGCGATGTAGGTGCCGTTGTCGCAGATGTACCGGAAGAACGTGCCGAGCGGCCCATCGTTGTTAAACGAAAGCGAGAGCGTGCAGACGGCGCCCGACGGTACCTTCATTTGCACGCTCATGTCCATCGCGATGCCGAGTTGCGGATGAATCGGCCCTTGCAGCGCGCGCGCGTGCGACGCCGTCTCGCCGGTTTGATATTGAAACAGGTCCACGGTATGGCACGCATGGTGCCACAACAGATGATCGGTCCAGCTGCGCGGCTTGCCGAGCGCGTTCATGTTCGTGCGGCGGAAGAAGTACGTCTGAACGTCCATCTGCTGGAGGGTGAGTTCGCCCGCGACGATGCGCTTGCGGATCCATTGATGGCTGGGGTTGAAGCGGCGGGTGTGACCGGCCATTCCGATGACGCCCGCCTCGCGCTGCACGCGCAGCAGCCGCTCGGAATCCGCGAGATTGTCCGCCATCGGGATTTCGATCTGCACGTGTTTCCCGGCGCGCATGCACTGCTCGCCTTGCGCGGCGTGCAGTTGCGTCGGCGTGGCGAGAATTACCGCGTCGACGCCCGGCTGCGCCAAACTTTCCGCGAGATCCGTCGTCCAATGCGGGATGTCCCACTTCGCGGCCGCCTCCGCGGTGGTTCCGGGACTCCCGCCGGCGAGCGAAACGACGTCCACGCCGTCGATGTTCGCGATGGCCTCCAAATGCTTGATGCCGAACGCGCCTTGGCCCCCGAGTGCGATCTTCATGCGTGAGGCATCATGGTGCGGGATTCTCCAAAATCATGTGCCCGACCGCGGTGTTCGAGGCCGGTACGTGGTAGAAGCGGTAGATTTCCTTTGCATGGTCGTCGAGTGCGCCGCGCATGATGAGCCACATGACCATTTCGATGCCTTCCGAACCCGCCTCGCGAACGTATTCGATGTGCGCAAGCCGCGCGAGCGACCGCGGATCGGTGACGAGCTTGTCGAGGAAGTTGGTGTCGAACTCGCGATTGATCAGTCCGGCGCGCGGGCCTTGCAATTGGTGCGACATGCCGCCGGTGCCGAAGATGACCACGCGCAGGTTGCGGTCGAACGATTCCACCGCCTTGCGAATCGCTTTGCCCAAATTGTAGCAGCGGTTGCCGGTCGGCGGCGGGTACTGCACGACGTTCACGCAGAGCGGAATGACTTTGCACGGCCATTCGGCAGGCTGTCCGAACATGAGCGAAAGCGGCACGGTCAGGCCGTGGTCGACTTCCATCTTGTTCACGATCGTCATGTCGAATTCATCGAGGATCGTGGATTGCGCGATGTGCCACGCGAGCTCGGGGCAACCTTTCACAATCGGAACCGGACGTGCGCCCCAACCTTCGTCGGCCGGCGCGAACTCTTCCGCGCAGCCGAGCGCGAACGTGGGAATGACCTCGAGCGAAAAAGCCGAGGCGTGGTCGTTGTACACGAGGATGACGACGTCCGGGTTGACGTCGGCGATCCACTTTTTCGACGGCTCGAAGCCGCGAAACAACGGCTGCCAATACGGATCGCTCGTCTTGCCGTTGTCCAACGCCGCGCCGATCGTGGGAACGTGCGACGTTGCGACGCCGGCGACGATTCTAGCCACGTTCCCATTCCGATTTGCAGCGGTTGCCTTCGGGCGGCCGGCCGCCGTTGCGCATCATCTCGGCGTAGTCGGCTTGCGTCGAACCCGTCATGAGCGCCGCGATTTGCTGGAACGACAGGCCGTCGCACGCCGCGAGTTTTGCCGTATAATAAATGTTGCCGCCGAGCTCGAGCATGCGGTTCCAGTCGCGATCGAGAATCGATTGCACCTGCTCGGGCGTCATCGGGAAGCGTGCGAGGTAGGCGCGCTCGTCCGCACGGAACGCGTCGCGGTTTTCCGGCTTCATCAACGACATGCAGAACATGTTGAGGTGATAGCCCTGACGCGATCGCTCTGCATTGAAAACGAGCGTCCCCGGGATGTCTTCGAATTCGTCCTTGGCGCCCGACATCACGCCGGCCAGTACAAACGGTTCGGGTTGTCGACCAGCAGCGCTTGCTGCAGTGCGGCCGTGGGCGCGATGCGCGGGATGACGTCGACGAGTCCGCCGTCATCGGGCACGATCCACGTCATGTTGGGATGGGGCCAATCCGTGCCCCACAACACGCGCTGTGGAAAGCGCTCGACCAGCGTGCGCGCGAACGGCACGACATCGTCGTACGGCGGTCCCGCGACCGTCAGGCGCTCCGGGCAGCTCACTTTCGACCAGATGTTGTCGTGGTCGGCCATCAGTTGCACGAAGCGCTGGAAGTCGGGATGCTCAACGCCCTTCGCGATGTCGGGGCGGCCCATGTGGTCCACGACGATCGTGGCCGGCAGCGACGTAATGAACGGCGTGAGCGATTCGAGTTCAGGCGCCTCGAAATAGATCACGATGTGCCATCCGAGCGGAACGATTTTGTCGGCGATGCGAAAATATACTTCACGCGGCGTCGCGTCGACGAGCCGCTTGACGAAGTTGAACCGAACGGCGCGCACGCCGGCGGCGTCGAGCGCCCGCAGTTCGTCCGCGCTGATGTCCGGCCGGACGACGGCCACGCCCTTCGCACGGCCGTTCGAGGCGTTAAGGGCGTCGACGAGCGCCGAGTTGTCGCGGCCGTGACAGCTCGCCTGCACGATGACGTTGCGCTCGAAGCCCAAGAAATCGCGCAGCTCGAACAACTTCTCCTTCGGCGCGTCGCACGGCGTGTATTTGCGCTCCGGCGCGTACGGAAAGGTGCCGGCCGGACCGAACACATGGCAGTGCGCGTCGACGGCGTGCGCGGGCGGCGCGTAGCGCGGGTTCGACGGATTGGGGTGAAACGGCCGGTAATCGACGTCCACGAAAAACTCCTTGGCTTGCGCTCGCACCGCCCGCGCGGCGGCGCGCGTGTAGGCGGTCATGCGACGGCGCTCAGCGTCCGTTCCCAGACGGTGCTCGGCACGAGTACCTCGCCCATCATGAGACTTCGCGCGGTGCGCAGCAATGCCGCGCGTTCGACGCGTGGTGTGCCGCCGTCGTCGACGAGCAGCATCTCGACCGTGAAGAACCCGGTCGGATGTTCAATCTCCAAGCTGCGCTCGCCTAACGCCGTGCTGCCCTGAGCGAATTCAGCCGCTACCGTGCCCGGATACGCGCACGCGGTGGCGACGCTGACGGCGCCAAAAACGCCGATCGCCTTGTGCACCGTGCGCGGGATGAAATTTCGTGTGGCGATGGTCCCGCCGTCCTGCGCTTCCGAGACGAGGCACATCTTCGGCACCGTCTTATTGGTGACGTCACCGAGATGCATGAGCCTTCCGGCCGCGAGCCGTACGCGTTCGACGCGCTCCTTCAACGCCGTGTCGCCTTCGAGTTCGGCGGGCGATTCGTGGCCCGTCTTGCCGAAGTCGGATGCGCGCATCACCACTACCGGCATGCCGTTGTCAATCAGCGTGACGTCGATGCCCTCCACGAGGTCGCGTGCATCGCCCGTCGGCAGCAGCTTGCCGCCGGTACTCGAGCCGGCGATGTCCAGGAAGTCGATCACGATCGGCGCCGACGTTCCCGGAACGCCGTCGATGCGCGCGTCGCCGTCATAACGCACGTGCCCGCCGGGAGTCTGCACGCTCGCGACCGCGATGCTCGCGGTGTTCACCATGTGAATCCGCACGGGCGTCACGTCGCCGCGCGCGCGTACGAGACCCTTCTCGATGGCGAAGGGGCCGACGCCCGCGAGCATGTTGCCGCAGTTCTGCGACGTGTCGACGCGCGGCTCGTTGACGACGACTTGCAAGAACAAGTAGTCGACGTCGGCGTCGGGGCGGCTCGGCGGCCCGACGACGGCGACCTTGCTCGTGAGCGAATCCGCGCCGCCGAGCCCGTCGATCTGGCGCGCGTCGGGCGAACCCATCGCAGCGAGCAGCACATCGTCGCGCAGCGCCGCATCGGTCGGCAGGTCGGATGCCAGAAAGAAGGGACCCTTCGACGTTCCGCCACGCATAAGCGTGCAGGGAATCGCGGTTTGTGTCATCGTTTGACTCCGTTGCCGAGCGCCGGCGCTTCGTCGTAATACGTCAGGCCTTTAGCAGCAAGTTTCTCGCGCATGCCGTAGACATCGAGCCCGACTTCGCCGGACGCAAAGCGCCGCCGGTTGGCCGTCTCTTTCTCTACCCGCGCGAGCGACGCGTTCAAGGCTTCATCGATGCGCGCGCGCGGCACGACGAGCACGCCGTCGTCGTCCGCGACGATCGCGTCGCCGGGCTCGACGCGCCGGCCGGCACAAACCAGCGGCAGGTTGATATCGCCGAGCGTTTCTTTCACCGTGCCTTGCGCGAAGACGGCTTTCGACCACACGGGAAAGTCAATTTCCTTGAGCGTCCGGACGTCGCGGCAGCCGGCCTCGAGGATGGCGCCGCGAACGCCGCGTGCTTTGAGTGCGCCGCCGAAAAGGTCGCCAAAGTAGCCGTCCTCACAGGGCGACGTCGGCGCGATCACGAGAACGTCGCCGTCGCGACACAGTTCGACGACGACGTGCAGCATCGTGTTGTCGCCCGGCGCGACGCTGACGGTGAGGGCATTCCCGGCGATCGAGGCGCCGGGATAGATGGGGCGCATGTACGACCGCATCAACCCCGTGCGTCCGAGCGCTTCGTGGACGGTCGCGACACCGCGCTCGGCTAGGGGCGCGATGCGTTCCGGTGCGGACCGCTCGAATGTTCGGACCACGATTCCGCTCATGATCCGCCGGTTTTCGCATCCCGGCACTGCTTCCTGGATGCGATAAACGTCGCGCCGCCGTAGCGGAGGGCTTCAGTTCAGGCCGTCACTGCGGCGTCGTCGCCGGGGCCGGCGCGAGATCGCCCGGGCGAATCGCGATGCGGAATGCACGCGCGTGTGCGTGCGCGGCTTCGATCAACACCATGCGCGTCGGCACGAATCCGGCCGGTACGGAAAACCCGATGCCCGTGCGTGCCGCAGCGCCCGGCTGAAGACTCCATCCGTCGTCCAAGGGCCGCCCCGCCACGGTGATGCCGTCCGCGTCAACGAGCGTTGCATCGAAGTAGCCGTGATCTTCGTGGTGCGTTCCATTGTTGACGATCGCACGAAAGACCAACGCACGCTCGCCGGTCGCGTTGGGATGGACGTTGTCGCTCGGAACCGCGTCTTTCAGCGACATCGCGCGGATTCGCAGCGTGCCGTTGAAGATGACCTGAGAGAAATTGCCGTTGACGCCGGCCGTTTGGTTCGCGCCGCCGGGAACGGGAGTGGGTGCGGCCGCAAAGGCGGCAGCGTTCGTCGCGAGTGCCGCACCCAGCAGGACCGGAACCAGCGCCGAGCGACGCAAAAACGCCGTGATTGAATCGTTCATGGCATGAGATTCGCATAAAAACCGGGCCGCCGCTAGAGTCGACCGGTACGAGTACCTCGCACAAATAGCTCGGCGCGTGTGCACGTGCCAAGCGACGACTCTCGTATCCTCATCGTGACGACGGAAATTCCTGCGACGTCGAGGTCGGGCTCTTCGATCTCCTGACCGTCGCGGTCCACCGCAACCAGCGCGATGCTTGCGAAGTGCGCGGGCTTTGGTCGAGATACGCGCGGAACGCTGGCGTTGTATTCAGCCGGAAACGTGGATTGCCGTACGTCGGCGTGTCGGCACCGGCATGCGGCTCGTCTACGAACACGCGAGCGGAAAAACGTCACGAGAAAATCTTGCTGAAGGCCGCGAGGTAAACCGTCGCGACGACGGTCCGCGACAAGACGCGCATGCTACCGGACGACGACTGATAGGTACGCGTCCGGCGCTGTCCGCGGCGCGCCCGCTGCCCGGCGCCGACATCATAGGAGGCGATGATTCCGTGGAGCGCATTGCGGCTCCAAAGACGCTTCTCCATCGCGTGGCGGCAACGCTGCCGACGGAGCCGGCGGCTCGAGTGGTCACCGAACGCCCTGCGGCGCGAACGAGGCGAGCGCCGCTTGGCCCAGGGCGATTCCGCCGTCATTCGGAGGGACGACACGGTTGATCCAGAGCGCTTCTCCGAGCCGTGCGTGCAGCAGTTCGACCAGCAAGCGGTTCTGGAAGACGCCGCCGGATACAACGAGCGGCCGCCCCGGCCCACACGTCGCGTGCATGCGGATGACCGCGTCCGCGACAGCGTGATGGAAACCGCGCGCAACGGACGCGGCATCGGCGCCGCGCCGGCGGTCCGCTACGATCGACATCAACATCGGCCGATAATCCAATTCCCTTGCGCTCCCGCCGAACTCGTACGGCTCGTGCCGCCCGTCGCCGGCGCTCGCCAGATGCTCCAGCCACATTGCGGCCTGACCCTCGAACGTATTCTCGCGCGTGAATCCCAGGAGGGCGGCGACCGTATCGAAGAGCCGGCCCATCGAACTCGTGCGGAACGTGCGCACGTTCTTTGCGATCATGTCGCGCGCGAAGAGGTAGCGCGGCGGGAAATCAAACGGCGCGCGCGTGAGATCGCCGATGCCGGCGACGTCGAACAGAAATCCGGCGGCCGCCTGAACCGGCGAGCGCGCGGCGGCGTCGCCACCCGCCAGCGGCGCGCCGCGCAGGTGCGCGACGCGCGTGAATCCCGACGCGACGCTGCCGAAGAAAAACTCGCCGCCCCAAATCGTTCCGTCATCGCCGTAGCCGGTGCCGTCGAAGGCGACGCCGACGACGTCGGTCTCCCATTCTCCCCGCTCGGCGAGCACGCTCGCGACGTGCGCGCGATGATGCTGGATCGCGACCGGCGTTCCCTGGAGCGAGAGCGCAAACGCCGTCGACGCATATTCGGGATGCGCATCGTGCGCAACCACGAGGTCGCCGGCGCAGATGCCATACATGGCGCGTAAATCGCGAACCGTCTCCGCCAGCGCGGCGCGGCATGGCAGATGATCGAGATCGCCGACGTGTTGCGCGGCGAACACTTGGCCCGCTACCGCGAGCGCCGGCGCGTTTTTCAAGTCGGCGCCGACCGCGAGGATCGGCCGCATCGACCGAATCGCGGCTACGGCTTGCGGCGCCATGCCCCGCGCGCGGCGCAGCACGGTGGGGCCAAACGCCGCAACGCGGGTCACGGAATCGTCGAGCCGCCGGGCGATGCGCCGTTCCCCGACGAGAAACGCATCCGCGATCCCCGCGAGCGTCGCTTGCGCTTCGGCGTCCGCGTACGCCATCGGCTCGCCCGAGCGGTTCGCACTCGTCATCACGAGTACGGACGGAGCGCCTGCCGCGAACAACAGGTGATGCAGCGGCGCGTACGGGAGCATGACCCCGAGTTCACAGTTATCCGGGGCGATGCCGGGAAGTAGCCGGCGTGCCGGCGCGATGACGATCGGGCGCGCCCGCGACGTCAGCAGCGCTTCTGCCTCATCGTTGATGTCGATCAACGTTCCGGCAGTCGCGAGGTCCGGCGCCATCAGCGCGAACGGCCGCTCTTTGCGGTATTTACGCGCTCGCAACGCTTCGACGGTGATTGCGTTTCCTGCGTCGCAGGCGAGGTGATACCCGCCGAGGCCCTTTACCGCAACGACTGCGCCCGCACGCAGCAGCGCGGCCGCGCCTTCCAGCGCGAGCCAACCGGAGCGCTCGCTGCGGTCAGCGGCGCACAGGACGTAGGTAGGGCCGCAGGCGGGACATGCGAGTGGCTGCGCGTGAAACCGCCGGTCGGCCGGATTCGCGTACTCGCGTTCGCAAGCGGCGCACATGGGCCAGTCAGCCATTGTGGTGAACGGCCGGTCGTACGGAAGCCCGGTGACGATGCTATAGCGTGGACCGCAATCGGTGCAGGTGATATAGGCGTAACGGTAGCGCCGGTCGGTGGGATCGAACAGCTCGCGCAGACATGCGTCGCACACCGGCATATCGGGCGCGATGCGCACCGTCAGGCCTTCGTTCTCGCCGCTGGTGCGAATCGCGAACCCGGCGTGGCCCTCGTGCGTTCCGCCGGCAACGTCGATGGATGCGATCGTCGCGGCCGCCGGCGCCTCCGCGACGAGCGCGCGCGCGAACGCGTCGAGCGCATCGTGCGGTCCCTCCGCATGCACCCGGACGCCGCCGGCGCCGTTCAGGACCCAGCCGGTCACTCCGTAGCGATGCGCGAGCCGGTAGACGAATGGCCGGAAACCGACGCCTTGAACGACCCCGCGAACGTGCACGTCCAGCGCCCCGCGCGCGGCGGCCGGGTTCACGGCATGCCGGTGCCGGGCGCGCCGACGTAGCACGACCGTCCCTCAAATCCCACTTGCACGATGCGCCCGTCGTCGACGAGAACCGGCACGGCTCCGCCGCTGGAGAGCGAAGTCATGCGCGCGAATGCGTCGACGTCTGTTTCGACGTCGAACTCCACGAAGTCGCGGCCGCGAAATTCCAGATCGTCCCGCACCTGCGCCGTGTACGGGCACGATTTGGTTCCGTACAGCTCAAGCATCGCCGGATTCCGTCAGCGCCGCCCGCATCACGTGATAGATCGCCGCCTGCGTTTCCTGGATGCGCGGGATGTAATCGGAGCGCACGACGATCGCGTGGTCGGCAAGTTCGCGGCGTACGATGTCACCGCCGTCGTACCCCAGCAGTGCGACGGTGAGCAACCCGCGCTTGCGCGCTTCCGCCAACGCGGCGACGACGTTTTTCGAACCTCCGCTCGTCGAGAGCGCGAATGCGACGTCGTTCGGACGCGCCTGCGCGACGAGCTGACGCACGAAAGTAAGTTCGATGCCGACGTCGTTCGCGATGGCCGAAAGCACCGCGGGCTCCGCGGCCAGCGAAAGCGCGGGAAGCGACGGCATGTGCGGGCCATCGACGACGCAGTCGAGAGCGAAGTCGGTCGCGTCCGTCGCGGAACCGCCGTTGCCGAAAATGAACAGTCGGCCGCCGGCGGCGAGGCGCCGGCGCATGGCGAGGACGGCCGCCGCGATGGCCGGCGCTTCGTCCGCGGCGACGCGTTCGCGCAACCGCTCGGCGTCGCACGCCTTCGCAAGGATCGACGCCGCCACATCTGCTTCGATCGGCGCGTCCGCAGTTTCACCCGTGCCGAGGTACGGATACAGAAACGCTGAAGCGCCGACGTCATCGCCGAAATCGCGCCGGTGTTCGAGGAAGACGTGCACGCTCTCGTACAGCGTGTGGCCGAGCACCTCGAACGCTTCTTGGTGCACGTGCGGATCGTCGCTCGGCGCCCGAACCGCGTAATCGGCCTCGAGGCCCGGCCACGCGACCGTGAAAGCGCCTTTGCGGCGTGCGGCGCGCAGCGCGCCGAGCGTGCGTGCGTCGCCCTCGGGCGGACCGAATGCGATCGCCATGTCGTCCGGCCCGGCCAGTGCCTCGATAAACGCTTCCGGTGCGGCGCTCGCATCGATGCCCGGCAGGGCGCGTTTGCCGACGATGACCGGATGAATGAACTCGACGGACACGTGCGCCGCATCGGTCGCGTACGGACCCTGACCGAATGCGTACAACCGCCCGCCGGAGGCGAAACGGTCAGCCATCGCGTGCGCGGCTCGCGCGAGCGGCGCGGCCTCGCGCGCGAAGAAGGCGCGCATCACCGCGTCGCGCTCGCGCAGCCGCCCGGCGATGCGCGCCGCGAGCGAACCGCTGCTCGGCGCGCTCAGCATATCCGCGGCAACGGATCGCCGACGAGCATGTCGATCGCGCGCGTCCCGCCGAAGGGCGTAACTCCGACGACGCTGCCGCCGTGTTCGGCGCGGACCTCGCCGATGACACAGGCGCTCGCGCCGCCCGCGACACCGCGCAGTGTGGCGAGTGCGCGATCCGCATCTTCCGGGGCCACGACCGCGAGGACTTGTCCTTCGTTCGCAATGTGGAGCGGATCGAGTCCCAATACCTCGCAGGCGCCGCGCACTTCGCGCCGCACCGGGACGTCTTCTTCGCGCAAAACGATTCCGAGGCCGCAATCGCGCGCGAGCTCGTTCAACGCCGTGGCGACGCCCCCGCGCGTCGGATCGCGCATCCAGCGCACGCCGCGCGCGCACGCGCCGATCAAGCCTTCCACGAACGGCCACACCGAGCGTGTGTCGGAATGCAAATCGGCTTCCAAATCCAATTCGCCGCGTGCGAGCAGAATCGTTATCCCGTGGTCGCCGATGGGACCGCTGAGCAGAACCCGATCGCCGGCACGCACCGAACGCGGGTCCAACCGAAGCCGTTCGTCAACCTCGCCGATCCCGAACGTCGCAACGTACATCCCGTCGCACATACCGTGCTCGACGACCTTCGTATCGCCGCCGACGATCGGCACGCCGGCGCGCGCCGCGGCGGCCGCCATCGCCTCCACTTCCGCCCGCAGCGTATTCGTCGGCAGCCCTGCCTCGAGAATGAAGGTCGCCATCAGCGCCGTCGCGCGCGCACCCGAGACCGCGAGATCGTTGACGGTTCCGTTGACCGCGAGCTCGCCGATGGAGCCGCCCGGAAAGCGCAGCGGTTTCACGACGTAGCCGTCGGCCGTCGTTGCGACGCGCGTGCCGCCGAGCGCGAACGTCGCGGCGTCGGACAATGCGGCGAGCACCGGATTCGCGAACGCCGGCGCGATCAATCCCTCGACGAGCCGCCGCGATGCTTTACCGCCGGCGCCGTGGGACATCTCGATCTGCGTGTCGGTGAAGCGCACGCGCGGGCGCAGCGGCGCTGCGGTCGTCATTTCAGGCGAGGGCCGCTTCGTCGACGCGCGCATAGCGATAGTACGCCGCGCACGCGCCTTCGCTCGAGACCATCAGCGCGCCGACGGGATGCTCGGGATTGCACTCGTTTCCGAAGAGCTTGCACTGCGGCGGCTTCAGCACGCCCTTGAGCACCTCGCCGCACTGCGCCGCGCGCGGATCGGTCACGCGTACACCCGGAACCGCGAAGCGCACCTCCGCGTCCCACTCAGCGAGCGCCGGCTTCAGCTTTAGCGCGGACTGCGAGATGAAGCCGAGGCCCCGCCACTCGAAATAGGGCCGCAGCTCGAAAACGGCGGAAAGCGCGCGCAGCGCCCCAGGGTTTCCTTCCCACGGCACGATGCGGCGGTACTGGTTCTCGACGCCGGCTTCGCCCGCGCGCAGTTGCCGCAGCACCATAAGGATCGCTTCGAGCAGATCGAGCGGTTCGAAGCCCGCGACGACGACCGGTTTGCCGTAGTGCTTGGCGACGAACTCGTAGGGGCGGCAACCCGTGATCGTCGATACGTGGCCGGGACCCACGAAGCCGTCGATGCGCATGTCGGGCGAATCGAGAATCGCGCGGATCGCCGGCACGATGGTGACGTGGTTGCAGAACACGGAAAAGTTTCGCACGCCGAGTTCTTGCGCGCGCAGCACGGTCAGTGCGGTCGACGGCGCCGTGGTCTCGAAACCGATGGCGAAGAAGCACACGTGCACGTCGGGGCGCTCGCGGGCGAGCTTCAGCGCGTCGAGCGGTGAGTACACCATGCGAATGTCCGCGCCGCGCGCCTTCAACTCGAGCGGCGTGCCGGTCGTTCCCGGTACGCGCATCATGTCGCCGAAGCACGCGAGCACCACATTCGGCTGCGCTGCGATCGCGAGCCCGTCGTCTACCCGTCCGGTGGGCAGCACGCACACCGGACACCCCGGCCCGTGAACGAGTTCCACGTTCTCGGGCAGCAGGTCGCGCAAGCCGAAGCGGTAGATCGCGTGCGTGTGTCCGCCGCACACTTCCATGATGCGGTAGCTGCGCGCGGGATCGACCGTGCGCCGGATTTCGGCGGCGACGTTCGCGATAAGCGCGGGATCGCGAAACTCGTCGACGTACTTCATCGTCGTCATCGCTGCTCGCCCTCGCTCGCGAAGGTGTATCCGCGTATCTCGTCGATCGCCAGCTGGTCCTCGCCCATCGCACTGAGCATCCGCAGCTGGTCGCGAGCTTCAGTTTCGCTGACCTTACTCAGCGCGAAGCCGACGTGAATCAGCACCCAATCGCCGACGACGATCTCGCCGGGATCGAACAAGCCCACGTTGACATTCCGGCGGACGCCGCCGACATCCACCTTCATCAGTGCCGGTTGCTCGGGCACCGCTTCCACGACCTGACCGGGAATCGCGAGGCACATGGCGATCAGTATCCGCTCGTCACATCGTCTTCATTTTGACGTAGTGCGCGATGTCGCTCGGCACGCTCGCCAGCATGAGGAACGGATTGGTCGTGCGGGCCGTGGCGTTCGTCTCCGGCTTTTTCGTTGCGACGCCGAGCGGCGGATCGTCGGACATCGCGCGCATCTTGTTGTAGCGCACGAGATCGCGTCCCGCGTACACCAGCTGCCGGGCAAAGACCGCGAACACGATCGCGAGGCCGCTGCGAACTACCGTTTTGAACACGCGATACCTCCATCATTCGCACGCGCATCGGACGCGTGCGCGTCATTGACGAGCCGGCGCACGAGTGCGGCGGCCGGCGCGATTGCTTGGGCGACCGGCTCGGATAGCCCGATGTCCGGATCCGTCGTGGCCGGCTCGCAGCCGACGATCACGAGCGGCGGCGGTTCGCCGCCCAACACCCGGAGGTAGCCGAAAACATTCTGCAGGTCCATGCGGTGCGCGTCGGGCGTGCTTGCCGGTACCGTGCCTTCGGGCTCGATGACATACAGCGTGCCGGGCGCGCCGCCGCGCGGCGCCGCGTCGATCACAATCGCGCGCTCGTACCCGGCAAGCAGTTCGTAGGCGAGATGCAAACCGCGAATACCAAAATCTTCGACCTTTGCACCGGCGGGCGGCTCGTGCGCCAGCCGGCGGGCGACTTCCGGGCCGAATCCGTCGTCACCGAAGAACATGTTGCCGATTCCGGCGACGAGGATCATCGCGCTGCCGCCAGCGGCTCGATCTCGTCCGGATAAAAAAAGAACGACCGGCCGTACCACTCGTGCAGGTCGCTGGCCGGATCGTCGTCGACCGTGACGGCGACGTACATCACATCCTCGACATCCTGATGAATGGCGCGAACCGTCGCCGCCTTACCGTCGAGGAACATGTCCCACACGTCCGCGCGCCGTTTCGGATGCAAGCGCACGGCGGAGCCTTTAGCGACTTTTGCGCCGTTCACAAATACGCAATCGAGCGCGGGCACATCGAGCGCGGCGAACGGGTCCGCAGACGCATCGACCGGCTGCAGCGCGCCGGCGTGAATGTTTTCGAATGCCTGCGGGCCGTAGCGTTCGGCGCGCTCGACGATGGCCCGCGCGCGTGGATCGGTGGCGCGCGCCTCTTCGCGCACGTCGTCGGGAAGGCTCAGCACCGAGAGAGCGAGCATCTCGTCGATCTCCGTCGCGTCGAACGAGTCCGCCTCACTTTGCGGCGCGACCGCCGGGAAATCATAGAGAATGATCGGCGATGCGAGCACGAGTTCGGCGTGACGTTCGTCGCGCGCGGCGTCGCCGATCAACACCGGAAAGACGTGGCGATTCCGGAGTGCCGCGCTCGCCGGAGCGGCCTCGGGCGGTGGATCCAGCAGGGACACGAACGCCCCACCCTCCACGCGAAGCAAGGCGTGGGTGGAGACAAAGGCCGTACGCAGCGCGCCGGCCCGCTCGCCCGCGACGACATCCGACGTATTCTGAACGTGCACGCGCACTTTGCGGAGTGCGGCGCTCTTCGGAACACGCTCGCACGCGATCGTCACCGTTCCGCGGAGCGGCCAACGCCGGCGCACGACCCGCCCGCGCACAATACCGCCCCCATCGCACAACAGTTCTTCGTCGGTGCCGCCGGGGATATCGATTGGGATCGTCCGCGTCGCATCGGCCGGCGCGTCGATCGCGATCTCGCGCTCCACGGCCTCATCGAACGTCAAATGCGTCGTACCCTTGACCACGAGCGACGGAACGGACGTGTACCCGTCGCCGTCGAGTGCTTCGACTTGGCGGGCTTCCACGTGGAGAAACCGCAGCAGCGCCGTGACGCGCGGCGCCTTCTGGGCGGCTGCTTCCACCAGCACCTCGGTTTGCTGCTCCGCCGTTTCGCCCGTCTGTGCGGCGAGATACGCCTGCGGAACGACGACGCCGAACTGCCAGCGTACGCGATTTTTCGCGGACGAGGCCGTGTACGGAAAGAGCAGATATCCTTCGTACAGGACGGCGTTCGCGACGGCAAGCGCGGGCGCGAATGCGGTCATCGGGCGGTCTCCGCGCGGCCGCAGAGCCGCGCGATCGCCGCTTCCCACGTCGGAAAGCCGCCTTGACGCTTGAAGCGGTACAACTCCTCGAAGGCGCTACGGTCGATACGAATCCACGTACTATTGGGAAAGAAAGCGTCCATCGTTGCGCGCCATACCGCAACGGGAAGCTTATAGTGGGCTTCGCACGACCACGGTACGAGCCCGGTCGATACGGCACCATCGGCGCCGCGCACGAAGAGCGTCCCGGAAAATTGCACGACGATGGGAATGTCGCCGTCTTCGAGCGCGCTCAAATATTTGTGCGCCGCCACCTCGAAGTCGTAGCTGCACGGTACGACGAGATCGAAGGTCGTCTCACGCTCGAAGCCGACGACCGTCTGCGACACATGCGTCCACAGCAGCGGCCGCAGCGTGTCGCCATACCGCTCGGGAGGCCCGAACAGCTCGGTCATCGCGTCGGACTCGTGCGCGCCGTAGCGCCGCCGCTGTGGTTCGATGCGAATCTGCGCGCGAAGCGTGATCGCGTGCACGCGCGCGCCGCTCGCCTCCGTGACCCGCGTGCGCAGCAGGAACTGCGGCGCGGCGGCATAGCGCTCCGGCTCGGCGCTTACGATGGAGAACGACAAGTCCGTCACGCGCGCGCCTCGGTCGCGAAGCTGCCGCTGCTGCGGTCGTGCATCTCGGCGAAGAAGGCATCGATGCGGTTCCACGCGTCGGTGCCGCCGTCAAAGCCCTTCCAACTGAGGCGAATGATGCCGACCAGCCGGTAGGCGGCGTCAATCGGTACGATGAAGCAACGCGTGTCACCGTTGCGGCGCAACACCAGCGCCGCTTCGACATCGGAGGCGAGCGACGCGAGCTCCGGGTGCTCCGCTACGATGTCGTTCCATGCCGAAAGGTCCAGTTGCGACTCGGTGGCGCCTGCGGGTCCAGGATACAGCGAGATGGTGCGGTTTTCGACGGAGTTGGTAAAGAAGAACGCAAGGCCAATCGGAATCTGCAGCCGTTCCCACGACGCGTCGTCCAATGTAAAGCCGCCAACTTCGGCGTAGCGGGACGGCACCGCTTTATAGCGGCCGTTCGCGGCGCCCGATGGCTCGAACACGAGATAGCACGGCCGGCAGCTGCACATGATGCGCCGAGCCTGCAGATCGATTAGATGCCCGTGTTCGGGCGGCACCGCCGCCGCGCAGTAATCGCAACGCTCGCCCGGCGCTTGCGGCGGCGCCTTGCGCAAGAGCCGCTGCAGGGAACCAAAGTCGCCCGGTGTCGCGCTCATCGGTCAGACGCCTAAGGAGATCGTGAGCCGGCCGTCAGCATCGGCATCGACGGCAACGGGACACACCGGATCGGCCGCGGACGGCGGCGTGACGTTTTCCGCGCGAACTTCGCGGATTTCCGGCACCTGCGCGAGAATCGCTCGCTCGACGGCGAGCTTCACCGTCGCGGACGACGACGGACAACCGTCGCACGTTCCTTGCAGCCGCAACACGGCAACGCCGCCGGCGACGCTGTCGATAACGATGTCGCCTTCGTGCGATTTGAGGAACGGACGCACGCCGTCCAGCGCGCGTTGTACGCGTTCCTCCACCGAAAGCGGATGCAAATCGTGCAGGCACAGCAAACTTTCGACGAACGGGTCGTCGCACAGCCGCGCGAAGAGCTCGTCGCTGCGCGGGCCGGACGCGTCGTGCACGATTGTGAGCACGCGTTCCAGACCCGCGCCGTATAAGGTCGTGAGAACGCGCGCGAGTTCTTCGCCCAGCTCGCGCGCTTGACGTGGCGTCGATACCGCGTCCAAGCCGCGTAAGAGCGACTCGACGCGGTCCGCGGTCCTTCGGAGCGCGTCCTCCGGCTGCTCCGCGTGCATTTAGCCGAACGGCGCGAGCGGCGAGTGGACGGTCTCGAGCGTCTTGCCGTCACCGAGATACATGTGCACGCCGCATGGCAGACACGGATCGAAGCTGCGCACGGAGCGCATGATGTCAATGCCCTTGAACGTCTCCGGGCCGTTTTCTTCAAAGAGGGGCGTGTTCTGCACCGCATCCTCGTACGGCCCCGGCGTACCGTAAATATCGCGCGGGTTACCGTTCCACGGCGTCGGCGGCCAGGGGTGGTAGTTGGCGATCTTCCCGTCACGGATCACCATGTGATGCGACAGCACCCCGCGCACCGCTTCAGTGAAGCCGCAACCGATCGCGTCCTTCGGCACGGTGAACGGCTCCCACGTCTTGGTGCGGCCGCGTTCAGCCACTCCTCGAACGCCTTGTCGAGAAAGTGCAGCGCGCACGCTGCGGCATACGCCTGGAAGTAGGTCCGCGCGCGGTCGCGCTCGATCGTGTTCGACCACTTCGGAGTGTTCCACTCGAACGAGACAGGCCCGCTGAGCAATGTCTTGGGCAGGTTTATCTGCACGCTGCTGCCGGTGGCCTTGACATACCCGATATCGACGAGTCCCGACAGTGCCGTCGACCACATGCGCGCCAGTGCGCCGCCCCCGGTGTCGAGCGCGAGGTGATCCTTTCCGTCGAACCAGCGCGGCGACATCACCCAGCTGTAGTTATTCGCGAAATCACGCTTCTGGGGCCGAGGGATAGTGGTTTGATTCCAGGGATGGCGATGGTCAACCGGATTGCCGAGCGGGTCGTTCTTCACAAGCGTCTCGGCATTCTCCCAGTCGTCGTAGAACGAGTGGCCGAGCAGGATGCGGATGCCGAGATTGATCTGCACGAGGTCGTTCGTCCAGAGTTTGCCGTCGATCACGATGCCGGGCGTGACGAACATCTTACGGCCCCAGTTCGTCATGTTCCGGTATGAAAAGTCGCAATAATCGGGGTCTTGGAACGCGCCCCAGCATCCAAGCAAGATGCGGCGTTCGCCGACGTGTTCGTAACCGGGCAGTGCCTCGTAGAAGAAGTCGAAGAGATCGTCGTGCAGCGGCACCGCCTTTTTCATGTGTTCGATGTAGCGCATGAGCCGCGAGTAGTACTCGGTGAAGAGTTGATGCGTCGCAATGGTGCCGACGCCGCCGGCGTAGAGCGTCGAGGGGTGAACGTGGCGGCCTTCCATCAGGCAGAACATCTCGCGCGTGTAGCGGCTGATCTGCAGCGCCTCGCGATAGAAGTCACCCGTAAACGGGTTCAGCGACGTCATGATGTCGGCGATCGTCTTGTAGCCGTGCACGCCCGCGTGCGGAGCCGGCGTGCTCTTCGCCTTCTCCCACACCGATGGATTCGTTTCGCGGACCATCTGCTCGCAGAAGTCGACGCCGACCAAATTCTCTTGGAAGATGTTATGGTCGAACATGTACTCGGCGGCCTCACCGAGGTTTTGTATCCATTCTCCCATGTGCGGCGGCTTCACGCCGAACGCCATATTCTGTCCGTAGACGGAGCAGACGGCGTGGTTGTCGCCGCAAATTCCGCAGATGCGCGACGTAATGAAGTGCGCGTCGCGCGGATCCTTGCCTTTCATAAAGATGCTGTAGCCGCGGAAGATCGAGGACGTCGAATGACATTCGGCGACCCGTTTGCCCGCAAAGTCGATCTTCGTGTAAATGCCGAGGCTGCCGACGATCCGGGTGATCGGATCCCACGACATCTCGACAAGGCGCGATTTCTCGGTGCCGCTGGATGCGCTGGGTAGGTCTTGAATTGCCACGGACGAGCCCTCCGGGAGTGAGGAACGAGGCGTCAGTACGCGCGCGGTTTGTAGCCGGTGGTCAGCTTGTCGCGGTTATGGCGCCATTTCGGTTCTTTATCGACGGTGTCCATGGTGATCTGGCGCAGGCCGCGCACCATGTTGCCGTAGATGCCGCTGACCGTCGACGAGATTTTCGCGCCCGGCGGCTCGTCCATGAACGGCATGAACTTATCGGGGAATCCCGGCATCGTGCAGCCGATGCAGATGCCGCCGACGTTCGGGCAGCCGCCGACGCCGCCGGTCCAACCGCGTTTGGGCACGTTGCACTTGACGACCGGGCCCCAGCACCCCAGTTTCACGAGGCATTTCGGCGAGTCGTACGCCGTTGCGAAGTCGCCTTGTTCATAGTAGCCCGCGCGGTCGCAGCCTTCGTGGACCGTCGCACCGAACAGCCACGTCGGGCGGCCCGCATCGTCGAGCGGGATCATCGGCGCGTTGCCCGCAGCTTGCCACAACAGGTACAAAATTGTCTCAGAGAGGTTGTCCGGCTGCGTCGGACAGCCGGGAACGCACACGATCGGCACGCCCGCCTTCGATTTCCAATCCCAGCCGAGGTAGTCGAGGATGCCCATCGCGCCCGTCGGGTTTCCCGCCATCGCGTGGATGCCGCCGTATGTCGCGCACGTGCCCGCCGCGAGAATCGCCCAGGCTCGCGGCGCGAGGCGATCGATCCACCCCGCGAACGTGATCGGCTGGTCCGTCCCCGGCTCGTTACCGAAGCCGGTGAAGTAGCCTTCTTTCTTGATCGACTCGTTTGCGATCGAGCCTTCGAGCACGAGCACGAACGGATCGAGCTCGCCGCGCGCCGCCGCGAAAAAAGCCTGCAAAAACTCTTCGCCGCCGAGACTGTACTCGATCAGCGGCCAGTGGAATCTGACCTTCGGCAAGCCAGGCAGCGCACCCAGCGCGATCTGCTCGATCGCGGGCTGCGTTGCGTTGGTCAGCGCGACGGAATCGCCGTCACAGCTCAGACCCGCGGGAATCCACAGAACATTGACCAGCGTATCCGTCGGCGCACTCGTCATTGGCATTCCTCCGACACAAGCTGCGGAGTCAGGTGCTGGGCGAACGAGTCGCGACAAATCGCGCGTACGCGGTGTGCGGCGTCAGGTCGCTCTCCGCACGTGCGGCGCAACCGAAGCGGTTTTGGAACGAACCGGTATGCACTTGCACTTCGGTCGTCCGTAATCTACCCTATCCTATAGGAGGTTCGTCGCGCAACCCCCGCCACGAACGACTCTCGATGCACCCGTACGTACTGTTGCAACATCGCCTCCCGGCGTTGAAAGGCTGCGCATGCACGAGTTGTCCGTCGCGCTCAGCTTGATCGAAGGGATCGACGATTCGGCTCGTCGCGACGGGTTTGAGCGCGTTCTTGCAGTGCACGTACGTGTCGGTGCGCTGAGCGGCATCGCCCCCGCGGCGCTGCTCTTTTCCTGGAGGTTAGCGACCGCAGGAACGCTGGCGGCGGACAGCCGGCTGGAAATCGAAGACGTGCCGCTCGTCGTCTTCTGCGAGCACTGCGAGGCGGAGCGCACGCCGCGCACCGCCAGCGGCTTGATTTGTCCCGACTGCGGCAACGCGTGCCCGCACATCGTACGCGGCCGGGAGCTGCAGTTAGTCGCCGTGGAGGTGCCGCAATGAAGTACCGCGTCGTTCAGATCGAGCAAAGCATCATGCGCCGCAACGACGATCTCGCGGGCGCACTGCGCGAGCGCTTTGCGGAATCCGGCACGCTGGTCGTCAACCTGCTCTCGAGTCCCGGCTCCGGCAAAACGACGCTGCTGCAGGACACGCTCGCGCGGCTAGCCGGACGATACCGCGTCGGCGCCTTGGTGGGCGACCAAGCGACCGATAACGACGCGCGGCGGCTCGCCGCAAGCGGGGCGCCGGTGAAGCAAATCACCACGGCCGCGGAGTGCCGGCTCGACGCCGATATGGTCGGACGGGCGCTGGAACGTTGGAATCCCGGGCCCCTCGACGCGCTGTTCATCGAGAATGTCGGCAATTTGATTTGTCCGGCGGAGTACGACCTGGGCGAGGACGTGCGCGCCGTGCTGTTTTCGGTGACGGAAGGCGAAGACAAGCCGTTGAAATATCCGCTCGCCTTCAACACGGCACACGTCGCGCTCATCACGAAGATGGACATCGCCGAGGCGGTCGGTTTCGACGGCGCCGCCGCACGCCGGAGTATCCGCGACGTCAACCCCGCGGGCACCATCATTGAGGTGTCTGCGAAAAGCGGAGCCGGCATCGACGACTGGCTCGCGCTGGTCGAACGACGCATCGCCGAGAAACAAGCCGCCGCGCACGAGCCGGCCGCGGTGCAAGGTCGCGGCGGCTAATCTGTGGCGCGCATCGAACATCGCATGGACGTGAACGAAGCGCAGTTTGAGACGACGTTCGTCTATGACTTCGGACAAGTCTATCTGTATGATGCTGCCGCGCCGCTCTCGGAAAATGCGGACGAATACGTGGATGCGCTCGACGCGGCGAACGCATCTTCAATGAGCGTCGGCATTGCCGGTCCGTTGGTCGACATCTTAATGCCGCGCCGTGAAAATTTTGCCGCACCGCTTTCCGTCGTTGTTACCGGTGGCCCGCGCCCGGACGATTTTGATTCGTGGGACCACGTCGTCGAGTTCGACTTGGACGTCACGTCGGGCCGCTTGACGCTTGAGGCATCCGGGGGCAGCGGCATTCGTGAACTGGCACTGCCGCCGGAGCGTTATCGCGCGCGCTTCGAGGGCAAGATGCTCGGCGCGGCGGCGAGCTGGAACTACGGCGATGCGGCGAGTCCGCCGGACGCATACCGACTCGAATTGTGGCCGCGTACGGACTCCACGCCGGCGACGGAGATCAAACGCTGGGCCGGTTATGACGCGTGATGGGCGTTACGAGCCACCGTCATATCTGCGAACGACGGCTCGGAGCGGTTATGTCGCCAGTATTAGTGCGGCGGTGCAGCGGTGGCGAGCAGACGGCGCAGGTCGCCGACCGCGATGTCCGGCGGAATGTCCTCGACGACATCGCCGGCGGGGTCGATCAAAAACAGCCGCGTGTCGTGCTCCGCGGCCGGCCGTGCGCCGCCCGCCGCGCCGAGGGACGCCGCGACGCGGCGCAGCGCGTCCGGTTCGCCGGTAATCCCGACGATGCTGTGGTCCCACGCCGCGAGATAGCGACGCAGCACCGCGCGGCTGTCGAACGCGGGATCGATCGTGACGAAGAACAGGCCGGGCCGAGCGTTGCCGCGCAGGCCGCGCGCGGCAGCCGATGCCTTCGCAAGAGCGAGCGGACACGCGTCGGCGCAGCGCGTGTAGCCAAGCACGATCAGCGCGCCGCGCGGCGGTCGATCCAGCCGAACGGCGTATCCGCTGTCGGAGATCAAGGCCACGTCCGCGACGTGCCGCGCGACGAACGAGCCGGTGACGTTCCACGGCGGTGCGGCGGTGAAGCGAACGGCCACCGCACCCAGCACGAGGAATGCGGCGATGATCAGGGCGGACTTCATCGTACCGCCGGGTCGTGCCGCTACCTGCGCGCGGCGCGCCGCCGGCGTCGGGGCGCATCGGCGCGCGTGCCGGCAGGGGCGGCGTGCGACGGCGCGGCGTTTTCGATCACAAGCGCGGCGAGACGCTGGGCGCTGCGCACGGCGATGAGATTGCCGCGCTTTGCGCCGGACGCTGCCGCGCCGTCGAAGAGCACGTCGAGGGCTTCAGCGACGTCGTCCGCATGCCGCAGCCCCGCTTCCGCCGCGCGCTCGCGGAACCACGTCCGCCGCTTGGCCAGCAGATGTTCGATCAGCCGCCGTGCCGGATGCGCCGGCTCCGTAAGCTCCGCCGTGAAGATGATGTACGGACAGCCCCGGTACTTGCTGCCGTCGAGGAACGTTTCCAACATGCCGAAGGCGCCGAGAATGCGCTCCGCAGGCGTTCCGGTTTCGGGAAACTGCACGCGCGGCGCGCGCCGCAACGACGCCGCGATCAATTCATCTTTCGAGCGAAAATGACGGTACAGCGTGCGCTTCGTGAGTCCGGCCGTCGCGGCGACGCGGTCGACGCCGACGGCGTGAATCCCGTCGCGATAAAAGAGCGCCGCAGCTACCTCGGCGATGTAGTCCGGCATCGATTGTCCGGCGGGACCTCGTAGGCGCATGCCCGGCGACTTGGGCCGCGCACGTATACCGACCTGTATCCATGCCGTACACAGGGGCGTATCCGAAGCACTACGTACCGGGCCGCATGATGCCCAAGAAAGGATCGCTCGCGCTGGTCGTGGCGTCCGGCGCGCTCGTACTCTCGGTGTCGCTCGGCATCCGGCAGACGTTCGGCCTGTTTATCGGTCCGATCGCGGCGGATCATCTCGTCACCGTCGGCTTCCTGTCGTTCGCGATCGCGCTGCAGAATTTGATGTGGGGCGTCGCGCAGCCGTTCGCCGGCGCGCTGACGGATCGGTTCGGCCCGGCTCCCGTGGTCGCGGCCGGCGCCGCTGTGTATGGTTGCGGCCTCCTCGCGGTAGTGCATCGTCCCGACGCATCGGCCGTCGTGCTCGGCTTCGGCTTGCTCGTCGGGATCGGACAAAGCGCGATGACGTTCGCCGTCGTTATCGCCGCCGTCAGCCGCGCTGCGGCCGCGACGACGCGCGCGACGGCCGTTGCGATCGCTGCGGCCGGCGGATCCCTCGGGCAAGTTGCGTTGGTGCCGGTCGCTCAGATTGCGATCTCGCACGCGGGCTTCCGCGCCGGGCTCACGATTCTCGCGCTGGCGATCCTCGCCGTCGCGCCGCTGGGTCTGCTGTTGCGCCATGGCGCAACCGTTGCGCCGTCCACGAGCATTCCGATTGCGGCGAAATCCGCGATTGCGACGGCGCTGCGCGACCCGAACTTTCTGTTCCTGACCGCGGGCTTCTTCGCGTGCGGTTTTCAACTCGCGTTCATGGGCGTGCATTTGCCGACCTACCTCGGCCTGTGCCACATCGGCGCCAACGTCGGGGCGGCGGCGCTCGCCACCATCGGTTTCTTCAACATCATCGGCAGCTTCGCTTTCGGCCGCGCCGCCGATCGCGTGCAGCCGCAGTTGCTGCTGGCGATTCTCTACACGGTGCGGGCGACGGCCACCGCGGCATTCCTGATCGTTCCGATCTCCGCGGTGACGACGCTCACCTTCGCCGTCGTCATGGGACTGACGTGGCTCGGCACGGTGCCGCTGACGAACGCGGTCATCGCGCGATTGCACGGGCTGCCGAACCTCGGCGCGCTGTTCGGGGTCTGCTTCGTGGGCCATCAGATCGGCAGTTTCTTCGGTGCGCTCGCGGGCGGCCTCGCGCTGCAGTATATCGGATCGTACACGCCGGTGTGGATTGCGATCGTCGTCGTCGGCTATGCGGCGGCGCTGCTCAACTTGCCGATCAGCTATCGCTCGACGCTCGCCCCGGCGACGTGACGCGCGCGCGCGATTGATCCTTTCAGACGAACGTCTGCCATTCTCCGTCGAGATCGACGCCGCCGACGTGGGGACCGGGCACCGGCGGTTTCGCATTAGCGGACCCGCGCGGCGTTCTGCGCCGCCGGTTATCCGCGAATACGAGCTCGCGGGGATGACGCAAACGGCGTATCTCGATCTCTTCGAGCAGATTGCGCACGATTTCGGGACGCGCTCCACGACAGACCGGCGCGGCGTTTCCAGCTACGGCACGACGCCGCTGGAAACGCTGCTCGACGCGAGCATTTCGCCGGACATCCTGTACGGATACGGCGATCCCGGCGCGCTGTGCGTGCGCGATGCCGGCGGCGGACGCTCGTACTACGTCGCCGTCACGTCGAACGATGCGCCGCACGCGTTTCCGATTCTCCGCTCGCGCGACCTACGCGGGTGGGAAGTGACCGGTTTCGTCTTTCCGGACGGCGCGCAGCCGCCATGGACGGCGCCGATCGGGCAAGGCGGTGAGTACTGGGCGCCGGAGCTGCATGCCGTCGACGGCGGATTCGTCGCGTGTTTCGCGGCACGGGAGCCGAACGGTTCCTTTTCGATCGGTCTCGCGCATGCGGCGACACCGAGCGGCCCGTTCGTCGCGGCCGCGCAGCCGCTCGTTCGCGGCGGCGTCATCGATCCGAACCTCTTCGTGGACGACGACGGCTCGGCGATGCTCTGCTGGAAGCGCGACGATAACGACGTGTGGCCCGGTTTGCTGTGCGATCTGCTGTTCCGCGAGCCGCAGCTGATCGGCGAGTTGTTCGGGAACGCCGACGACGCCGGCATCGCCGCCTTGAACGCGGTTCTCTCGCCGTGGACGCGGACGCTGTCGCCGATGGAACGGTTCTTCGTGCAGCAGGTGCTCATCGCCGCGGTAGTCGCGAACTTTACGGCGATTCGCGCGACGCTGGAAGAACGGTCGCGAACAAACGATGCGCGGTTCGTCGCTGACGCGACGGCCATCGTGACCGCGATGCGCACGCCGGTCTTCGGACAAAAGGTCGATCCGGTGCGCGGGATATTGCTCGGCACGCCGAGCGTCGTGCTGACGAATGACTTGCCGTGGGAAGCGCACCTCGTCGAAGGACCGTGGATCACGAAACAGCACGGCACGTATTATCTGTTCTATTCCGGCAATGACTTTTCAACGGCGGACTATGGCGTGGGTGTGGCCGTCGCCGGTTCCCCCCTTGGCCCGTACGCGAAGCGCGAGCGCCCGTTCATCCGATCGACGCCCGCGTGGTGGGGACCGGGACATCCCTCCGTCGCGGAGGGTCCGGACGGCCGGCCGTGGATGTTTCTGCACGCGTACCGTCCGGAGCGCGCCGGATACAAGCAGTTTCGCGCGCTGCTCGGCGTACCGCTGACGTTTGCGAACGGGATCGTCGGCCCGGGCTGATGCGGGTGGCCCGCACATACGCGTCGTGACGCGCTTGCGACGTGGTCCCCGCGCCGGCGGAACCGGCCTGCAACTCGGGCGACGACTGCATCCGTTATAACGAACGCGATGAATGCATCAACACAACGGACGATTCTGGCCGGCGGCTGCTTTTGGGGCATGCAAGATCTGCTGCGCCGCTATCCGGGGGTCATCTCCACGCGCGTCGGCTACTCCGGCGGCGACGTGCCGAACGCGACCTATCGCAATCACGGCACGCACGCCGAAGCAATTGAAATCGAGTTCGATCCGAGCACCGTCACGTACCGGCAGCTGTTGGAGTTCTTCTTTCAAATCCACGATCCGACGACGCCGAATCGCCAAGGCAACGACCGCGGCCCGAGTTACCGTTCCGCCATCTTCTACACGAACGACGAGCAAAAGCGAACTGCGGAAGATACGATCGCGGACGTCAACGCATCCGGTCTATGGCCGGGAAACGTGGTGACCGAAGTGGCACCGGCCGGCGACTTCTGGGAAGCGGAACCGGAGCATCAGGATTATCTCGAGCGCTACCCGTCCGGGTACACGTGTCACTTCCTTCGGCCGAATTGGAAACTTCCGGTACGCGCCAAGGTGTAAGTCCAGAAACTTGACGGGCATCGATTTCAGATCGCCCAACGCCGTCTCTTCTCGAGTACCTGCGCAATACGATTCGTACCGTATTCGATGACGTCTCGTCACTCCGGCCCTCAGAGAGGTGACCGCCGGCGCGGCGTCAGGTCTGGCTCACCAGATATTGCGCGCGAAAGTACACGGTCTTCGGAACGTAGTCCGACGCAACGAGACCCATCGGGTCGGTGTACGGAGGCTTCGGTCCGGCCGTTCCATCACGGAACTCACACCAGATCATCATCGGCAGCCCGAGGTCGCGATGGAGGTACCACATGTCGGTGAAAAACGACGGCTGTCCGTCGGAGGTCACGACGCACGCTTCCGTGGTGTAAAGCTGAATGCCGGGCGGCATCAGGCTCGCCGCTTGCATGTATTCGTTCAATGCGTTTACCGGCGGCTTGTAACTGTGCACCGCACAACCGGTGACGACGTCGAGCACGCCGCGTATCCGCAGATCGTACAGCCAGTTCACATCGACGCCGCTCGTTCCGCCCGAGAGGACATCGGAAGCGCCCGCGTTGCGCAACGCCGTTGCCGTCGCGATCGCGAGCTTCGCGTACGCCGCGCCGTCGGGCGGCGCGCCCCAATACGCGGCGAGGTTCGGCTCGTTCCACAACTCCCAGATGGGATTAAATGCCGCGTAGCGCTTCTGAATTGTCACGGCGATCCGTGCATAGGCGGGCACGTCGACGGGCTGCGGGGCGTAGGGGGAGATCAAGAGCACGCGCATGCCGTGCTCGGCGGCGGTGGGGAAGAGCGCGTCTAAGTAAGAGAACGCCTCAACGACCGCGTTCACCCGAATGATCTTGCTTCCCAACGCCGCGAGGAGCGGAATCGTCTGGCGTAAGTCGTCGAGGGGATAGATCTGGCAGCCGAGCGTCGTGGGAA
>JBHEMQ010000030.1:0-9099 GCA_046262475.1 Candidatus Velthaea sp.
TGCATATTCGATCGGCGCACCGCGTCGCCGGGTGCCCTCGATGGTAACCGCTTCGCTTGCGTACATACGCCGCAAGCGCGGATCGCCCAAGTTTATTTCCGGCGGCAATGCGATCGTCGGCAAGCTGCGGATCGTCGCTTCAATGCCGTACACGATGGCCGCATCGATCTCGGCTTGCTCGAGGCGCACCAAGATCGCTTCGTCGGTCAGCAGTTGCTCGGGGTTCCGATCGTCGCCGAACAGCGCGCGTTCGAGCCCGGGCCGCTTGTAATAGCGCTCGGCCAGCTTCGCCATGATGATGGCGCGGTAGCCTTTCGGATCGATCGCGGGATCCGTCCGGCCGAGCTTCACGCCGGGAGCGTGCAGAACGTCGTACCAGGCGTTGCGCCCAGCCGCGGCATCCGCAAACGCCGCCGCATGCGGCGAGTGGCGCGCGTACGCGATGGTTATGTGCGTCGTCCCAAACGTCGCGTACCAAGACAACGCGTCGGGATGCTCGCGCATGAGGTCGCGCATCACGTCGACGTCGGCCGACAGCCAAACATCGGGATTTTTCAGCGCAGCGCCGATGAGCCGGCCGTTTGCGACGCTGCCCCGGGCTTCGCCTTCCGCGTGGATGTGCGTCTTCGCCTCGAATTCCGGCGCGAGCCGCTGCTGGAACGCGGTCGTCAATGACCCGGCATGCAGCACGAAAACGTTGTCGGCGCCGTCGGCCCGCGTTCCAAACAGCGCGCCGGCCGCGGCGCCCGCGAGCGACGCGCAGAAATGTGGGCGCGCGATTACATGGTCGACGACTTTCATACCGTACGGGGGTATCCTATCTGCGTCCAGGGAAGCGTCGCACTATGGGGCACACGCAGCGCGACCGTGCGAAGCTTGTCGCACGCATTCGGCGCATCAAAGGACAGCTCGACGCCGTCGAACGCGCCCTCGAAGCGGAGAAGCCCTGCGGCGATGTCCTGCAGCTCATCGCCGCCGCCCGCGGCGCGACCAACGGACTCATGGGCGAAGTTCTCGAGGAGCACCTCCAGACGCACGTGCTCGATAGCCGCGAACTCGTTGAAGTCGTCCGCACCTACCTGAAATGACCGTCCGCCGTAACGTTCCGGCGTGACGCAAGAGCTGTTGCTCGTCGGCGCGGTGGCAGCGGTCGGCGTCCTGCACACGATGGTGCCCGATCATTGGGCTCCGATCGCGCTGCTCGCGCGCGCGCAAGGCTGGCCGGCGGCGAAGACCGCACAATCCGCGGCAATCGCCGGTGTCGGGCACACGGTATCGACGTTGCTGATCGCGATCGTCGTCTGGACCGCGGGTGTCGCCTTCGCGCAGCGGTTCGGCCACGCGGTGAGCATCGTGTCGAGCCTCGCGCTCATCGGCTTCGGATTTTGGATCGTCGTCGGATCGTGGCGCGAAATCCACGCGAAGGCGCTCGCCGATATCGCGAGCGCTGACGCCCCGCCGAAAACATCGAGCCGGACGGCGCTTTTGCTCATCGTCGGATCGTCTCCAATGGTCGAGGGCATTCCGGCATTTTTCGCCGCGGCCCGCTTCGGCGCAACGCTGCTCGCCGTCATGTCGGCCGTCTTTGCGCTGACGACGATCGCGACGTACGTCGCGCTGTGCGTAACCTCGGCGGCCGGTCTGCAGCGCTTGCGACTCGGCGCCCTGGAACAATACGGCGAAGTTTTGAGCGGCACGCTGATTGCCGCCGTCGGCGTCGTTTTCTTGGTGTTTCCGGCGCTGTGAACGCGCTGCTCGTCGGGCAGGCCCGCGCGCGGTTCGCCGGAGCGCGATGCAGTGGCGAACAGCGCAAATCTGGCGTCGCTCGTCCGCACCAGCATTGCGGCCCCGGAACTCGGGCAACTGCTCGTTGCGTCGTGCGACTGGAGCCGAGTCTAGCCCGCCTGGCCGAGGATCGTCAGCGTCCCAAGCCAGAAACCAAGCGACACGCAGATGATCGAAAGTCCGACGGCGATGAAGTTGCCGAGGCGCGAATTGACGCGATCCCCCAAGATCTGCTTGTCGTTCGCGAGCACGAGCAGAAAGCCCAATACCAACGGCAGCACGAAGGCGTTGAAGGCCATCACGTACACCGTGATCTTGATCAGCGGCAGATGCGGCACGAGCACGATGAGCGCCGCGATCAGCACCATCGCGGCGTACAGGCCATAAAAGCGCTTCGCCTGGCCGCAATGATAGTTCAGCGAGCACGGCCACTGGAACGCCTCGCCGAAGGCCCATGCGGTCGCCAGGGACACGACCAGAGCGCCGAGCATCGCGGCGCCGAGCAATCCCGCGCCGAACGCGATGCCGGCGAGCTTCGAGCCGGTCAACGGCACGAGCGCGAGTGCGGCATGCGCCGCGTCGTCGACTTTTTGTCCGTGCACGTAGAGCGTCGCTGCAGCCGTAATGACGATCGCAATCATGATGACCTGCGTGAGCACCGCCCCGACGGCCGTATCGATCCGCGCGAAGGCGAGATCTTTGACGCGCAATCCCTTGTCGACCGTGGCGGACTGCTGATAGAAGATCATCCACGGCATGATGACGGCGCCGATGTTGCCGGCAATCAGTAGAAGATAGTCTTTGTTGCCGAGCGGCTGCGCGCCGAAGATACCGTTGCGGATAACGTCCATCGGCGCGGGATGCGCGGCGAACGCCGCCGGAATGAACAGCAGTTCCAACAGACAGAGTGCGAGCGCAGCGTACTCGGCGCGTTTGTATTTGCCGCTGAAGACGACGCCGATCAGGAGCACCGCCGCCGCACCGATCAGCGGCGCCGGCGGCAAACCGAATACCATCGCGGCTCCCGCGATACCGATGAATTCGGTGACGAGCGCCGCCAAGTTCGTCACGAGCATCGTCCCGAGCGACACCCACGCCCAGCCGAGGCCGTAGCGCTCGCGAATGAGCTGCGCGTGCCCCTTACCAGAAACGGTACCGAGCCGAACGGTCATTTCTTGCACGATGAACAACGGCACGATGAGCAGCAGCTGCAACAAAATCAGCTTCATGCCGAATTGCGCGCCGGAAGTTGCAGCCGTGGTGACGCTGCCCGCTTCGGTGTCGGCGAACGCGACAACGAGCCCGGGCCCGGCGACGGCCAGATACGCCCACCACCGGTTGCGGCGGGCGGGGGTGAAACCAGCTCGGGGTTCGGCGTGGACGGCGCCCATTACGCTCCTCACGCGGCTTCGGCGTGCCTACCGAGTATAGTAGGTTCACCTAATTCGACCCTCCTAGCAATGTCGCACCCAGGCCGGAGGCGTGCCGCCCCCGAAGCCCGATGCCCCGATGGGGGTTCCGCGCAAGCCGGTCGAGCCGCCCTCTCCTGAGGCAGCCGCCTTCCTGGAGCGAGCAATGGACCAGTACGGCAAGGCGACGTACAACTTCGCCTACCGGCTAACCGGCAACGAAGCGGATGCGCGCGACCTCACTCAGGACGCGTTCGTCCGCGTGTATCGGGCCTGGCGCTCGTTTGTGCCGGGAACGTCGTTTCTCTCGTGGATCTACCGAATCGTCACGAATCTGTACCGAGATGAACTTCGGCGCAAGAAAGGGCGTTTCCAGGAAGAGATACCCGAAGACAACGCGCCGCAAGAGTTCGGCGGGTCGAAGCCGCTGGCAGTCGACCCGATTGCGGATTACGTTGCCGGGCAGCTCAGTGAACCGCTCGCGCGGTCGCTCGAACAGCTCTCCACCGAGCAGCGCCAGGTCATCGTCCTAGCCGACATAGAGGAATACAGCTACCAAGAAATCGCCGATATCATGGGGTGTTCGATTGGAACCGTACGCTCGCGCCTACATCGCGCGCGCGCTCTGCTCCGACGGCTCGTGACACGCGCGCAGCAACAACAACGATGAAGCATTACACTGACGAAAAACTGATCGATTACATCCACGGCGAACTCGGCGCTGCCGAAGATGCGCGCGTGTACGCGCACTTGGCGGAGTGCGACGCTTGCCGTGCGCGCCACGAGACGGAGGCGGCGCTCGGCGAGCAGCTGCGCGCGATCGCGCGCTCCGAAGAACGCGAGTTCCCGTCACTCATCAAGGCGCACGTGTGGGCTGCGATCAGGGACCGCGAACCCAGCTTCCTCGAGCGGCTGCAGGCATTCGCTCGGCCGGCGATTGTCGTGCCGGTTGCGGCCGCACTCGCGGTCGCCGCGTATTTGGGAGCTCCCATCGTCCGCAACGGTAACGCGACGCCGACGGTCGCTGCGGCGTACTACTTGGACGAGCACGCTGCCGCCGGCCAAGTGAATCCGCTGGCCGATCATACCAACGTCAACGCGACGTTCGCCGAGCGCAACCCCGCCGGCGCATCCGCGCCATTGATCGACGCGGCCGATGCTGCGACGCTCGACGACGTTGCGTCGGGCAGCTAGCGCCGCACTCGCCGTCTGCGCGCTGGCCGCGCTGACCGCTCAGGCCCCGCCGGCGACGAACGCCGACGAGGTCGTGCGCGCCGCGGCTGAGGCGCCGAAGCACGTGTCGTACGTGGGCCAGCTGCAGTCGACGCGCTGGAGCATGAACGCCGCGGTTTCCACCATCACGCGCATCGAACATAAGGCACCGGACGAGACGCGCCGGACGTATCTGGCGCCGCCCGGCCTGTACGGTTCCTATTTCGTGACGCACGGCGCCAAGACGAGCCGGTACGACGTGAAGAACAGCCGCGTCGTCTTCTCAGAAAACCTCGCAACCGAAAACCAAGTCGCCTTCAACGACAACATCGCTCTACTTTCGGCGAACTATCACGCGATAGCGGGCCCCGACGAAGCGATCGCGGGCCGCCCCACGATAACGGTCTCGCTGATCAATCGCCACAACGGCGAACGCATGATGCGCTTGTGGATCGACGCTCAAACGCGGATCGTGCTCGCGAAAGAAAGCTATCACAGCGACGGTTCGCTCGCGTCGCGCATGAAGTTCGACGAGATCCGGTACACGAACGACATTCCCGACGGCATCTTTGCGACCAGCGTGCCCAGCGGCTTTCGGGCCGTGCAAGGGCGGCGATATGCAGAGCCCTCGACCGATATCGGTTCCGTGGTGAAGAATGCCGGCTTCACTCCGATCGGCCCCCGCTTTCTACCTGAAGGCTTCGCGATCATCGGCGCGGACGTGAGCGAGGTCAAAGGCGTGAAAAGCCTGCATCTGCTCTATTCTGACGGCTTGCGCAATCTCTCGCTCTTCGAAAACGGCAGCAACGCCGCGGCGGACTTCGGCACGTTGAAGCCGATGACGACCTCGTTCGAGGGTCACGACGCACAGTACGTGAAGGACGGGCCGACGACGCTGCTGGCGTGGCGCGAGCATCGCCTGGCGTTCGCGCTCGTCGGCGATCTCGAAATCAAGGAACTCACCGACATCGCGATCAGCGTCGTACCCTAAGAAAAAAAGGACGCCGTTGCCGGCGTCCCGTGGGTCACGAGCGAGGCGCGGCGGGCTCCCGGCGCTCGCGTTCGATTTCGGCCTGCAGCTGCGTGCGCTGAGCGGGCGTCAGCACGCCGTTGATGTCGGCGTGCAGTTTTTCACGGTTCGCACGGCGCGCCGAGGGATCGGCGTTCTGATTGGCCGAGCGCGATTGCTGCACCAGGGATTTGATTTGGTCCTTTTGCTGCGGGCTGAGGTTCAGTGTGCGCAGCGCGTGCATGAAGGCGCTGCGATGATGCCGGGCGCCCGCCGGTGCGGCGCCGTTCTGCGGCGCTTGCGGGGCCGGCTGCGCGCCGGCCGCAACGGGAAGGACGCACAACGACGCGAGCGCCGCGGCGCTGATGAGACGGGAGAAACGCATGAAGGCTCCTGGATCATGGAAGGGATACGCCCATGATACGTCCGGAGGCTGCCCTTCCTCGTGAAAGCGGGGTTAGAGCGCGCCCAGGATGTCCTTTTCTAGCAGCGCCTTGGGAATTTCACCGTCGCGGATGGCGGAGATCGTCTTGTCTTTCTTGATGACGACGATCGTCGGAAAACCCGTCTGCATGTATTGGTTTGCGACCTTTAATTCGGGATCGTACGCGACCGGATACGCCACGCCATATTGCTGCGCGAAAGCGACGACGTCGGCTTGGGACTCGGGCGTGTTGCCGTCCATGCCGAGCGCACTGCCGGAAACCCCGACGAACGAAATGCGCGAACCGTACTGCTTCGAGAGCGCGTTCAGGACGGTGACCTCGCGCTGGCAATGCGGGCACCACGTGGCGAACACTTCCAAGAAGACCGGCGTCTGCGCCGTCGCAAGATCGAACGCACCGGCCGTCGTTGAAACCGCGAACTCCGGCGCTTGCTGCCCGATCTTGAGGTGCGCTTGATGCGCCACTTCCGTTGCGGCTTTCGGCACGCGCGAGGCCATGCCCACGGCGACGACGATTCCGAGCACGACGACGGCCAGCGTGACGTACAAGATCAGCTTGCGACGGTCGGCCGGTCGAGCGGCGGCGTTTGCTTTCATTTCGAGTCTCCGATTCGCCGGTCGAGCGCGAGCATCCCAGGCGCGCGCCACGCGACGAATGCCGCAAGCAGCGCGAGAGCGAGGTCGCGTGCGACCTCAGGCCACGAGGTGACGGTCGTGTCGTTTGGGCCGAAACACCCGCACGAGAGGCTGCGGCCTTGCATTACGGCCGTCGCGATCGCCGCTGCGAACACCAGGAGCTGCAGTACCGCGACCCAGGCCGCGACGCGCGTGAACAAACCCAAAATCAAATAGCCGCCGAGAAGAACCTCCAAAAACGGAAGCACGAGCGCCATCGGCGCAACGACCGCGCGCGGCAGGATGCCGAAGGCGGCGATCTGGGCGGCAAACACATCGGCGTGGCCGATTTTACTTGCGCCGGCAACGACGAACACGGCGCCGACCACGACGCGAACGGCGAGTACGGCGGTGCTCACGCCGGGGCGCCTTCCAATTCGCGCACGATCGCCGTCTGCGCGGCGGGAATCGAACCGGCGTCGGCCGGATCGACCACGGCGCCTTCTTCGTATCCTTCAATCGTTTCGGCGACGCAATAGCCCAGCATGCGCGGATCGTAGCCGCCCTCGAGTACGAAGAGCGCTCTGCCCTCGCAGTACTCGGTCGCGATCTCGCGCACGATGCGCGCCAACTGGCGCGCCGCCGACGGCGCGACACCGAGATCGCCGACCGGATCGCCGGCAACGAAGTCGAAGCCGGCGCTCACCACGATCAATCCGGGCCGCACGCGTTCCGCCAGCGCGCGCAGCGTCCGCATCCAAATCGCGACGAATGCTTCGGTTGCGATGCCCGACGCCGGCACGGGAATGTTGATGAGCGCGCCGCCGGAGACCACGCGGTTATCGCGCGGATTGCCGGTGCCCGGGTACGCCGGATCGGCATGCGTCGATGCGTACGAAACGCCGTCGCCGATGAGCGCCTGCGTCCCGTTGCCGTGGTGATAGTCGATGTCCGCGATGATGGCGCGCCCGCCGGTCTGATGCACGAACGCCTTCGCCGCGATTGCCGCGTTGTTGAACACGCAGAAGCCCATGCCGCGCGCCGGTTCCGCATGGTGTCCGGGCGGACGCACCAAAGCGAAGGCCCCCCGGCGTTCCGACGTCACGCGGTCAAGCGCCGCCAGCGCTCCGCCCGCCGCGCGCAGCGCGCCTTCGTAGGAGCCCGCGTCGATGACCGTGTCGCCCGTCGAAAGCATCGCGGCGTCGCCGGTCTCGAGGCGCGCGCATTCACGCTGCACCCGATCGACGTAGGCGGCCGGATGCGCCCGTTCCACGTCCTCGCGGCTCGCCAGGCGGGTTGCGATGCGGTCGCCGAGCAAGCCGCGGCGTTCGAGTTCGGCAGCGGCGACGCGCACGCGGTCCGGACGTTCCGGATGCGGTACGTGCGCGAGGTGCGCCGTCAGCGTATCGTCGTAAGCGACGAGCATCTTACTTCTTCTGCGAAGTCTGCGTTGACTTCGGCGACGGCTTCGCCGCCGGCTTCGGCTTCCCGGACCGGTCGATGTCCGCGATGATCTGCTGCACTTGTTTCTGCGCCTGTGAACCGGGTTTCAAGTACGGGAGAAACCGCGCGTACGCGTCGCGTGCTCTACGGCTGTCCCCGCCTTTTTGATAGCACTGGCCGAGCAGGAACAGCAGCTGCGGATTCTGCTTGGTGAGCTGCGGCGCGTTGCGATCGACCGTCGAGTAAATGTCGGCGCATTCGCGGTAGTTCCGGCTCTGGTAGTCGGCTTGCGCGAGCCCGAACAGCGACTCGGGCGTGTGGCTCAGCGAGTACGACTGTTTGAACGCATCGCGCGCTTTGTCGTATTGCTTGTTGACGCCGTACGCTTGGCCCAGCAACAGGAACGCCTTGGGATCTTGGTTGGCAACTTCCGTGAGACGCTTGTAGTAGTCGACCGCCTTCGGCAATTGGTTCTTGCTGGCGTAGTATTCGCCGAGCCGCGCAAGCGCCTCGGGATAGTCGCGGTTGGGTCCGGCCGCCGTCGTCCATTCACGTTCCGCGCCGGCCATGTCTTTGCTGAATGCCAAATAGTCGCCGTACTGCAGGTGGGCGTTCGGCACTTTCGGATAATCGTTGATCGCGCGCTTGTACGCCGCGTCCGCCTCACCGCTCATCTTTTCAACAGCGTACATGTGCGCTTCCTGATCGACGACGGACGCCTTGTCGAGATCGCTGTTTTGCAGCGCGAGCAGCTTCTCGTACGTAGCGAAGGCGTCTTTGACGTTGTGCTCGTTGGCGAGCAGCGTGGCCTTGCCGGCCAGCGCCTCCTGATTGTTGGGATCGACCGACAGCGCGCGGTCGTAGACTTGTCCCGCGAGCGCCATTGCGTTCTGCCGCACGTACGTGCCCGCCTCAAGAACGATCGGGCGCGCATCTTTGGGATCCAATTTCGCGGCCACCTCGAACTGCGTGCGCGCCTCGTCGTATTTCTGTTCGTTTGCGAGCACTTGGCCGTACGTGATGTTCGCGTCCTTATCGTCCTTGTTGAAGGTGATCGCGCGTTTCGCCACGCGCTCGGCGTCGGCGACATCGGTATCGGGCACTTCAGGCACGCCGGGAGCGTCGAGCACAGTTGGAGCGGTCGCAACGCCGGCCGGACCCGCCGTCGCGCAGCCGGTGAC
>JBHEMQ010000030.1:9228-9932 GCA_046262475.1 Candidatus Velthaea sp.
GCCCAGCGCTGCGTTCGAAATGCCCTCGAGATAATACGTCTGCGCGTTCTTCTGGCCCGCGGCGATCAGCTTCGTGGCCAGCGCCAACGCGAGATCCGGCCGGTTCGCAGAATAATAATCCTGCGCCAGTTCCGTCATCGCGGTCTTGTCGTTGGGATCGGCTTTCAGTTTGGCCTCGAGGCGCGGTATCGCTTTGTCGAGCGCCTCCGGCGCCGCGGTCGGCGACGGCGCCGCGACGGGCCCGGCGGTCGGCGACGGCGTCGGCGCGGGCGGTTTCTTCGGCGCCGCGAAAGCGGGCGACGCGGTACCCGCGGCGGCGAGCGCGGCGACGCAGGCATCGCGCGCGCCCGGCTCGTACTCGAGGTCCTGGACGAGGTTGAAGATCCGCGTGACGCCGGCCGCCGCCAGCGCCGGCGGGAAGAGTTCGATGCCGACGGTGGCACCGAGACCGCGCCGCGTTGCGACGGCCAAGAGGCGCGCGGCCAGCGCCGTGCGTCCGGAACTGGGCGGGCCTTCGAGCGTCCCGATCGCGCCGCGCGGAAAACCGCCGCCCAAAATGCGGTCGAATTCCGGAATTCCGGAGGCCACGACGGCATCTTCGGCGAGCGTGAACGCCGCCGCGGTGGTCTCGCGAAAGCGATGGTCGAGCCGTTGCTGCAGATCCGCAAACGCCTCTTGCGCAGCCATGGGAGCCTACGATACAT
>JBHEMQ010000030.1:10101-29714 GCA_046262475.1 Candidatus Velthaea sp.
CTCGCCATGCGTGCGCGAAAGCTGTTTCAACGCTCCGACGCCGAGGAGCGCGTCGCCCTCCCAGATGGTCCAGACCGTGATATTAGGCGAGCGCAGGCCGCTCAGGTCCAGCGCATGCGTGCTGCGGGGTTCGGTCGCCGCGCCCGCCGCCGCGAGATGACGGCTGAGGAGCTCGATCACGTGCGGGTCGTCGAGGTTCCGCGAGAACGATTCGCATCGAGCAAGATTCTCGCGGCGGGGCAGCGCATCTTCGGAAGTTACGATGACCCTGCGCTTGTGCGCGCTTGCTCTGATTGCAGTGACGATGACCATTTCCGCAAGCACGCCGGCGAGTGCGGCGATTGCTCTTGCCCCGATCGATTTTTCGGACCGGACCTTACCCAACGGCCTGCGCGTGCTCCTCGTCGAGGATCATCGCACGCCGACCGTCGCGATCAACGTCGGCTACCGCGTCGGCGGCAAAGACGATCCGCCCGGGCGCTCGGGATTCGCCCATTTGTTCGAGCATTTGATGTTCAAAGGAACGGCGCACACCGCGCCCGAGACGATGGACCGTCTCACCGAGGACGTCGGCGGTTTCAACAACGCGTTCACCGCCGAAGATCTCACGAACTATTACGAAGTCGTGCCGTCGAATTATCTCGAAACGCTGTTGTGGGCCGAGGCGGACCGGTTGGCGTCGCTCAATGTGAACGAGGCGAATTTCCGTACCGAGCGCGACGTCGTGATCGGCGAATACGATCAGCGCATTCTTGCCGAGCCGTACGGCATGCTCGATGAGCTCGTCAATCGCGAAGCGTACGCCGCGCATCCCTACAAACGCGGCGTCATCGGCGATCCCGGGAACCTCCGGGCAGCGACGCTGTCGGACGTCGTCAGCTTCCACCAGGCGTATTACCGGCCGGACAACGCAGTGCTCGTGGTCGTCGGCGACTTCGAGCCGGCGCGCGCGGCCGCGTGGATCGAGCGGTATTTCGGTGCGATTCCGAAACCTGCGGGAACGATTCCGCGGGTCGGCGTCGTCGAACCGCCGCAAACGCAGGAACGCACCTTCACGTACAAGGCCGCGAACGTACCGCTGCCGGCGATCGAGTATGCGTATCACATTCCGGCAGCGCGCGCCCCGGACGCGGCGCCGCTCGACGTCGCTGAAACGATTCTCGGCGCGGGCAAGAGTTCGCGGCTGTATCAATCGCTCGTGTACGGTTCGCAGCTTGCGACCACGGCGTTCGCCGGCGCGGATCTGCGCGAAGCGCCGGGACTCTTCGGATTTCGTGCGATCTTGAGCAAAGGCAAACAGGTCGCCGATGCGCGCAAGGCGCTCGATGCCGAAATCGCGCGGCTGCAGAGCGAGCGCGTCACGGCCGCTGAATTGGACCGCGCGAAAACGCAGATCGCGAGTTCGTTCGTGCGGGGGCGCCAAACTTATAACGGCATCGCACTCGCGCTGGTGCGCTCGGCGGTCGAGCGCGGCGATCCGGCGGCCGTCAACGCGGATCTCGCACGCTATCAGGCAGTGACCGCGGCCGACATCCAGCGCGTCGCGCGCACGTATTTCACTCGAGCGAATCGAACGGTCATCGAGTATTTGCCGCAGTGAGCGGCCGACACGTTCTCGCCGCTCTTCTTCTCGTGGGGATTCCGCTCGCCGTGACCGCGCAACCCGTTTCCGCTCCGCAAATCACCCCGCCGCCGCCCGGGCCCGCGCGTAACGCTGCGTTGCCGGCGCCCGCCGAACGGACGCTGGCCAGCGGTTTGCGCGTGATCGCCTTTCAACAGCGTTCAGCGCCGAAGGCGGCCGGCGTTCCGCTGATCGCCGCGCAGCTGATCGTGCGCGGCGGCGCGTCGGCCGAGAGCGAAGCGGAAGCCGGTCTGTCCGCTCTCACCGCCTCGCTGCTCACGCAAGGCACGACCAAACGCAGCGCAATCGAAATTGCGCAGCAAATCGATGCGCTCGGTGCGCGTCTCGACGCCACCTCGGGATACGACGCATCGGTCGTCAGCGTCAGCGCGACGACGCCCGTGTTCGCGCAAGCGTTCACCGTCTTCAATGAAGTCGTGCGGCAGCCGGCGTTCGCGCCGGCGGAAGTCGAACGCGCGCGCGCCAAATCGATCAGCGATCTGGGCTTGATGTACAGCAATCCGTCCGCGCTCGCGCGGCTGGTCGCGAACCGCGTCGTTTTCGGCGGCACCGCGTACGGTCATCCGCTCGCGGGCACCGCCGAAACGCTCGGCGCGCTCACGCGTGCCGACGTGGCGCATTTTCACGAGCGCTATTTCCGCCCCGATAATGCGGTGCTCGTCATCGGCGGCGACATTGCGCCGGCCGACGCCTTCGCGCTCGCCGAGCGCGTTATCGGCAGCTGGAGCAAACCGGCCGCGCCGCTCGCGACGCCGGCTCCGCTGACGCCGCCGGCGCCGCGCCCGGTCGTGCTCGCGGTGGACAAGCCGGATGCCGGGCGCACCGCCGTGGTTGCCGGGCGCGTCGCCATCTCGCGCCGGTCGCCGGAGTATTATGCCGGCACCGTCGCGACCGCCGTGCTCGCCGGTTATTCCGGCCGCCTGAATCAGGAAATTCGCGTCAAGCGCGGGCTCTCGTACGGCGCCTCGGCGCAACTTGCGACGCGCCGCGCGTCCGGAATGTTCGTCGCCTCAACGCTGGTCGACCACGCCAAAGCCGCCGAAGCGGTCGACGTCATGCTGGCGACGCTCGCGGGCGTCGGCAAGACGGCCGTGGACGACGCCGACCTTGCGACGCGCAAGGCGACCGTGACCGGCGGTTTTTATCGAGGCATCGAAACCATCGACGGCATCGCAAGCACCCTCGGCGAACTCGCGCTCTACGACGTGCCGGTGGGCGATTTGACGCACTACGTCGCGCGGATCAACGCGATCGCGCCCGGCGACGTGCGCCGCTTCGCGCAGGCGTCGATCGCCTCGGACGATTTCGTCGTCCTCGTCGGCAATACTAAGCTGTTCGCGGATGCCGTGCGGGCGGCGCATCCCGGGCTGCGCGTGATTCCGTTCGCCCAGCTGGATTTGAACCGCGCGGACCTCGAGAAAAAATAGCGCGCGGCGCTACACGGCGAGCAGAACCTTGCCGGTGGTCTTGCGCGCTTCCAGATCGCGGTGCGCTTGTGCCGCGTCCGCGAGCGGATACGTCCGGCCGATGCGCACGTCCAGCCGCTTGCTCTCGATCGCCGCGAAAATGTCGCGCGCGCGACAGAGCAATTCTTCACGCGTGCGTTTGTAATCCACGAGCGTCGGCCGCGTCAGAAACACGGAGCCGGCTGCCGCCAGCCGCTGCGGGTCGACCGGCGGCACGGGACCGCTCGAGCCGCCGTAAAGCACCAAATAGCCGCGCGGCCGCAACACGCTCATGCTGCGCTCGAATGTGTCGGCACCGACCGAGTCGTAGACCGCAGCCACGCCCGCGTTGCCGGTGATGCGCTTGACCTCCGGTGCGAAATCCGCCGTCGTGTAGTCGATGACGTAATCGGCGCCCGCGGACCGCGCCAGGTCGCCTTTTTCGGCGCCGCCGGCCGTCGCGATGACGGTTGCCCCGCGCGCCTTCGCCATTTGCACGACCAGACGCCCGACGCCGCCGGCCGCGGCGTGCACGAGCACCGTATCGCCCGCTGTGACCGGATACGTCGCATGCGTGAGATAGTGCGCCGTGAGTCCTTGCAGCATCGACGCGCAGCCGACCGCGTCGTCGACGCCGTCCGGAAGCGGGACCGCCTCACGCGCCGGAACCGTGTTGTACTCGGCATAGCCGCCGAGATGCGGGGTCGCGCAGTAGCCGACGCGCTCGCCCGCACGCAAGTCTGTAACGCCTTCGCCCACAGCTTCGATCGTACCGGCGCCCTCTTGACCCGCGGTGAAGGGCGTTTCCCGCTTGTAAAGCCCGGTTCGAATGTAGATGTCGATGAAGTTGATGCCCGCGACGGTCTGCCGGACGAGGACTTCGCCCGGTTGCGGTTTCGGTACCGGAACGTCGGCGAGCGTCATCACGTCAGGGCCGCCGGTCCCGTCGATGCGAATTGCTTTCACGCGTTCCGAGACACGGCGGGATTCGCTCCGGTTTCCGCGGGGTAACTGAGGCCCCATGGAACGCACCGACCTGTATCAAGACGACCTCACCGAGGAGCGGCAACCCAGCCCCGCGCAGCGTGACGATGTCGCGCGGACAACGGTGCTCGACGCCGACGATGGCGCTGAGGAGACTGAGAACGACGCTGAAGACGACGACGAGGAAGACGTCGAGGAGGAACTCGACGACTAGCGCCCTAGACGGGCGCCGCCGCCGCCAGTGCCGCGGCGCGAATGAGGCGCTCGGCCGTGCGCGCGTCGACGGGCTTGCTGAAATAGAAGCCCTGAGCGCAGTCGCATTCGAGGTGCCGTAATACGGCCAGCTGCTCGATCGTTTCCACGCCTTCCGCGACGACGCGCTTGCCTAAGACGCGCGCGACCATGATGACCGCCTCGACGATTGCGCGGTCGGTCTTCGCTTCCAGATCCATGATGAACGACCGGTCGATTTTGACCGTGTCGGCAGGAATGCGCTTCAGATATGCGAGCGAGGAATAGCCGGTTCCGAAGTCGTCGATCGCGAAGCGCACGCCGATCTGGCGCAGCTGTTCGATGGCCGCCACCGCGCGGTCGTTGCCGTCGACGAATGCTGTTTCCGTGATCTCGAGTTCGAGCCGGTCGGGCGCCAGTTGCGTGGCAAGCAGAATTTCGGCGACGCGCGACACGAAGCCGCGTTCGCTGAGTTGGCGCGTGGAAATGTTTACCGCCATCGCTTCTAGCGGAACCCCGGCGGCGATCCAAGCCGCCATCTGCGTGCAGGCTTGGCGTAAGATCGACTCGCCGAGTTCGCGGATCATGCCTGTCTCTTCGGCGATCTGCACGAATTCGGCGGGTCCGACCGGCGGTGCATCGCCGCGATTCCAGCGCGCGAGCGCCTCGACGCACACGATTCGCCCGTCGGTGCTCTGCTGGATGGGCTGATACACCACGTAGACGTCGCGGCGCTCCACGGCGACGCGCAGCGCGTTGCCGAGTTCGAGTTGCAGCATCGCTGATTCGTGCAGCTGCGGCGTGAAAAATTGGAAGTCGTTGCCGCCGCGTTCCTTCGCGCGGTACATCGCCGAGTCGGCGGCGCGCAGCAGATCGTTCGGTGTCAGGCCATCGACCGGGTACAGCGCGATGCCGATGCTGGCGCCGATGAAATGTGCGCCGACGGACAGGTTGAACGGTTTTGAAAATTCGCGCAAAATGCGCTGCGAGAGATCCGAGGCACGTTCCGCGTCATCGAGGTCCTCGAGAACGATGACGAATTCGTCGCCGCCCGGACGCGCGACGGTGTCGCTGGAGCGCAGTATGCGCGCGAGCCGCTGGGCCACGCGCGCGAGCAGCTCGTCGCCGACCACGTGGCCGAACGTATCGTTGATATATTTGAACCGGTCGAGATCGATGAACAGCGCGGCGGCGCTCGTGTTGCGCCGCTCCGCGTGCAGTACGGCGCGCGTCAAGCGTTCTTGCAGCAGCGTCCGGTTCGGGAGATCGGTCAGCGGATCGTGGTGCGCGAGATATGCAAGCCGGTCTTCGGCGTTCTTGCGCTCCGTGATGTCCAGTACCGTTCCCACGCAGCGCACTGCGCGGCCCGCGCCGTCGAAATCGAACGCGCCCTGCTCGCGCACCCATCGGACCTCGCCGTTCTTGCGGACCATGCGGTGCTCGATGTCGAACGGTTCCCGCCGTTCTTCGGACGCCGCGATGGCAGCGCGCACCGCTTCAGTATCCTCCGGATGATCGAAGGTAAACAGGTTTAGATCGAGCGCCGGATCGGTCGGCGTCTCGCCGACGATACGGTACAGCTCCGGCGTCCACGCGACTTCGTTCGTGCGCAAATCACGCGACCAGCTGCCGAAATGCGCGATCGCTTGCGCCGCGTGCAGTTCTTCCGTGCGGCGTTCGAGCTGTTCGGCATCGTGGCGGCGTTCGGTGATGTCGAGCGCGACGCCGATCGTTCCGACGATTTCCTCGCGGTCGTTGTAGAGCGGCTCCACGACGGAGTGGAAGAACCGGTCGCGCCACCAGCCCTCGAACTTCACGCGGTTGCCGAGCAGAGCGGCGGCGTGCGCGGGCGGCACGTCGCTCGGGCGTGCGTCGGTACCGCCGACGAACACCGTCTCGATGTGGTCGCCGACGCCCGTGCCCGGCGCGAGGCCGATCTTCGCCAGTGCCGCCCCGGCTACGGAGGTGAAGCGCAAGCTCTCATCCGTCGTCCACATGAGGGCCGGAAGCTGGTCGATGAAAAGCCGCAACTGCGCTTCACGCTCGTGCAGCGCGCGCTCGGCGGCCAGTTGATCGGTCAGGTCAGCGACCATGACCAGGCGCGCCGGACGGCCGGCGCACGCGACGTGCGTCGATTCGATGCGTACGGTCACCTCGGTGCCGTCGGCACGTCGGTGACGGATCGGTCCGGTGCGCCGGCTTGCGCCGCCGTCGCGCATCGCGCCGACCGCCGTGTACAGGTCGTCGTATTCGTGCGTCGTGCGTATGTCCTTCAGGCGCATGCGCAGAAATGCCGCACGGTCGTAGCCGTACAACTGAAGTGCCGCGTCGTTGACCGCGGTGAAACGGAGCGTCTCGAGATCGAAGATCCACATCGGGCGCGGATGCTTGGTAAAGAGAATGTCAAGGCCGCCGACCGAAAGGTCGAAAAGCAGCGGCGCGTCGTCCGGGGCGGCCGGGCAAGGTGAAGTCCGTTTCACGATCGTTCCTGAGCGCGCGAGCGCGCCAAAAAAGAAAAAGGGTGACCGTCGTGACGGTCACCCTTGTATCATCGTCTGTTTTGGCCCTAAAGCGTATCGCGCTCGCGTTTCGTCGTCCCCGGAACCGCGGGATCCGCCGAGCTTTCATCGAGGAAGGCCGTGTTCGCGCCCAGCCGCGAGGTGGGCGCGGTGCCGCTCGTGATCTCGTCGTCGAGGTTGGCGCTCCGTCCCCCGACCGTTTCGACGGTGGAGGGCGGGTCGTCCGCAAGGTCGCTGCCCATGCCCATCGTCTGATCCTGGGCCGCCGTGGTCTTGCCTTTCGCGGCCGCGCTCTCGTCGTGGAAAAGGTATGCCGATGATGTCGGATCGAGGGCACCCGCCGGCGCTTGCTCCACCATTTGCGCGAAGTGCTCCAAATCGCGCTGTAAGCGCTGCTCGAAGTGCCCGCCCGCGCCCAGGGCCTCGCCCAATTTGCCGAGCAGCCCGGCGGGCGGCTCGTACGAAATTGCGACGCTCACCTCGGTGAGATTCGCGCCGACTTCGTCGAAGGTCACGTGTCCGCGGTTATTGACGCCGCTGATCGAACGCCAGCCGATCTGCCGTTCGGGAATCCAGTCCTCGTTCACGGCATCCCACTCGTGCGTGCCCGCGACATCGACGACCCAGTGGCTGCGCTGATCGTCCAAGTACGTGACTTCCTTCACGTACGACATGAACTTGGGATAATCGTTGAAGTGCGAGAAGAGCGCGTAGACTTGCTGCACCGGCGCGTTCACGCGCACTGCGGCCCGATGTTCTGCCATGCGTTTTCTCCGTGGGCGGGCTGTTCGTGTACCCCCGCCCGCAACGCCGCAAAACGTCGCGCTTGCTCGCTTTGCGGCCGCGATTCGCCGTGGCAGAAACGGGTAGGAGCATGCGATGGGCGCGCACATCGATTTCGGGATGATCAAAGAAACGTTCTCCGAGTGGAGCAACGACAAAGCGCCGCGGCTGGCGGCGGCGCTTTCCTATTCGACGATCTTCTCGATCGCGCCGCTGCTCATCATCGTCATCGCCATCGCCGGCACGATCCTCGGCTTTCGCGAGGAGCACGGGCACACGGATGTGGAGAATCAGCTCGTCGGGCAAATTTCATCGCGCGTCGGACCGCAAGCCGGCGATATGGTACGTTCGATGATCACGGCGAATTTTTCCAAGGCGAGCAGCGGCATCTTCGCGCAGATCGTCGGCTACATCATGTTCATCGTGGGTGCATCGGGCGTCTTCGCAGCGCTGCAAGACTCGCTCAATACCGTTTGGCACGTCGAGTTGCCGAAGCGCGGCATTTGGGTGACGGTGCGCGAGCGCGTGGCGTCGCTCGGGATGGTACTCGTCATCGGTTTTCTGTTGCTGGTGAGCTTCATCGCCAGCGCTGCGCTCGCCATCGTTTCCGCGTACCTGACGCATCTGCTGCCGTTCCCGGGCGCCGGCTTGCTCTTTCAAGCCGTCAACTATTTGGTTTCGCTCGGCGTGGTGACGCTGCTGTTCGCGCTGATCTACAAATATTTGCCCGATGCGAAGATCGATTGGAGCGACGTGTGGGTCGGCTCCGCCATGACGGCGCTGCTCTTTGTCGTCGGCCAGGCGCTGATCGGCATCTATATCGCGCGCAGCGGCGTCGCATCGGCGTACGGCGCCGCCGGCGCCTTGCTCGCGATCCTCATCTGGATCTATTACTCGTCGATGATTCTGCTGATGGGCGCAGAGTTCACGAAAGTGTACGCGCGGCGCCGGGGCAAAAGCCTCGGCTCCATGGCGCAGGCGGCGGGGGCTATCGTGCAACCGGCCCAAACTGCGGCGCGGTAACGCTTTCGACGCGCGCGGCGAGCTGCGCGCCCTCGACGATGCGCGTGCGCGACCACTTCTCGTAGGGTTGCACGCGGCCCCAAAACCGGAACCAGCCGACCGGCACGACCGTATACGAAACAAACTGCATCGCGTGAATGTGGATGATTCCGACGTTGACGTTGATGAGCTGCGCCTTTCCATGCTCGGCGGCGGCGGCCGGCAGGAGCGCGTTTACCAGCGCGAAGTCGATGATCCACGCGTACAGGCGGCGCATTGGTCCGGCGAATGCCTTGCGAAAGGCGCACCTGCCCGCTGAGGTCGCCGCCACTCGCTGATGAGGCGAGCGCGCCTTCGTCGAGGCGCCGCGTCCACGCAAGGTACGTGGTATCTCGCGCGAAGGCGCGCAGCGCGAAGATGCGGTTTGTCGCATACGGCGTCGATGAAATCCATCGCCCATGTGCAAAGACCGCTCCGCCTCCAGTTCGCGCTGCTGCTCGGCGAAGGCGTTCATGTCGATCTTGCGCCCGACGCTGTGAAATGCGGAAACCGCAATTGCGGAAAACGCGACGTCCAGCGAGCCGCAGCACAACAGGCCGACGCGGTCCGCCGTCTATTCGATCTTGCGCAGCACTGCGGAAGATGATCGACACGATTGCGTTCTTGCGGCTGTTGACGCTCAGCGGCGACGTGATGCGCGTGTGTCCCGCGAGGATGTGGGCGGTTCGCGGCCGACGAGGAAGCGCAGTTCTCGGGCGAGACGTGATCGACCCACTGGGCCGCGATCACGATGGCAGATGGCTCGCCGATTCCGACGGCGACGATCGGCACGAACGGATCGTCGCGCACGAACACCTGCGGCGGCGTCATTTGAGGCGCTCGGCGCACTCGACCACCACCGCGTGCGTCGCGCCGAATTGCTGCGCGTGGACGCGGATGCTTCCGCCCAAAAGCCGCCCTCGACCCAGCGTCACGCGCCGGCGATGAGCGCAGCGAGCGCCGCCTGCGTCCACGCGAGCGCGGCGACTTCGCCGCGCACGCGCAGCGATTCCGGTCCGTGCAAAAGCTCGCGCACGTCCTGGCCAATGCGGGGCGATTCGACGCCGGAAACAAACCCCTTGACTTTCCGTGCTAATGTGTTATTGTACTAGTGTACTATGACATAGGAGTTTGAAACATGGAACGCACGAACCGCCCCGGTCCTCGCCCCTTCGACATTGTCGACAACGACCGCCGTCCGATCCGGCCCGCTACGGGCGCCGACGCTCGCCTCTTCGGCGGCTGGGGCATCCGGTTCTGAAGGGGTGCCGGCGAACTTCAACGTCGATCCGCGCAGCGGCGTCCCGATCTACGTTCAGTTGATCGATCAGGTGAAGCGTTCCATCGCCGTCGGCGCTCTTGCGCCCGGCGAGCGCTTGCCTACGGTCAAGCAGCTCGCCGTCGACCTGACGGTTAACCCCAACACCGTGGCGCGCGCGTACCGCGACCTGGAACGCGACGGCGCGATCGATACGAGCCCCGGCCGCGGATCCTTCGTGCGTGAGGGCGGGGCGGTTGACACGCGCCGGAATGTCCTCGATGTCGCGGCGGTTCGCTTGGAAGACGCGATTCGCGACGCGCGCTCGATCGGCGTCGGACGCGCCGAGTTGCTCGCCCTCGTCGAGCGGCTCGTGGAGCGCTGGTTCCCCCAAGGAGCGGATGAGTGAACGCGATTGAAGTCGAGCGCCTCTCTAAGTCATACGCCGGAGCGGACGCCGTCCGCGATGTGTCCTTTGCGGTGCCGCAGGGGTCCATTTGCGGACTGCTCGGACCGAACGGTGCGGGCAAATCGACCACGTTCAAGTGCATGCTGGGACTAGCTTGGCCGAACGCCGGCCGCGTCGCGTTCCAGGGCGCGCCCCTGGCGCCGCAAAGCTTCGAATGGCTCGCGTTCGTGCCGGAGCGCAGCGCCTTGTTCGACCGGCTCACCGGCAGCGACCATCTCGAAATCACGCGCCGCGCTTTCCGGGCTTACGATGCACGCCGGGCGCACGCCATGCTCGAGATCTTCTCGCTCGATCGGCGCAAACGCATCGACCGCCTCTCCAAAGGCCAGCGCACCGCGATGGCGCTCGTGCTCGCGTTCGCCGTGCGGCCGCGCGTCATGGTGCTCGACGAGCCCGCGAGCGGGCTCGATCCGATCCATCAGCGTGCGGTGCTCGACCTTCTCATCGAAGCTGCGGCGCAAGGCACTGCCGTATTGTTATCGTCCCATCAGATCGGCCAGGTCGAGCGCGCCGCCGACCGCGTGGTGATCCTCAAGCGCGGGCGCGTCGTGCTCGACGGCGATCTGGACGAACTGCGCGAGCGCGAGAAAATCGTCGAGGCCGTGCTCCCAGCGCCGCTCGACGGCAAACGCTTCGCCGACGATGCACGTATCCGGCGCGTCGAGCGGCGCGGCCGCACGCTGCGCCTGTACGTGCACGCCGACGTCGCCGGCGTCATGCGCGACGTAACAGCCCTTGTGCCGGCAAGCCTCACCCTGCTCGATCAGAATCTCGAAGAGTTGTTTTTCTCGGCCGTCGAGGAACCACGGCCGGCGACCCTGGAGGCTGACTGAATCATGTGGTATGCACCGTACCTGCGCGCACGCCGCGCAACGATCGTGTACGTTTTGTTTCTGCTTGCGTTGACGGCGATCGCGATCGCCGTGCGTTTTGCACCGGGCGTTCATCTGAACGAGAGCGCGAGCGACCGGCACGACATCGCCAACTTTTATGCGGATCTCTCACTGCTCGCCGGCGGCGCGAGCGCGTTCGTCGCGGGTCTGGCAACGGTGCTGGGGCTAAGCCTCGCCGCCGAGAACGCCGGACACCTCGAGCTGACGTGGACCAAGCCGATCGTGCGCGAGCGGTATGCGCTGAGCGTCTTCGCCGTCGACTTTGCGGCGATGGCTGCCGCGCAGGTGCTGACGATCGCGTGCGCGGTGCTCACCGGGTGGATTTGGATGGGGCACCAGGTCTTCACGTTCGACCCGCACGCCGCGTGGCGCGACATCGGCGCGATTCTCTTTCCGGTCTACATCTACGCGTGGATCGTCGCGCTCACCGCGTCGCTCAAGCGCAGCCGCGGCGCCGTCGCGGGATTCTTTTGGCCGGCGATGCTGGTGCTCGCGGGAATGAGCCACATCCACATCGGTGTCGTCCGCGCACTCGGCGACGCAATCAACACGGTAAATCCGGTCGTGCTGTTCTCCGAAAGCGAGACCGTCGTGACGTCGCCCGCGCAGTACGGCGTCGCAATTATCGGCACGATGATCCTGCTCGCGTTCGCGCTCGTTGAATGGCGGCGTGTCGAAGCCTGAGGCCGTCAGCGCGGGAGAAAGCTTGACGGGTGCGCTTGGCGCACGTACGCAAACTTTCCGTCGCGCACGGTGTAGAAATACACCTCGGGATCGATCGGATCGCCGCGCGGCCCGAAGGTGAAGGTACCGACGAGCGTATCGAAGCTGCCGCCGAGCGTCAACGCGCGCAGGAGCTGCACGCGCTGCTGCGCGCCGGTGCGCCGCACGGCGCCGATCACGACCTGTGCGGCGGCATAGCCGAACGCGGAGACCGGCGTCAGTGCGCCGTAGCGGGCCTCGAAATCGGCGCGAATGCGGAACGCGCTCGGCGCGATGGCGAGGTAGGGCATCGACGTGGAGATCACCATGCCCTCGCACTCCTTGGCGTACTTCGTGGTCACGAGGGCATCGAAGAAGCCTTGCGAGGCGACGAGGACGCCGCCGAAACCGCGGTCGCGCAGTTCTTTGACGACGGGAGCCATTTCCGCCGCATATCCGGTGAGTGCGATGACGTCCGGCTTGCGCGACAGCGTTTCTGCGGCAACGCGGCCGAAGTCGGCGTTCGCGTACGGAAAGACGCTGAGCTTCGCGTCGATCTTTTGCGCGTTGAGCGTCTGAACGAACCCGTCGGCGACGCCCGCTCCGTAATCGCCGTCCTGCACCAGTGCGTGCGCGATCTTCGGTTTGTTCTGCTGAAGCACGAACCGTGCGAGCAGCTGGCCTTCGTCGAAATCCCGGGTCGGCAGGCGGAAGACGTTGCGGTAGCCGTTTGCGGTGATGTCGTCGGCCGTGGCCGCCGGGACGACGAGCGGCAATTGCGCTTCAGCGTACGTGCGCACCGCCGAGGCGGTGCTCTTGGCACCGAGGTGGCCGACGACTGCCACGATCGAGGGATCGGCAGCGGCGAACTGCGCGTTGACGAGCGCGTCGGCGATGCCGTTGCGGTCGTCGAAGGTGCGCAGCGTGTAGACCCGGTCCAGGCTGCCGCGCTGGCGGTTGGCGTCGTCGATGGCGGCGCGCACGCCGTTCGCAAGCTGCTCGCCGTTGCGGCGCTGGTCGCCGGAGAGCGGGCAGATGACGGCGATCTGCACCTGCGCCGCGAAGTTCGGCAAATCGATGGCGGCGAGCGACGTTCCCACGCTGCCCAACCCGCGCAAAAATTCGGCGCGCGCGATCATCGTGCGAGAAACGACGCGAGCGTGGTGGCGAGAAACCCGACCGAAAAGGCCATGTTTGTAACGAAGATGCGGTCGTTGAGCACGAACATGTCTTTCGCAATCGCGATGAGCCGTTCTTCGTACACGACCAGGACGGCGGCCAAGGCGACGCCCGCGTAGTAGACCGGCGCAGCCTGCGCGAGGACGCCGGCGCCGAGCAGCGCGAGCGTCATCGCGACGTGCAGGACGACGGGCAGCAGCCGGCCGCTGCGCTCGCCGAAACGCGCCGGTATCGAGTGCAGCCCTTGTTCGACGTCGCAGCGATAATCCATGAGGGCGTAGAGAATGTCGAAGCCGGCCACCCACACGGTGACGGCGAGGAAGAGCAGCAGCGCCGGGACCGTTACGGTGCCGGCGACCGCGATGAACGCTCCGAGCGGTGCGAACGCATCGACGGCCCCGAGCACGAAGTGCACGAGCCAGGTGAACCGTTTGCACAGCGGATACACGATGATGCCGAGTGCGGCGAGCGGCAGCAGAACGAGACACAGCGGGTTCAGCAGCGCGGCGCTGACGACGAGCAGCGCGATGCCGCCGGCCATCGCCCACAGCATTACCTGCGGCGCAAGGGCGCCGCTCGCGACGGCGCGCCGCGCGGTACGGGGATTGCGCGCATCGATGCGGCGGTCGAAGTAACGGTTTGCGGCCATCGCGGCAGTGCGCGCGCCGAGCACCGCGAGCGTGATCCAGACCAATTGCGCGGCGCTCGGCCAGCCGCGCGCGGCCATGACGGCGCCCACGTATGCGAACGGCAGCGCAAACAGCGTGTGTTCGATGCGAATTTCGCGCAAGAACGTCGCCGCCGTTTTCATCGAGCATGCTCGGCGAGGAGGCGCCGTAGCCGCGGCCAGCCTTGCCCGGACCATTCGTCGCCGCCCGGCGCGCGCAAATCGCCGATGCCGTACTCGTTCCAGCGTTCCGTCACACGCGCCCGCGTCGCGGCGTCCATGACGATTTCGGGCGGCCATTCGCGCGCGTAGCCTTCGTCCGCGCCTTTGCGCGTCGCGTCGATGCCCAGTTTGTGTCCGACCGCGAGCAAAGAGGAACCGCTGTGATCGAGGTCGTCCACGGGACCCGGCATCACGACGAGGTCGCGCGAGGGATCGACGTTGTTGAGCGCCGTCCACGCGACGCCGCGCACGTCGCTCGGATCGACGTCGTGATCGACGATGAGCAGCGTGCGCGTCAGCATCATCATATGTCCGAGGCCCCACAGCGCATTCATGACCTTTTTTGCCTGCCCCGGGTAGCTTTTCTTGACGGCGACGATCGCGAGATTATGAAAGCCGCCTTCGACCGGCAAGTTGTATTCGACGATTTCCGGTACCACCATTTGCAGCAGCGGCAAGAAAAGCCGTTCGGTCGCCTTCCCGAGCCACGCGTCTTCCATGGGCGGCTTGCCCACCACGGTCGCCGCGTAGATAGGTGCGCGTCTGCGCGTCATACATGTCAGGTGGAACGTCGGATAGCGGTCGGCCAGACTGTACACGCCCGTATGATCGCCGAACGGGCCCTCGATGCGCAAATCTTCGTTGTCGACGGTGCCTTCGAGCACGAATTCCGCTTCGGCCGGCACGCGCATGTCTATGGTTTTGCACTGCACCATGCGCACGGGCGAGCCGCGCAGAAATCCGGCAAACGCCATTTCGTCGACGATCGGCGGCAGGGGCGCCGTCGCGGCATACGTCACGGCCGGATCCGCGCCGACGACGATGGCGACCGGCACGCGCCCCGCCCACTTCGCGGCATGCGCGCGGCCCTGCTTGTGACGCTGCCAATGCATGCCCGTCGTCTTACCGTCGTAGATTTGAATCCGGTACATGCCGACGTTCTGGCGTTGCGTGTCTGGATCGCGCGTGAAAACGAGCGGCAGCGTGATGAACGGACCGCCGTCGAGCGGCCAGGTGGTGAGCACCGGGAGCGCGCGCAGATCCGGATCGTGCTCGACGACGTCGTGCACCGGCGCGCGCTCCACCGTGCGCGGGATCGCGTTACGAAACGCGGCGAGCGCGACCAGTTTGCCGAGTTTGCCGCCGAACGAATCGGGCACGGACACGTCGATCGCTTTGCGAATGCGCTCTTGCGCTTCGGCGAGCGAAGCGGCGCCGAGCGCGAGCGCCATGCGCCGCTCGCTGCCGAACTGATTGGTAAGGACCGAATACTCGGAACCGCGCACGTGTGCGAACAGGAGCGCGGGGCCGCCCGCTTTTACGACCCGGTCGGTGATTTCCGCGATTTCCAGATACGGGTCGACCGGCGCCTCGACCGTGACGAGCTCGCCGGCCTCACGAAGAACGCGCACGAACGCACCCAGCGACTCAACGGCCATGACGGACGACCTTGGACGGCGCCAATCAGAACCCCGGCAGCACGAGCGTCGAAAGCAAGGGTTCCGACGAAAGTCGCGGCAACAGCCGCGCATGGCACAATTTCTCGCGCTCGCGAAGCGCAATTACGAACGGTTTGCCGAGGCGGACCTGGCGCCGCTGCTGGAGCCGGAAGCGGAACGCGCCCGCGAATTGTACGCCGCGGGCGCCTTCCGTCAGATGTGGGGCCGGGGCGATGTTCCGGGCGCGGCGATCGTGATCGAAGCGGCGTCGCTGGATGAAGCCCGCGCGGCCATCGCGTCGTTGCCGCTCGTGCAGAAAGACATGCTGACCGTCGACATCATTCCGCTGACGCCGTATCGCGGCTTCGGACCGCGGCGCTAGAAGGTTTTCGCGACGTAGTTCTGCCGCGTCGCAATCGTTTGCGATGCGAGCGACGTCTTCGCGTCGCGCGCCCACGGCGAGTCGCAGTTTCCGTCCGATTCCGCCGCCGTCACCTCGGAAACGATATCGTACATGAACTGTGTTTGGTTGAAGCGCTTTTGCGAGACCACGGTTCCGGCGTACACGTCTTGCGCGCACTGGTGCGTGCAGCCGCGATAGACCGCCTTGTCCGACTTGTACGCATCGAACGCATGATCGTCGAAGGCGGCGGCGAGTTTGTCCGCGCGCGTGGTGCCGGCGGCGTTCATGCGGTCGACCAGCGACGCGGCCGCCATGTAACCGAGATAATGCCGGCTCGACACGGGTCCCTTGATCGAGCGCCGCATGCGCGCGGCGAGTTTCGCCGCGGACGGCGAAACGAACGGCGACCAAAGAACGGGAAACGTCACGCCCTGCACCTGATCGAGCGGCAAGGCCTTGTAATAGATGTCTTCCAGTGAGATGCCGGCGGCCTTCATCTTTTTGTTGAGGCCGAAGTCGACGAATTGCTTGAGCGTATTCGCCGCGTCGAGTCCGCTGTTGGCAAGCACGAGAACGTCCGCGTCGCTGTTGCGCAACTTGGTGAGCACCGCTGAAAAATCGGTCGTGCCGAGCGGCACGACGTCGACGCCGACTTCCGTTCCGCCGGCGCTCTTGAGGATTTGCGAAAGCTGCGAGTATGCGTCTTTGCCGAGCGCGTAATCGGCTTGGATGAAGTACCACTTCTTGCCGAGCGCCAGCACGCGGCGCGAAAGCGGTTTGAGCAGCATGCGGACGTTGGGCCCGAAACGGTACGTGAGTTTCGACGCCTTGCCGCTCGTGATCGCCGAGTCTTGCGGACCGAGGCAAAGGTAAAAGGTTCCGGCTTCGAGGGTCAGCGGCTCCAGAGCGAGGCCGACCGCGGACGAAGTGCCCCCGAACAGCGCGTCGACGTTTTCTTGCGAGATCAGGCGCCGCGCTTCGGTCGTCGCCGTCGCCGGCTTCGACGCGTCGTCGGCGAACACGAACTCGTATTTCACGCGGCCGCTGCGATTCGCGTCTTCAAGCGCGAGCAGTGCGCCTTGGCGATGCACGTTCCCGAGATCGGAGAAAACGCCGCTGAACGATTCGATGAAGCCGATTTTGACGGTCGCGGCGTTGCCGGCGGCGAGCGTGAAGCGCGGCATGCCCGCAAGCCCGACGGCGGCGGTACCGGCGGCGATGAAGCTTTTTCGTTGCATGAACGTCAACTCCGGAAAACAGGCCCCGGGTCGGGGCCGCGGGCAAGGCGTGCGCGAAGGTCGTCGGGGAACGGTGCCTTGGCGATACCGCTCGAATTATTCGTGACGTACACACGCACCTCGAAGCCCTTGGCGATCAGTGTCTCGCCGCGCTTGATTTCGTGCTCGACGCGCAGCGACGTGCGCCCGAGCTCCGCCACGGTGGAAACGATCGTGATCTCTTCATCCATCATCAGCGGTGCCACGAAGGTCGCGCCCGCTTCGACGATGGGCAGCGGAACGTGCGGACTGCCGTCGGCGTGGTGCGCCGCCCGCTCACCGTCGCGCACCAAATTTTGCACGCCGAGATCGAACCACGCGAAAAACGTGGGATAGAAAACGATGCCCGCAGCGTCCGTTTCACCAAACCGCACGCGCGTCGTCGTGACGACGCTTCTCAGAACCGCTCTCGATCGAGACGGCGTTCCATCGCAAGCGTGTCCCAGCGCTCTCCATTGTTCCGCTGCACAGCCGCGACCCGCCGGGCGGTCTGCGTGAAGCCGGAGCGCTCGTAGAATGCAAGCGCGCCGGCGTTGTGCGGAAAGACCTCAAGGGTGAGCGCCTCGATGCCTGCGGTCTTGCCCCAGCAGATGACGGCATCCATGAGGGCACGCCCGATACCCTGTCGGCGATGCTCCGCAGCAACGATCATGCCGAGTGCGGCGCGGTTTGCCGCTACCCGCGCGATCAGCGAACCTGCTGGAATGCCTTGGTCGTCGCGAACGACGAAGCCGACGACGGTTTGCGCTGCCAGTGCATGCCCCAACTGCCGTGCGCGCCCTTCGACGTCGAATGGGATCTCGGTCGCGATCCACTGCCCCTCCGCAGCCACGCGCGACAGCAGTTCGGTCATCTGCAGTGCATCGGCCGCGGTTGCGCGCTGCGTCAACGTCCCGATCAACGGCGTAGGTCGCGGATCGGGATGAAGCCGGCTTCGCGCCACGTTGCGGTTTGCGTGCGGACGAACGCGACGAAGCGCGACGCTGAGAGCGGCGCCGAGCCGAACGTGACCGCGTGCTCGTACGCGAAGAGCGGATACGTGTTGGCCGCGATTGCCGCGCCGCTCGGCTGTGCGCCGCCGATCTTGATCACCGTTATGCCGCTCAGTTCACCCGCGAACGGCAATCCGATCACACCGATCGCCCCGCGATTCGCGCGGACGTCACGCACGACGGCGCTTGAGGAATCCTCGATGGCGTCGGCGGCGGGCCGGGCCGTGTCCAGTTGGAGCGCACGCTCCAGCAGTGACTGCGTCGCGCTGCGCCGCGGGCGTTCCACGGTCCACAACGGCAGGTCCGCTCCGCCCGCGTCTTTCCAGGCGGCCGCGTGTTCGAAGAGGGCCTTGATGCGTGCGGGAGCGAGCGTATCCACGCCCGTTGCCGGATTTACGACCACTGCGAACGGTACGGCGGCGATCGTCGTATCGTTGAACCCGGTTTCGCCCTGCGCGCTGTCGGAAATGGCGACGTCGACCTCGCCGGTCTTCACGGCGGCCGATCCGTCGTTGGAGGACCGTTCCGAGACGGTCACCTGCACGACTTCCGCCGCGGTGTAGCGAGCGGCCATGGTCGTAATCAGCGGGACGAGCGCGTGCGGCGCGCTCACGCGCAGCGCCGGCTCGTCGGCGGCGCCGGCGGGCGCGCCCCGCATCAGGGCGAGACAGAACAGCACGGCGGCGCAGCGCGCGGTCATGCGCCCACCTTCCTCGCCGGCGCGCCGGATAGCCTGCGCGGCGTAACCGGCCGCTTGCGCGCGCGATGGCGGCGACGTAGCATCGGAACCATGCCGCCGCCGGCGCAAGCACCGAAGCCCGCATATCGCACCGCCGGAGCGCTGGCCGAAGATTTGGCCGCGCGGCGTGTATCCGCGGTGGAATTGTTGGACGATGCGATTGCGCGCATCGAGCGCTGCGACGGCGCGCTCAACGCCGTGGCCGTGCGTGATTTCGCGCGCGCCCGCCGTGCGGCCGCGGCCGCGGACGCCGCATTGGCCCGCGACGAACGCCGCCCGCTGCTGGGCGTGCCGATGACGGTGAAGGAATCGTACAACGTCGCGGGTCTGCCGACGACGTGGGGCATGCCGCAATTCGCGACGTTTCGTGCCGACGAGGACGCAGTGGCCGTCGCGCGGCTGAAGGCCGCCGGTGCGATCGTGCTCGGCAAGACGAACGTTCCGTTCGCGCTCGGCGACTGGCAGAGTTATAACGACATCTACGGCACGACGAACAATCCGTGGGACCTCGCACGCACGCCCGGCGGCTCGTCGGGCGGCGCCGCCGTAGCGGTCGCGGCGCTCGCGGGGGCCCTGTACACACCGGCGCCGGCCGCCGCCGAGGAGACGTCCGGTGCGGTGATCCGCAAGTGGGACGGGATCGCGCGTACGCAGCCGACCGGCAATCCGTTGCGGCTGTCGCGGGTGCTCGCGATCATGCACACCGCCCAGCACGACGCCGTCAACGG
>JBHEMQ010000031.1:0-29210 GCA_046262475.1 Candidatus Velthaea sp.
CCGCAGCACCAGCGAACATCCAGTGCAGATCGTCGTGCACGGTGTATCCCAGCGCCGGCCGGCCGCCGCGCCATTTGCCCCCACCGTAGCGGTAACTTGCGCCCGTGAAGCGTTCCTCCGGGTCGTCGTCCCACTGGCCGTCGCGCGCGATCGCGCGTTTTGCGCCGTCGTAGCGCACGCGAAACCAGCAGGTGTTGCCCCCGAAGAAAGCGATGCCGCCGCCGTCTGCGGCGAACGCTTCGAGGTGCGCGCGCATTTCACGCGTCCAGTACTCGTGGTGGCCGAACGCGAGCACAACGTCGTACCGCGAACGATCGCAAGCGGCGTCGTGCAGATCGAGATCGGTGCAAACGTCGGCGTCGTATCCGGCAGCGTGCAGCCACGCGAGGCCTTTCGAATCCCAATGCGCGAACGTTTGCCGCGGCGAGGCGCGATCGTAGACATCGGCGTTCACTTCGTCCCAGGGGTGACCGCCGGTACCGCCGCCCGGACGATGCAGCGTGACCGCGCTCGGACCGCTGTACAAGCACTCGCCTTCGCCTTCGCCGCGCGTTCCATCGACGTCGGCAACGTTGTATGCGTGATACGTGAACAGCGGCAGATTGACGAGCACGCGCGCTGCCGGCGCGCGAACGACGAAGAGTGCCGTGCCCGAACGCGCATCGGGCGCCGCGGCGGGCGGCGCGCCGCCGGCCTCTTCGATGACGGCGATGTACGCGCCGGATTCGAATGCTTGCGGAATCGGAAGCGTGTAGGGCGGCCATTTCCACGGCCGGTCGCACCGTCCGGACGGCGCATTCGTCCCCGCGAACCACGCTGACGGCTCGCCGGCGGGCGCGAACGGAACGGCGCGATGCAGACGGACGCGAAACCGCTCGGCGGTTGTCGAAACGCGCAGCACGAGGCGCGCTCCCGCTTCGACGGTCACTTCTTCGGGATACGCGCGCGTCATCAGGCGGGAAGTTCCGTGACGCGTGCCAGGCGGCGCTCCAATTCGCGCGCCACGGGCCGCCTTTCGCGGAGGATCCACGGAAGGCCGCCGACCGCGGCGCGCAGCGCCGCGCGCGCCTCCGGATCGGTGCGGGCGCTCGCGAGCGTCCGCAGCGTCTCGTCGAGCGCGTGCCGCGGCGAATTGCGCAGCCAGGCGGTCCACAAACGGTTACGCATCACGAGCCGCCGCCGGCGCTGCGGATCGCGTTCGCTGCTGGCGGGAAAGTGATGCACCACGAGCTCCTCGACGTAGAGCATTTCCCAGCCGCGCGCGAGCAAGTCGAGCGCAAGCAGCGATTCTTCCGCACCGATCAGATAGCGCTCGTGATACCCACCCGCCTGAAGAAAGGCGTCGCGGCGCACCATGCACGCGCCGGCCAAAAACGCCGCGATCGCCGTTCCCGGGCACGCCGTCTTTTTGGACAATTCGCTACTCGCCATCAGCCGGCACGCGGCGTCGAGTTCTTCCAGGTCGTTGACGAGCACGCGCGCGTTCAACAACGCTACGCCGGGAAAGCTGTCGAGCAGATCACTCCCGCGCTGGACCGCACCGGATTCCCACCAGGAGTCATCGTCGCAAAAAGCCACGTACGGCGTCGCGCAACGCCGCACCCCGACGGTGCGCGCCGCGGCGCCGCGATTCTCCGCCAATCCGATGACCGTTACGTCCGGATGGCGCGCGCGGACCGCGTGTGCGGAGCCGTCGATGGACCCGTTGTCGACGACGACGATCGGAACGTCGTTGCTCGCGGCCGCCAAACGAGTGAGAGTTTGCAGTAGCGTCGCAGCGCGATTGCGCGTCGCGATCACGATGCTGCAACGCGGTGCGCTCATCGGCGGTGGAACACGTCCAGTCGATAGCGATCGGTGCGGGCGCCGCGCTCGTGCGCGAACGCGGGCGAGTCGATGAAGAACTCGTGGACGTCATCGGCGCTCATCGCGTGCCCGTCGACAGGCGGCGTCCAGTGCACGAGCGCGAGCGTGCCGCCGCGCTGGAGCGAGCGTGCGATGCCGAGTTCGATCCGCATGAGATCTTCTTCCGCGAAATAGAAACCGAGTTCGCAGAACGTAACCACGTCGAAGACGCCGGACGGAAACGACGTTCCAAGGTCCACGCAGTTGAAGGAGACGTGCGGCAGGTGTGCGCAGCGTTCGCGCGCGGTCGCAAGCGCGTCCGGCGACACGTCGACCGCCAGTACCGCATCGCAGTGCGCCGCGAGCATGGCCGTGAAAACGCCGTTCGCGCAGCCTAATTCGAGCGCGCTATCGTAGCGCGCACGCGGCAGCGCCGCAAGCGTCGCCTCGTATTTGGCGTGCTCGTAGGCGCTCGTCGCGAAGTCCCACGGATCGCTGTCGGTGCGATACAGTTCGCGAAAATAATCGGCCGGTATCGTACGGCCGGTGCCCGTCACGACGGCTTCTTTTCTTGCGGATCGTAGAAAACCGGATCGAGCGGACTTCGCCTATCGTCCGATTGACCGGGCGGTAACCCGCTCGGTTCCGTCGCCTGCGGGTCGCGCGTCGCAGGCGCGACGGGCGCCGGCGTTCGATTCTCCGCGATGCGGTCGTCCGTCGCGCTGGGCTCTTCGGGGGTGCCGTTCATACTGACCGCTTTCCCCCGCTGCCGTGCGTTATCCCAAGAGCGGAACGATGCCCGTTCGAGCCCCCGCCAACGCGTCGTCGCTCACTGATTCGTGCGGGGTACCGACCGGCGATCCGCCAACGTCAAGATGCTCGGCGCAACGGCCGAATGGCTGTCGGCACCGCTCCGCCGCTCGGTGCCGACGCCGCCGGACGGCGGCAGCATTCGCGCGCTCAGTGCCAGCAAACGCGATGTCGTTTCCGGGAATAGCGCGTTGAGCGTCTTTGCAACTTTCGGCAGCGTACCGATGAGGGCTTGCGCTTCGCCGCGCCGGATCGCGCGCAAAATCCGGCGTACCGCGGCTTCCGGCGACACCGACAGCATCGGGTTGGCATCGGAGATCGCGAACCACGCGTATTCCGCACGATAGCGCCCCTTGAAGAACGCGTGATCGGGGCTGCCCGTATACATCAAGCCCGGACAGACGCTCGTGATCTGCACGCCGTCGGCAGCCGCTTCCGCCGCGACGGCCTGCGTGAGGCCCACTTGTGCGAATTTGCTCGCGCAGTACGGTGCGAGATGCGGAACGCCGACGAGGCCGCCGACGGAAGCAATGTTGACGATGCGTCCGCCGCGACGCGCACGCATCCCCGGAAGCACGGCGAGCATGAGGTACAGCGGACCCCAAAAATGCGTATCCATCGCCTCGCGGAAATCGTCAACCGTTTGGTCCGCGAGCGGCCCGACTTCGATCGTGCCCGCGTTATTAATGAGAATATCGAGCGGCCCGCCGCGGGCTTCGACTTCACGGACGAGCGCTTCGCACTGCAAACGGTCGCGCACGTCGCAGATCCGGCTCTCCACGTGCAAGCCTTCCTCGGCCAACCGCGACGCGGCGCGTTCCAGTTCCTCGGCCGAGCGCGCGCAGATGGTCACGCGCGCATCCGCTCGCGCAAACGCTTCGGCGAGCATGAACCCGAGGCCGCGCGACCCGCCCGTTACGAGCACGCATTGGCCACGCGCGAATGCGGCGCTCGAGCGGCGGCGCGACAGCACCGATGCGCCGGCGGCAAGCAGGCCGGCGGCGAGGGCAAACGAGGCGACGCGACCAGGAAACGGCATACGTTACGCTACCCGCGCTCCCGAGGTGCGAATCTCCGCGACGATTGTATCGCGGCCGGCCGCCTTCGCCGCGTCACCGCGGCGTCCGAGGCGCGCAACGTCGCGCTAAGATACGTGACGGTACGGTCGGGTTCGGCGATTGGGCGCAGCACGATGTCGATCCGCGCAGGCACCGCATCGCGTTTGTACATCACGACGGCACGTACACGAGTTCGGCGCGTAGCCGCGGCGGCCGCCCTTTCAAGGGTTTCGCGCCGCGCACAGCACAACGTTCGTATGCGCATACCCTCGCGCATCCCCGCGTTTTCATGAAGGAGCCGTTCATGCATCGTCCGTATCCTGCGCTGTCCCGCGGAGCGTTCATCGGCGGAAGCGCGGCTCTCGCGCTCGGCGGAGCGACCAAAGCGTTTGCGGCGGATCCCGTGCCGGGCGACCTGAAGGTCCGCTGGTACGGCGGCGGAGTCTACGAACTCGCGTCCGCGGACGACAAGTCCATCGTTCTCGTCGATGCGTGGATCTGGAACAACAAGTTCGGATACACCGCCTTCAAGGTGACGCAGCCGCCGGAGTTGAGCAGTGCCACAGCGTACGCGGACCACATCAAGGCCCGCAATCCGGACGCGGTCCTCGTGGCGCTCACGCACGATCACGGCGACCACATGGGCGATTATTTCGAGCTGCTGAGAGCGCTCGTGGACAAGGGCGTCGACGTCAAAACCGTCGGCCAGAGCGATTTGATGCGGGTCGCCTTCCTGCCGAAGTTCAAAGCCGCGAACCTCGACAACACGCAGATCGTCTTGAACGGCGGCGCCGGCGCCAACATGGGCGGCACCGCCGTTTATAAGAACATCCGCACCACCGTGGTGCCGGCCGTGCACTCGACGGCCGCCGGATTTCCGGCGGTCGGCTTCATCATCGACGTCGGCGGAGCACGTGTCTACGCGTCCGGCGACACCGACCTGTTCGGCGACATGACGCTGATCGGCGACCGGTACAAACCGGACATCGCGTTTCTTTCCAGCGGCGGAGGACCGTTCACGATGGACGCGGAGGGCGCCGCGACGGCGTGCCGCATGCTGCAAGTGCCGCGCGCCGTACCGGTGCATTACGCGCACAATCCGGCCGTCCGCGGCATCACCTGCGGCGATGAGTTCCGTGCGGCTGTGGCGCGCAGGTCGCCCAAGACACAAGTGACCGTCTTGAAACTCGCCGAGGCGACGCGCCTGCGCATTACGCCGCGAGCACGCGCGTAAGCGCGTCAGTCGACGGCGGCCGGCTTCGAGCGCTCCATGTCGAGCTGGAGCCGTGCCGTGATCAAATGCACGAGGAACAGCCCGAAGGTGGGATCGCGCTGGTAGAGATCGAGCAGCGCGTCGTGCGTGAGGGTGCGCAGCACGACGTCCTCCGCGCAGACGGCGCTCGACATCCGGCTGCGCGTCTTTGCGAAGAAGGCGATTTCTCCGAACACCTCATGTGCGTGTAAGTCGATGCCGAGTTCGACGAGCCGCACGGTGCCCGCTTCGAGATAGTAGAGGTCGCGCGCGGCATCGCCTTTGCGGAACACATACGCGCCCGCCTTGAGCGTTTTTCGGGTCATGAACGATGCGAGCCACGTCGGCGAAACGTCGCCCTCCAGCGCGCGTTCGATGTCGCGCCGCATCACCATCAGTTCGCGCAAACGCAAGAAGTTGAGCGGCAGGAGCGCGCAGTGGAGCAGCAGCGTGGGCAGGGAGTGCGCCATGATGCCGTAGCCGATCAGCGTGGCGTTGGCGACGATCGCAACCCGCCGCAACGCGATCGGCGACCGCATGAGATACACGAGGAACGTGAGCGCCGCGCCGAGGGTACCGACGGCCGTCCCGGTCAACGTCATGGCCTCCACGCGGGCGTCTTCCGTAAGCGGCGGACGCCTCCCGGTTTACGCCCGCGCCGACCTAGGGCCGCTTGCGATCGGTTACAGGCCACGACCGAAATGCAAAAGCGCCAGGTCGGGTGCTTGCGCGCTTCCGCCAGCACCGCATTGATGACTTGCATCGCTCGGTCGGCCGCGATGGGCGTGCCGTACGGCGTCGCGAACGCCATCTGCTCCGGTGTTCCCCCGGCGGACGGCGGCGCGGGCGGCGGTGACTGCGCGAGCGCCTGGGCGCCCATGAGCATCGCGGCAACGAACCTGAGGGCCGGCTTGAAGAGACCGCATTGGGTTTCTCCGACCCAATAACGGCGACGGCTTTTCGCGGTGCGTTGTCCTCTTCCGGCCGCCCTCCCTCAGGTCCGCATTTTCATGAACGCGGTTCCAGAGGTGCGGCTGTGGCCGGCGATCCGAATTGCATCACGTGCAGCATGGCCCGGCCGGCGGCGTCGCAGCGCGCCGTGTTGCGTTGCAACGTACAGGCGCGACGTTGCCGCATCCCACGCGATTGAGACGGGCTGCGCGCCCGTCGCTTGCACCTCGCGCTGCCGATGCGCGCGCAAGTCGAACGCGAGCACCCGCGCGTTGCCGCGGCATGCGACGTACAACCGTCAACTGCATGGGGCGGACATCTGCCGGACATGCGGCGGCAGCACGCGCCTGCGACGATGCGGGGATGCCATCGTCTATCGCGCTTACGATCGAAAGCGCCGAGCCGTCCGTCGCCGCCGCCGTCGCGGCGACCATCCGGCGGTTCGGCACCGGCGCCGTGCGCGTGGCGACGGAGGCCGGGATGCGAGTGGTGGCGCTGGCCGGGCAGGAGCGCTTCCGCGACCGCTCGCCGACTCTGCGGCGCCTCGCGGCCGGTGTCGACGACTGGCCCATCCCGCCGGCGGGTCTCTTCGTGGTCGAAGAGCGGACGGTGTATCTGCGCTCGTGCAGCCCGATGACGGTCGCGCACGAGTTCGCGCACGCGCTGGATTGCGCGCTCGGCGGCGGAATTTATCTCAGCGGCGTGGATCCGCGCATCCGGCGCGCCTTCGAGTCGGCGACGGCGTTCGTGACGCCGTACGCCGCATCCGGGCTGGACGAGTATTTCGCCGAGGCGCTGCGCGCGTGGGTCGAGGCAAACGACGAACGTTCGTTATGGCCGCGCGCAACACGCGCGCGCTTGTGCGCGATCGATCGCCCGATGAGCGACGTCGTGGCGTCGCTCTTCGCGAACGAACTGCGCTCGTCCGAAGGCTAGCTGTGGAGCATGCCTTTGAGCGAGCCGCACGACACTGCGACGGCGTCAGTGCTGCGCGCCTTGCGTTTTCATGCCGTCGAGCCGGTTAAAGTCGATTGCCGCCATCGTTTTTGAGGCGGTGTCGATGTTGACGCCGCGGCCCTTGACCTCCACCAAGAAGCGGTCGCCCACCATCGCAGAGAACTCGCTCACCTTCCCGGACGCGGTATACTTCTCGTGAACTTTGCGTCCGCCGATCTCGACGTTCTTCTCGAAGCCGGAATCGCTTTCGCTCTCGGTCGCGCTCATCGCGATCGCGCCGAGCGACATGACGCCGCTGGCGTTGCCCATGTCGCTGATCTCGACGCTGAGCGAGTCCGCCTGACCGTCGGTGTAATCGACGCTCGCGTGAGAGACGGCGATGCCGCCGACGGCCGTGCGTTCCGCCGTACCGCGGCTGCGGGTCATGCCTGCCGGCGGCGGCGGTAACATCGCTTGAAGCGCGTGGTAATCGACCGTTTCGACTTTCTTCCCTCCGCTGACGAAGCCGCTGACGACGTTGACTGCCGCGGCGGCCGCCGCTGCCGCATCGGCGTCCGGCGACGCGCCGTTCGGCGGCGCGCTCGCGCGGTTGCGGCTCGCGGCGTCGCTTTGCTTCGCGGCCTCCGCCATCGCGGCGAGCGCGCCCGCCGTGACCGCGCCGACCGCGACGGCGTTGCCGTCATGGTTGCCGTAGCGCAGCGCCAGCGCCGCGGGCGAAAGGTTGAACGCGGCAACCGCCGACACGACGATGAGGCCCAGAACGAAACTGCACGCGACGACGACGCCGGTATACGGCAACGCCTTGTCAGGCGGCACCTTCATCAGGACCGGAATGCCGAGATACAGGAGATACAGCCCGTAGAAGGCGGCGAGAATCTGCAGCACGCCGAGCACAGGGAAGAGCAGCACGATTCCGGCGATGAGCGCGGGCGTGTAGGCGTACGCGGCAAGCTTCAGCGCCTGCCGCGCGTTCTTCTCGCCGGTGAACGTCGGCGCCAGCGCGTTGACAATTGATGCCACGACGAAAACGCCCGCGAGCACGAGCAGAAACGTAACGAGCGCCTGCGTGAGGCCGTTCATCAGCGGCACGCGGATCGTCCCGACGAAGGGCACCGGTATACCGATGATCGTCAAGCCGATGAAGGTCGCAACGGGACCGATCACCGCGAGCGGCACGATGTAACTTTTGTACAGTTCGGCCGGTGCGGTATTTTCCGCCGCGATGGTTTGCCAGGTTTCTTTCGGCCGGAACATCACGGCCTTGGCGCGGTCGATCAGCGGCAAAGGTCGATCCCTCACTCAATCCGCACGGCACGGCGCCGGCACTCGAAGCCGGGCTCCGCGTCATCGTAGCAGCAATGCCGTCCCAAAAGCGTCTCGCCGCCGAGAATCGACGCCCGGCGGCGGTTTGCGCTAAGATGGCGCCATGAAGGCGCTCGCGCTCGCAGCGGTCCTCGCGCTCGCGACGCTCGCGGCGGCCCCGCCCGCGGCTGCCGTGCGCAGGGCGTCGGTCGTCTGCCTTCAGACCCCGCTGTTTCTGTGGCCGGCGGGCGAGTCACGGCCGCAGCGCGCCGGCGCCGCGGGCAACGTGCGGATCGGCGATTCGTTTGCGGTGCTTGCCGGGCCGCGCGCCACGCTTGACGGCTTTGCCTTATACGAACTCGATATGCGCGTCGCCGAGCCGGGCTATCGCACGACCCCGGACGAGCACTACTGGATCGACCGCGACTGCGTGAGCGTTACCGGCTAGCCGAGGCGCGTCGGTAGTACCGGTCGTCGATGTATTTCGCGGCATCCGTCAGCGTTTTGCGCGGCGCGCCGTAGGCGCTGCGAATCCCGAGCACCGTCGCGACGCCTTGCGTGTCGATTGCCGCGCGCGGGTCGAGACCGCTCGTGCGGTCGATGAGAACCGGATACAGTTGCGCCGCCAGTTCCGGCGCGATCTTCATGTTGTCCCCGAGGATGCGTACGGCTTCGCTGCGGTTTGCCGGATCGTACAGCCACGTAAGCGCATCGAGCGTCCCGCGCACGTAGCCGTCGACCAACGACTCGTGCGCTGCGAGCCACGTGCGCCGCGCGACGCTGACGATGCCTTGGTAGTGGCCGATGACGTCGCTCGCGTTGCCGAGGTTTTTGAAGCCTTTGGCCTGCGCTTGAAGATCGAACGGCACGGTGAGCATCGTCGCGGCGAACTCCTGCGTCGTCGTCAGTTTCTGGAACCGTTCGAGCGTACCGCCGGCCTGCACGAACGTATAGTCGCCCTCGCGCAGCCCGTGCGCCTCGAGCATCCGCTTCAGGACGAAGGCGAACGCCGTCGTCGGCGCGTCGACCGCGATCGCCTTGCCGCGCAAATCGGCATACGATGCGATTTCCGGCCGCGCGTATAACCGCAGAAACGCGTTGTCGCAGCCCAAGAACGCAACGAAGTCCGGGTTCGGCACCTGCACCGGACCCTGGCCTTCGTCGTATGCCACCGCGTTGTCGATGGCGGTCAGCGCGATGTCGAAATCGCCGGCGCCCAAATGCTGGAACTGATAGACCGAGCCGGGCGTAGCGGTGAGCTCCGGTGCCACGCCGTGCCGTGTGTAAAAGCCTTTGGCGATTCCGGTCCAGACCGGCAACACATCTGCAGCGGGAAAATAGATGATTCGCACGGGCGTCACGCCTCGTGCGCGCGCCCGCGACGGTGCGCAAGCGAGCGCGGCCGCAGCGCAACCGGTGCGAACGAATGTCGCGCGCGAGAGTACCGTCATTTTACAGCTCCTCCGTTTCGTACATTGCAACGGTCACGCCGCCGGTCGCGAAATTCGCGAGATCCGCAACGGTGGCTTTGCCTTCCGGTGATTCGAGCGCGGCTGCGATCGAACCCATCGAATCGAAGGCGAGCACGGCGACGAGATAGAGCGGCGCGCTGCCGCCGCCGAACGCGAGCGCGCCTTTGTTCACCAGGTACGAGCGCAGGCCCGGCAGCCTTTTCGCAAGCGGCACGTGCGTCCCGTGATAATACTGCTCGAAAGCGGTCGGATCGAGCGGCGCGTTATAGAGCGCCAAAACGTGAGCGGCCAACGCGACTCCTTTACTTGGCGGTTTTCATGCCCCATTTGACGACCGTGCGCGTTTCGATCACCGTGAAGAGCGCTTCCACGGCGATGCCGAGCAGTGAGATCACGATCAAGCCCGCGAAAATGTTCGAGGTCTGCAAAAAGTACCGGGCGTTGTTGATGTACCAGCCGAGACCGCCCGACGACCCCGCGACGCCGAAGACGAGTTCCGCGGCAACGACGGTGCGCCATCCGAACGCCCACGCCGCTTTGAGGCCGGTGATGATGTAGGGCAGCGCCGCCGGGAGCAGCACGTCGGTCACCATGCGCGCGCCGCCGAGCCCGAGATTACGGGCCGCCATCTGCGTGGTGTTGCTGATGGTGCGAAAACCGGTGTCGGTGTTGATCGCCACGGGCCAAATCGTGGCGAGCGCGACGACGAAAACGATGGACTCGGGCCTGAGGCCGAACCAAATCATGGCGAGCGGCAAGATCGCAATCGACGGCAGCGGATTCAGGACGGCGCTCAGCACGCTCAGCAGGTCGTGACCGAAGCGGGAGAACACCGCGAACGACGCCAGAGCGAAGCCGACGGTCGCACCAAAGAGCATGCCGGTGAGGAGGACTTGCAGCGTATGCAGCGTCGCGGTGGTGATCTGTCCTGACCGCGTATCGGCCACCACGGCTTTGGCGACGTCGAGCGGTGAGGCGAACAGCAGCGGCGGCACGTGCGCGAGCGAGATGTACGCTTGCCAGATGACGATGAGCCCGGCGACGATGACGCCGTAGCGCGCGGCGGCCGGCAGACGGCGCCAGCCGCCGCGCTCGCCCGGCACCTCGACCCGCGCATCGGTCGGTACCGGTCGCGCCGGCGCTTCGAGTTGCGCGCTCATTCGGCGACGGCCGCCGGAACGGCCGCCGCCGCCACAGCCGGGACGAGCAGCGAACGTAAATGGCCCGTCATCTCGGCAAAGCGGTCGTCGGAGGGATCGTCGATGCCGTCGGTGTCCACGATTTCGCGCACGCGCGCGGGAAACGTGGACATCACCATCACCCGGTGGCCGAGATAGATCGCCTCTTGAATCGAGTGAGTGACCAAGATGATCGTCACGCCGGTGCGCTGCCAGATGCGGTTCAACTCGATCTGCAGCTGGTTGCGCGTGATCGCGTCGAGGGCGCCGAACGGTTCGTCCATCAGCAGGATCGTCGGCTCCAGCGCGACGGCGCGTGCGATCGCCGCGCGCTGTTTCATGCCGCCTGAAAGCTGATGCGGATAGCGATCCGCCGCGCGCGCGATGTCGACGAGTTCGAGCACTTCGTCCGCCCGCCGCCGCGCGGCGCCCTTCTCCATCTTCTTTGCGACGCGCAGCGCGTAGACGACGTTGTCGCGCACGGTGCGCCACGGAAAGAGCTGATCGAAATCCTGAAAGACGACGGCGCGATCGGGCCCCGGTTTCTGTAGTTCCCGGCCGTCCACGCTGATGCGTCCGGCGGCGGGCCGCATGAAACCGGCGACGGCTTTGAGGAGCGTCGTCTTGCCGCAGCCGGAGGGACCGATGATGACGAACTTCTCACCGCGCCGAACGTCGAAGCTCGCGGCCTGGACCGCGACGAGCGCGCCGCCCGCACCGTCCGGATACGCCATGACGACGTCGTCCGCAACGACGATAGGCCGGCCGTTCAGTCGCCCGCGCCCTTCATGAGCGGCAACTCGATATCGCTCATCGAGGACGGCACTTTGGTCGTGAAGCCGATCTGCTTCATGAACTGCGCCACCTTCATGAAGCCGTGCGGCGTGGTCGTGAACGTGATTTCCGGACTCGCCATCCATTTCTTGAACTGCGCGGCCGGCACTTTCATCTCGCCGTCTTTCGCGAGAATTTCCGCCGTTTCGTCGGGCTTCGTCGTGATGAACTTCGTCGCATCGGTGACCGCTTTAGCGAACGCCGCGATGAACTGCGGATGCTCTTGCGCGAACTTGTCGGTAGTGTAAATGCTGTTGAACGTCGCTTTGCCCATCACGTCGTAGCTCTTGAGCACGACGTGTCCGCCCGCATCCACTTCTTCTTGCTGAAACGGCGGCGACGTGAAGTGCGCGTCGAGCTGCCCGCCGAGAAGCGCCTGCACGCCGAGCGGATGCTGGATCGCAACGAGGCTGGCATCCCAAACGTGCGCGTTGCCGAGTTGATCCTGTGCGGCCTTACGCAACACGACGGCTTGAATCGCGTCCGGGCTCGGAACGCCGATCTTGCTGCTCGCGCTCAAGTCTTTGACCGTTTTGATCTTGGGATCTTTCGCGACCAGCCACAAGTTCATTTCATTCATCGATGCGATGAGCCGGTAGCCGACGCCGCGATCCCAACCCACGAGAAACGGGCCCGCACCGCCGGCGCCAATGTGAATCTGGCCCGCGAGGAAGCCGTCACGAATCGTCGCGCCGTTGGAGAGAAGCCGCCAATCAAACTTCGTCCCGGGATACATCTTCTCGAGCACGCCCTGCTGCTTGATGACGATGAGTGTGGCGTAACTGATGCCGGGCTGGTATGCGATCGTCACGTTGGGCGGTGCGTCCGAGGCCGGCGCCGTACGTGCCGGACCTGCAAACAGGAGCAAACCGAAAACCGCAAGCAGTGCGGCGCAGAAACGACGGTTCATCCGAGCCTCCGGGAAAGAAGTTGCGGCCTGTGGTGTTCGGGGAGTGAAAGATTCTCCCCGCGCGAAGTTCGCCGCATGGGGAGCATCCGTACCGAACCGGTAGCCGGGCCGGTCGCCTGGAGCGGCGCTGAACTCGCAGCCGACGATCGCTGGATCGTGCGCCTGTCGCACGCCGACGTCGTGGAATTGGAGCGCGTCGCGCGCGGCGCGCTCGCGCGCCGCCGGCCGCTCGAATCGCTCACGCGAGCGGACTTTCCGTTCGACGCGGTGGGGCCGACAGTCGCCGCGCTGGCGAAGGAACTCGACGCGGGTCGCGGCTTCGCACTGGTGCGGGGTCTGCCCGTCGAGCGCTATGATGATGCGCTGCTCGCCGCGATGTATTGGGGCATCGGTACGCACCTCGGTACCGCGATTCCGCAGAACGCACGCGGCGATCTTCTCGGCCACGTCCGCGATGAAGGGCTCACCCTCGACAACCCGCTCGCGCGCGGGTATCAGACGCGCGCGGCGCAGAGCCTGCACGTCGACCGCTGCGATGTCGTCGGCTTGCTCTGCTATCGCAAGGCACGCCGGGGCGGTCTCAGCCGCATCGTGAGTTCCATGCGCATTTACAACGAGCTGCTTGCGCGGGCGCCGTGGTACGTGGGCGTGTTGTACAAGCCGTTCGCCATCGACATGCGCGGCGAGGAGCGGCCCGGCGAAGAGCCGGTCTACTACCGGCCGGTGTTCAGCTATCACGCCGGGGTTTTGAGTTGCGGCTGCAACTACACGTACATCCGCGACGGACAAAAAAAGATCGGCCGGCCGCTCACGGCGGTCGAAACGGAAGCGCTCGACCTCTTCTACGAGATCGCCGAGGAACTCGTGCTGACAATGGATCTGGAACCGGGCGATATGCAGTTTCTGAACAACTACGTGATCCTGCACGACCGTACTGCATACGACGACGAGGACGAACCGGATCGCAAACGCCACATGCTCCGCTTGTGGCTCGACGTGCCCGAGCGCCGTCCGCTCGCGCCCGACTTCGGCACGTATACCTTCGCGCCCGTTCCCGCCCACGCATGACGCGCAGGCGCGTCGTCTACATCGATCCGCTCTGGGCCGTCGGCACGGACGGCCGCGTCGATCCCGCGAGCGCCTCGGTGGAACGCGGCGTGTTTGGAGAGGACATCGATATCGCGTTCGGCGACATCGAGAATGGAACGTACATTCGTCAAGGGCCGCGCGCCGAAGAGCGGGTGCGCGGCGCCGATGCGCTCGTCGTGTCGCGCGCGCACATTACGCCGCACATGATCGAAGCGCTGTTGCCCACGTGCAAAGTCGTCGGACGGTCCGGCATCGGTTTCGACAACCTCAACCCGCCGCTGCTGCGCGCGCACGGCATTTTCGGCTTCAATGTCCCCGACTATTGCGTCGACGAGGTCTCGACGCACACCGTCGCGCTGCTGCTCGCGCTCGAACGCAAACTCACCGATCTCGACGGGCGCATCAAAGCCGGACGTTGGAACACCTATGACGGTCCGGCGCCGCGCCGTACCATGGGCTTGACCCTCGGCCTCATCGGTTTCGGCAACATCGGACGCGCGACGACGCGCAAGGCGCAAGCCTTCTTCCGCAGCGTGGTGGCCTATGATCCATACGTGCACGCCGACCTGATGGCGGGCATGGGCGTGGTGAAATGTGCGACGCTCGCGGACCTGATCGCAACGAGCGATTCGGTCGCGGTCCACGCGCTCTTGAACGACGAGACGCGGCGCATGGTGAACCGCACCGCGCTGAGCGTCGCGCGTCCGGGCACACTGCTCGTCAACACCGCGCGCGGCGACATCGTCGAACCCGAGGCGGTTCTCGAAGCACTTGATGACGGGCGGCTGGGCGGCTACGGCAGCGACGTCTTCACGCCGGAGAACCCGCTCGAGCATCCGGTCAACGCCGCAATTCTGCGCCAGGCGAACGTGATCGTCACGCCGCATTCGGCCTTCCGTTCCAGCGACGCCGAGATCAGCCAGCGGCGCCGCGTGGCCGAACAAGTGCTGCACGTCCTCCGAACCGGCGAGCCGCCGTCGTTTGGACGCCAAGCATGAGCGGCGCATGGCTCTAGGTACAGGACATAAGTCCCCATTTTGCGCCATACCATGTTGAGCCGCGATGCATCCGCCGATAACCCAGCATATGTCGAGCGACGAAGAGGCCTCCGCCCCCGAAACGCAGCCCGTGGAGCACAATCGCCGGCGGGGCGACCGGCGGCGCGCCGAGGGCGCAGCGCCGGAAACCGTCGGCGAGCGGCGCGGCAACGACCGGCGCAAAACGCCCGGATTCATGGCGCTCATCCACGCGCTGCTAGGCCACCGCAACAGCTAACGGAATAGCGGCGTCGGTGTACGCCGTTATCACCGCCGGCGGGCGCGCCGGCGCGGAGTTCGCCGCGGCAACGGGGACGGACATCAAAGCCCTCGCTCCGCTCGGCGCGCGCCGCTTGATCGATCCCGTCATCGAGGCCGCCGCCGCGTGCGGCGTCCAGGGCATCGCCGTCATCGCGGGCCCGGAGGTCGCGGCGCATTGCCGCGGGCGCGTCGACCGCATCATCGAGGCGGCGGACGACGGCGTCGAAAACATCCGGCGCGCGCTGCACGCGTTCGAAGCAGCGCCGGGTTTGCTGTACCTCACCTGTGATCTGCCGTTCGTCACCGGTGCGGCGCTGGCGGAGTTCGCCGGCCGTGCGGCCGGTGCAGCCGTCGCCATGGCGCTTGCGAACGCCGACGCGTACGAAACGCAATTTCCCGGCGCACCGCCGCACGGCGTCGCGCTCGGCGGCGAGCGCGTCGCCAACGGCAGCGCCTTCGTGATCGCGCGCGAAGCCGTAGCGCCGCTCGAAGCCGTCGCCGGCCGGTTCTTCACTGCGCGCAAAAGTTTGATACGGCTCGCGCTGCTGCTGGGTCCGGCGCTCTGCTGGCGCTTCGCGTGCCGCCGCCTCGACATCGCGACGGTCGAGGCGCGCGCTCGGCGTGTGCTCGGCGTCGACGTGCGCGCCGTGCGCGACGCCGCGCCGGGCCTGTGTTACGACGTCGACGACGTCGCCGACTGGGCGTACGCGCATTCCTTCGCGCTGGCCGGTGCGTAGCGGCTACGCGCGGCTGGCCGCGCTGTGGTTCGGACTCCAATGCGTGTGGGGCGCCGTGCTCGCCATCACGCTGCAGACGCGCAGCATCGCGCTGATGCCGGCGAACGGCATCGGCGCATACGCTATGCTGGCGGCCGGGGGCGCGGCGGCGGGAACGCTGACGCAACTCGCCGCCGGCCCGTTCGCCGACCGCCGGCTGCGCGCGGCCGGCGACCGGCGGCCCTTCTATCTGGCGGGCGTTGCGCTCGCGCTGCCGGCGATCGCGTGGCTCTATCTCGCGCCCGACTACGGTCAACTGGTGGCGGCGTTCTTGCTGTTGCAGATTGCGATGAACGTGGTGACCGGCCCGTATCAAGCGATCGTTCCGGATTACGTTGCGGACGAACACGCGGGCGCCGCAGCATCGTGGCTCGGCATCTTTCAGCCGCTGGGCAACGCGGGCGGACTGATCGTGGCCGGCTTCGTCGCCGATTTGCGCGTCGTGGCGTTCGTGCTGATCGCGGCCGTCGCGGGCTCGTGGGCCGTGACGGCGCGCTATGTCCGAAATCTGCCGCTGCAGCCGGCCGCCGGCGCCTCGGCCTTGCGCATCGACCGCAACTTCCGCACGCTGCTCGCATCGCGGATGGCCATAAATTTCGGTTTCTACACGCTACTCGGGTTCTTGTTTTTTTTCGTGCAGCAAAGTCTCGGCATCGACGGCGCTGCGATCCGCACGACGACTGCATTGCTCTTCTTGACGTTCACGCTGACGAACGTGGCGGGTGCGATCGCCGCTGCAAAGCCGGCGGACCGCTACGACAAACGTTCCGTCGTTCTCGTGGCGAACGGGATCGTCGCAGTGGGTCTCATGCTGCTTGCGACCGCGACGTCGCTCGTGCCCGCGTTTATCGCGGCTGCAATTGCGGGCGGGGCGTGGGGCGCGTACTTCATCGCCGACTGGGCGCTCGCGTGCACGCTGCTGCCGCGCGGCGCCATGGCGTCTGCCATGGGCACTTGGAACGTCGCCGCGGCCGTGCCGCAGATCCTCGCGCCGCTCATCACCGCGCCGATCGTCGAACACGTCAACTCATCGGCACCAGGCGCAGGTCCGCGCATCGCCGTCGCGCTTGCAATCGTCGAATTCACGGCGGGCGCGCTGTGGCTCTTTCGCCTGCCCGCGCGCGGGGTCGCCGCTCGAAACGAACCTCGCGGAAACGCAAGGTGAAACACAAGCGGCGCTCGCGCAGCGCCGTCGCTTGCGCTGGGACTACGCGAATCAGAAACTCGACTTGTACTTCTCCAACAACTTGAGCCAAGGCGCACCGATTTATCTCGTCAGTCTCGTAACGATTCTGCTCGGCAGTTCCGCGTCGAACGCCGCTTGGGTATCCGTGCTCGGCGGCGCGCTCCACCCTCAAGCCGTCGTGCGGCGTTCGCTCGAGATCGCCCAGATCAGCGCGACGAGTAAGTAGTTCGTCACGAGCGAGCTGCCGCCGTACGAGAAGAACGGCAGCGTGATACCGGTCAGCGGAAAGAGCCGCAGCACGCCGCCGATGATGATAATGACTTGAAAGCCGAGCGTTGCGGCCAGTCCGGTCGCGAGCAGTTTCGCGTACAGATCGGGCTGCCGCTCGGCAATGCGCAGCGAGCGGCGCACGATGGCGAGAAACGCGGCGCACAGAACGATGGCGCCGATGGCGCCAGACTCCTCGCTCCACGCCGCGTAAATGTAATCGGTCGCGACGTCGGGGATGTACCCGGGGCTACCGCGATGATACCCGGTCCCGAACAAACCGCCGGCGGCGATTGAGAACAGCGATTGCACCGATTGGTAGCCGGCGCCGAGCGGATCGGCAAAGGGATTCTGCCACACGCCGATGCGTGTGTGCACGTACCGGTAATGCGTCGCGGCCCACGTCGCCGCCACCGCGAAGGTCGCGAAGCCGCCGGCGATGAGATCGATGCGGCGCGTCGCGACGTACAGCATCGTGGCGAACGTCGCGAGCAGCAGCGCGGCCATGCCCAAGTCGCGTTCGAACACGAGGATGGCCATCGACGCGCCCCAGCCGATGAACAGCGGGCCGAGATATTTCGCGTTCGCACGCAGCGACCACGGGCGCGTGCGCGCGATCACGTCGCCGGTTTCGGCCAAATACGACGCCATGAAGAGCACGACGAGCAGCTTGATCACCTCGACCGGCTCGAACTGCACCGGGCCGATCCTGATCCACAGTTTGGCGCCGTTCACTTCTTGACCGAAGAGCGCGAGCGCGACGAACAAAACGATCGCGACCAGAATCCAAATATACTTGTACGCCGCGAGCACGCGGAAACGGTTGAACGCGGGACCGGCCAGCACGGCGAGCGCGAGCGAGAACGCAAGCCAAATCGTTTGCCGCTGCGCGAGCTCGGGCGACACGCGCGCGACGACGAGCAACCCGAGCGCCGAAAGCAGCACGGCGAGGGCGGGCAAGGTGTCGTCGCGCTCGACGTCGCGCGGCCCGAGCATGACCCACGCCGCCGCAACGGCCGCGAGTGCCGTCAACAGCCAGCGCGGGCCGAGCGTGCCGGGCGCCGCGAGCGTGAAGGCGCCCGCCGCGAACAACAGCGCGAGCAGCATGGGCGACGCGGCGCGCAGCCTATGGAGCAAAAACCGTGTGCAGGACGACGATGGCTATGAGCGTCAGCATGAAGACTACGGTAAGCACAAAGGCGGCGGTGCGCATCGTCGCGGGGCGGAAACACTGCGGTTCTTCGGCGGCGCTCTCCGTCAGTGCTCGGCCGACGATCACCGTGCCGCCGCCCGGTCCGCCGCGACTTTTGAGGATTTCGAGCAACCGGGTCGCCGCATCGGTCGAGCTTTGCGCGGCGCGCAATGCATACGCCATCTCGTCACCCGCGACCGCTTCGTGAACCCCGCCCGTCGCGAGCACGAGCGCGTCGGCGTGCATCAAGCGCACGTGCATCATGCTCGCCTCGAGCGTCGCTTGCGTTCCCAGCGTGCGCGTGAGCAGAGTCCCCGTGCGCGCTTCGGTCGGAACGTGCGAGCGGACCCGCACCCACTCGTCACCGGCCAGCGCATCGTCCTGCGTCAGGACGGCGAGGCTGCCGTCGCGGCACAGGTACGCACGGGCTTGCCCGACGTGCGCGACGTACGCGTGGTCTTCGACGATCAGCGCCGCCGTGAGCGACGTTCCGCCCGCTACGTAATCGTCGGTGCCGCCCGTTTGGGCGAATATGCGCGCGTTTGCAGCGGAGAACGCCGCCGTCAGGTGCGAGCGCGGGTCACGGGTATCGTGGCGAACCCGGCGTTTCAGCGCGTCACGAACGGCGGCGAGCGTAACCGCGGCGACCGGCTGACCGCGCACCGCACCAAAACCGTCGGCAACCGCGAGCAGGACGACCCCCGGAGCAATGACCTCGGCGATGTGCGCTTCGGCGCTGTTGCTCTGCCAAAGTCTCGGCTGGGAGCCGACCGCTATCTCCATGCCCCGACACCTCGAAAAATGATGGACGCTGCCCCGACCTCGATCTCGTCGTCGACGCGCAGACGCCGGCTGCCGGGTACCGCTTCCCCGTCCACCGCCGTCCCGTTTCGGCTTCCTAAGTCTTCGACATAAACGCCGTCATCCCGCATCTCGATGCGGGCATGGAGCCGGCTCACGCGCGGGTCGTCGATCCGCAGATCGGCGCTCGGTGCGCGGCCCACCAGGACGCGGCGGCCGAAGCGGTACGTCTTGATCGTTCCCGCGCTCGCCACCGTGCACTCGATGCCGGTGGGAATTTCCGCGTCGAGCGCGGGCGCCGGCGGCGCACCGCGCCGGTCGCGCACCAGCGTGAGGAACAGCGCAACCGCGGCGCACACTCCGAGCGTCGTTAAGCGCGAATCAGCCGGCATCGGTTACGACGCGCAAGTAGGTGTCGCCGACGGTAACGATGCTGCCGGCCGTCAACCGCTCGCGCCGTGCGGCGCGCCCGTCGACGAACGTGCCATTCGACGAGCCGGCGTCCTCGATGGCGAACGCCTCGCCGTCTCCCACGACGCGCGCGTGATGGCGCGAAACGCGCGCATCCGCGACGATCACATCGTTATCGTCCGCGCGACCGATCCACAAGCCGTCGCGGAGCGCCACCCGCGTGCCGTCCGCGCGCTGCAGGGCGAAGACCTGCGGACGGTCGTCGACGACGGCTTCGATTGCGACGGAACCCGCCACGACATGCGGATCCTCGTGCAAGAGCGCGCGCGGCGCCTCGTTTTTCGCATCGCCCGCGGCGTCGCGCAGAAGCGCGCTCCAGCGCGCCTCGAGAAAGTCGCGATCGACCTCGAAGCGGCGGTAGTCATCGGGATGGACCCGCACGAGATACATGTCGCTCGGCGTCGCGTGCAGGGCGGCCACAAGCTTACGGCCGACCTGCGCCGAGTCGAGAGCGCTCGGGAAAATGCGCGCGAAGCCTTCTTCGACAAAACGCGCGCAGACGAGCTCGATACGCGCGATGACGTTCACGAACGGCGTGCGAGCCGCGCGATGTAGAAGCCGTCGCGGCCTTGGACGCCGGGCGGTACGAGAATGTCGCCCGCCGGCGTGCGCAGCGCCGCGTAACGCTCGGCTACCGGCGCGCGCGCAAAATCCGAGCGCTCGTGCAGCAACGCCTCGACGACGTTCTCACCCTCGCGCGGGTCGGTCGAACATACCGAATACACCAGCGTTCCGCCCGGCGCGACGCGCGCCGCCGAAGCCGCGAGGATCCCGCGCTGCAGCGGCGCGAGTCGGGCCGGATCGGAGGGATCTTTGCGCCAGCGCGCTTCGGGCTGCCGTCCCACGATGCCGAGTGCCGAACACGGCGCATCCACCAGGACGCGCGAACAGTCGGCATCGCCGGCCGGCACGGAGGCATCGCGCCCGGCGAACTCGATGGAATTCGCACGCGCCGCCGCGAGGTGTTCTCGCGCGGCCGCGATCTTCCGCGCGTCGGTGTCCACGCATTCTATTCGCCCGACGTCGCGGATCCGGCTGACTAACTGCAGCGATTTATTGCCGCGCCCGGCACACGCCTCGAAGACGTGGTCGCCGCGTTGCGGATCGAGTACGTCGACCGGAAAGCACGCGGACTCCGACTGCAAATGCCAGCGGCCGCCGGCGCGTTCTTCAACCAGTGCGGTCGATGCCGCCGCGTCGACCACGAGTGCGTCGGCGGCCAGCGGTGACGGCGCGGATTCAACCCCGGCCTCTTGCAATTCACGGAAGGCATCGGACGCCGTCACCGCCCGCAGATCGACGCACACGCCGAGCGCCGCCGGTGCATTCACGCCCGCCAAGATCGCCGCAAACTCGGTTGCGCTGAACCGGGCGCGCCAGTGCGTGACGAGCCACGTTGGCAACGACGCGCGCAGCGCGTCCGCGTCGTCGCCTTCACCGTCCACGCCGCGCGCGGGTTCGACCGACGCCTTGCGCAACACCGCGTTCACGAGCCCGGCGGTGCCTTTGTGCCCGTAGCGGCGCGCCAAGCCGACGCTTTCCGAGACGGCGGCATACGCTTCGACGCCGCTCATCGCACGCAGCTGATACATGCCCAGCCGTACTATTTCGGCGATCGGTTTCGGGAGTGTCGCGGCGCGCTCGCCGAGATACGGCGCGAGCTGGTAGTCGAGCCAGCGGCGCAGCTTGATGGAACCGTACGCGAGTTCGGTGGCGAAGCCGCGGTCGCGCGGCGAAAGCGCCGCGGCGCGCGCCCGGTAATCCAGTGCTTCGCGCGCGCCGCGCGGATGGTCGGCAAACACGTCGCGCACCACTTGCAGTGCCACCTCCCGCGCACTGATCGTGCGGTCACCGCCGCGCGTGCGTTTTGATGCGATCGCCGGGCTCATACGGCCAGCTTCGCGCGCGCGTACGCTGCGCCCGTCATCGCGCCGCGATTTGGCGGAACCACGCGCAGCAACACGACGGAACCGCTGCCGGCGGGTACGGCGTATCCGTCGTCGCGCGTGATGCCGTGCTCGTCCGCGCTGCCGGCGCGCGCGCTGAGGATCTTCACCCGGCTGCCGTCGAGACTTCCGCGTGCCGACGGCGCCGGTGCGAGCGAGCGCACCAGGTTCACGATCCGTTCCGGCTTCTGCGTCCAATCGATGACGAGATCGTCCTTCGCGAGCGGCCGCGTCAACGTTCGTTCGATGTCGGCCGCCGCAACGCCGAGCGCGCCTTGCGGCGTTCGCTGCAGTGTGCGGTGCTCGTAGCGGCCGACCGCCTCGCGCAGCAGCCGCGCTCCATCCACGGCGAGCCGATCGTGCAGTGCGCCGTACGTCTCGTCCGGTGCGATGTCCGTGCGTTCTTGCAGCAGAACGTCACCGGTGTCCATGCCGGCGTCCATTGCGATGATGGTAACGCCGGTCTCCGTGCCGCCGTCGCGGATCGCCGATTGGAGCGGCGTGGCGCCGCGATACAACGGCAGCAGGCTCGGGTGCACGTTGAACGCGATTCCGCTCGCCGGTACGTCGAGAAGTTCTCGCGGCAGTATTCGGCCGTACGAGGCGACCGCGAAGACATCGGCGCTCAGCGCGGCCAGTTCCACGGCAAACGGCCGCAGCCGTTCCGGCTCGTGAACGATCAAGCCGAGTTCGAGTGCTGCCGTTTTGACCGGCGTCGGCACCATGGTGTGGCCGCGCCCCGCCGGACGGTCCGGCTGCGTAACGACCGCCGCGATCTGCGTGCAGTTCGCCAGTTCACGTAAACTCGGAACCGCGAACGCGCTCGTTCCGAAGAAGACGCTCTTCAGCGCGTCAGCGCAACTTCGGCATTGATGCGTTCGTTGGCGGCGCCTTCGGCGACGACGGCGTCGGCTTCGGCAACTTCCTCGTCCGTCGCTGCGAGCCTGACGTCACGCGCCTTGTCGGTGTAGATGATGCCGTCGAGATGATCCATCTCGTGCTGCAGACAGCGCGCGAACCAGCCGTGCGCGTCGAGCGTAAGCTTCTTACCGTGCCGGTCGAGGCCGGTGCACACCACGTGCTCGAAGCGGGTGACGTCTCCGACGTACCCGGGCACCGACAGGCAGCCTTCAACCGCGTCGACTTCGCCCTCGGTGAGCGTGAACTTCGGGTTGATCACGACGAGCGGGCCGTGCGCCGGCTCGTCGTCCTGGAGGTCGACGGTGAAGAGCCGTTTTGACACGCCGACCTGGGGCGCGGCAAGGCCGATACCCGGCGCCGCGTATTGCGTCTCGAACATGTCGTCGATCAGCTGCTGAAAGAGCGGATCGCCGATCTCGTCCGGCTTGACGCGTTTAGCGACCTTGCGCAAGGTCGGGTGATTGTCGGTGAGGATCGTCCGCAGATACGCCATGGCTGCGTCCATTGTAACCCGCCGCGCCAGAGGGCAGTTCCCGCTCAGGCGGAGTTCCAGCAACCGACCGGGAACCAGCTTCGATATGGTGCGGGTTTCGGATGGCTTCCGCGCGTGGCCCTCGGTGGCCACGGCATTCCTGGCCATGGCGGTCATGTTTGTCACGATGGTGGTCGGGATCATAGCGGCCATGCTGGTCACGAAGAGAACGCCGGACAATCCGGCGGCCCTGCAGTGGATCGAGATCGCCGGCTATGCCGCCGCCGCAGCGTATTTGCTTCGTCGGCTGCCGCGCATCGCGTGCCGCACGCTCGCCGAACTGGGTCTGCGGCGGCCGTCGCGCGCCGCGTGGAAAACGTTCGCCGTCGCGCTTGCGGCGATCGTCGCGCTATCCGCGACGCAATCCGCGATCATGGGCCTCCTGCGCGTGCATCACGTGCAACACGGATTCGAAGGCTTCTTTCCCGACATCGTACGGCACATCCGCGGCGGCTCGATCGAAGCTGTCCTAACGCTGGCGATGACGGTCGCGCTCGTCGCGGTCGTTGCACCGTTCACCGAAGAGCTGTTCTTCCGGGGCTTTCTGTTCCGTGCGCTCGCGGTGCGCGCGCCGTGGACCATCGCCGCCCTCCTCTCGTCGCTGCTGTTCGGGCTCGTGCACGGCGACGCGGTGCTGCTCGCGTTCTTCGTCGCCTTCGGCTGCGTCAACGCCTGGGCATACCGGCGCACCGGCAACCTGGTGGTCGCGATGGTTTCGCACGGCACGTTCAACCTCGCTTCGCTGCTGGTCGGCCTCGCCGGCGCGGCGCTCGCGTCCGTTACAAAATGAAGTTCGACAGGTCCGTGTTGCCGGCGATCGCTTCGAGTTTCTCGCGTACGTAGGCCGCGTCGATGGTCGTCGGACCCGTCTTCTCCGGCGCCTCGAACGCGAGATCTTCCAGCAAACGCTCGAGCACCGTGTGCAGGCGGCGCGCGCCGATGTTTTCGGTTTGGTCGTTCACCTGCATGGCGATGCGCGCCAATTCCGTAATCGCCTCGGGCGTGAACTCGAGCTGCACGTTCTCGGTGCCCATGAGCGCCTTATATTGTGAGATCAGCGCGTTCTTCGGCTGCGTGAGAATCGTCTCGAAGTCGGCCGCCGTGAGGGAGTCGAGCTCGACGCGGATCGGAAAGCGCCCCTGCAGCTCCGGAATCAAGTCGGACGGCTTGCTCATGTGGAAGGCGCCGGCCGCGATGAAGAGCACGTGATCCGTCTTTAGCGGTCCGTGTTTGGTGTTGACCGTCGAGCCCTCGACGATCGGCAGGATATCTCGTTGCACGCCTTCGCGCGAAACGTCCGGTCCGCGGCTGCCCTCGCGGCCCGCAACTTTGTCGATCTCGTCGATGAAGATGATGCCGTTTTCGCCGGCACGCCGCAGCGCTTCGCGTTTGACGGCGTCCATGTCGATGAGCTTCGCTTCTTCTTCGGCGGCAAAGATGCGGCGTGCTTCGACCACCGTCACGCGCTTGCGCGATTTCTTTTTCGGCAGAAGGCCGCCGAGCATTTCGCCGATGTCGCCGCCCTGATTCATCATCGAGGGATCGCCGCCCATGACGCCGATGGGTAACTGCTGCGCCTCCTCGACGTCGATCTCCACGAGGCGCACGTCGTAGAAACCGCGAGCACGTCGGCGCGCGCCGCCTCGCGGATGCGCGCCGCCTCGTCGGGCGGCGCGGTCTGCGTCGCGACCGGCGCCGGCTGCTGTGCCTGCCCGAAGTTATTGCCGAAGATGGAACCCAGGGTTGCGCTGAACGGATTGCTCTGCGCTTGCGCGGGCGGGCGCGTCTCGGGATGCAGCAGGTCGACGACGCGCTCGACGGCGGCCTTGTCCGCCATCTCCACGACCTCAGCACGGCGTTCGTCGCGCACCATCCGGATCGCCGCCTCCGCAAGATCGCGCACCATCGACTCGACGTCCCGGCGGACGTAGCCGACCTCGGTATACTTCGTCGCTTCGACCTTCACGAACGGCGCCCCGGCGAGCGCGGCGAGCCGGCGCGCTATCTCGGTTTTACCGACGCCGGTCGGTCCGATCATGAGAATGTTCTTGGGAATGATGTCGGCGCGCAATTCTTCGGGCAGGCTTTCGCGGCGATACCGGTTGCGCAGCGCGATCGCGACGGAACGCTTCGCTTTTGCTTGTCCGACGATATACCGGTCGAGCTCCGCGACGATTTGGCGGGGCGTCAGTTCGTTTGTCATGATTCCGGTGCGACCTCGACGATGATGTCGTCGTTCGTGTAGATGTCGATTTTCGAGGCGATCTGGAGCGCTTCGCGCGCGATCGCGGGCGCGTCCAGCGGCGAGTGCTGCAGGAGCGCGAGCGCGGCGGCTTGCGCATACGGTCCGCCGCTGCCGATGGCGGCGATGCCTTCGTCGGGTTCGATCACATCGCCGTTGCCGCTGAGAACGAACAGGTGCTCCGCGTTGCCCACCACGAGCAGCGCTTCGAGCCGGCGAAGCGCCCGGTCTTGACGCCAGTCCTTGGCCAACTCGACGGCAGCACGGACGATGTTGCCTTTGTACTCGGAGAGCTTGCCCTCGAACTTCTCGAGCAGCGTGATGCCGTCCGCGGCGGAACCGGCGAAGCCGGCCAGGACCCCGCCGCCGGCGATGCGGCGCACCTTGCGTGCGCCGTGCTTCATCACGAACTTGTCGAAGGTCACCTGCCCGTCTCCGGCCATCGCGAGTTTTCCGTCGCGACGAACCGCGACGATGGTCGTCGAGCGAATCCTCACGAGGGCGAACTACCCGAACGCGGCTCCGGAAGTTGCGCCGGCGGGCTCGCGCTCGCGCAGCGCGGCGGCGAACGCTTCAATGCGCTCGAGCGCGCGGGCCGCAAGCAACGCCCGCTTCGCGCGTTTGTCGAGTCGCTTCGGCAGACCGGCAAGCGGCGAAAAGAACGACCACGTGACGTTCGCGGGTTGAAAGTCGGGCGTCGTCGTGTTCTGTAGATGCGCGACGACCGCCCCGAGCGCGGTGTCGGCGGGGACGTGCAGCGGCGGCCGGCCGACCAGCTCGCGGGCTGCGGCGCTGCCGGCAATGAGACCGCATGCCGCTGCTTCGACGTATCCTTCGGCGCCGGTCACCTGTCCGGCGAAGAAGACCGACGGGCGCGCGCGCAAGCGCAGGTCGGATGTAAGCAGGCGCGGCGAATCAATGAACGTGTTGCGATGCATTACGCCGAGCCGCAGCCACTCGGCGTTGACGAAGCCCGGAAGTTTACCGAACGCCTCGCGCTGCGCGGGCCACGTCAGCCGCGTTTGGAAGCCGACGAGATTGAAGGCGGTTCCGGCGGCGTTTTCTTTGCGCAGTTGCACGACGGCGTGCGGCGTGACGCCGCTTTCCGGATGCCGCAAACCCACCGGTTTGAGCGGACCATAGCGGAGCACGTCGTCACCCCGCTGCGCCATTTCCTCGATCGGCAAACAGCCCTCGAAGTATGGAACCTTGCCGCCGGCCGCGTCCGCTTCAAAGTCTTTCGGCGCGTGCTTCGGCAACGTCCGCAGATCGTGCACGAAGCGCTCGTACGTCGCGCGGTCGAGCGGTACGTTGAGATAATCGTCGCCGTCGCCTTTCTCGTAGCGCGACTTGCGGTACATTGCCGACGTATCGAGCGAATCGTACGCGACGATGGGCGCCGCGGCGTCGAAATAATGCAGCCGGTTCGCGCCGACGAGCGCATCCATCGACGCGGCGAGCGGCTCGGAGGGCAGCGGCCCGCATGCGACGACCACCGGGCCGTCGAGCGGAATCTCGGTGACTTCCGCGCGGTGCACCGTAACGTTCGGATGTGCCGTCAAGCGCGCTTCGACCAGCGCGCCGAACGCTGCCCGGTCGACCGCCAGCGCGCCGCCGGCGGGTAGGCGCCCGCGACGAACAGGGCGATGATCAGTGAGTCGCACCGCGCGAGCTCTTCTTTGAGAAGTCCCACCGCGTTTTCGAGCGCGACGCCGCGCAGCGAGTTCGAGCAGACCAGTTCGGCGAGCATGGCCGTTTGATGCGCGGGCCCGCTGCGGTACGGACGCATCTCGAACAACTCGACACGCGCACCGGTCAGCGCCGCCTGCCATGCGGCTTCGCAGCCCGCGAGACCGCCGCCGATGACCGTGAGCGCGGCCGTCACTTAGGCGTCCACGGGTTCGAGCTCTTCCTCATCCGCCGCGGCACGCGCCGCTCCCAGCGTGCTGGTGTCGTGCGTCTTGTCGGTATGGCACTCGAGCGTGACCGCGCCGCCGCGCCGCGTCTTCGCGGTAACGTACCCGCCGCACACCGGACACGGCTCGGGCACGACCCGGTCCCATGACACAAAGTCGCATTTCGGATAATTCGCGCAACCGAAAAACGTCCGGCCCTTGCGGGACTTGCGCTCGACGATCATTCCGCCGTCCTTGGGACAGGCGACGCCCGTTTCTTTCAAGATCGGCCGCGTCGTCTTACACTCGGGATACCCGGTGCACGAGATGAACTTTCCGAAACGGCCCGTCTTGATCACCATCGGCCGTCCGCAGTTGTGACAGATCTCGTCCGTCGGCTCGTCGCGCTGCTCGAACTTCGGCAGCTTCTCCTCGGCGACGGCGAGTTCGCGTGAAAAGTCGCCGTAAAAGTCGGAGAGCACCTTGACCCAGTCGCCGTTCTCCTCGGCGACCTTGTCCAGTTTCTCTTCCATCGACGCGGTGAACGCCAAGTTGACGATCTCCGGAAAGTGTTCGGCCAGCAGATCGTTGACGGAAAACCCGATGTCGGTCGGGTGAAACCGGCGTTCGATTTGCTCGACGTAACCGCGGGCCTGAATGGTCTCCACGATGGCGGAATACGTCGAAGGCCGGCCGATGCGATTTTCTTCCAGTGCCTTCACGAGCGACGCTTCGCTGTAGCGCGGCGGCGGCTCGGTGAAGTGCTGGCGCGGATCGACGGACTTCTTGTCGAGCACCTCGTCCTGCTCGAGCTTCGGCAAGATGGGCCGCGCTTTCGCCGCCTTGCCGTTCGCCGGCGCGGTGCCGTCGGGCAACGCGTCGTCCTGGCTTTCTTCGTACACCGCCGTAAAGCCGGGGAATTTCAGAACGCTGCCGCTGGCGCGGAATTGATACCGCCCCGCGGCGACGTCGACCGTCGTTTGATCGAAGACGGCCGGCGCCATCTGCGAGGCGACGAACCGTTCCCAGATGAGCTGATACAGGCGGAGCTCGTCGCGTTTGAGTACGCGGGCAACCGAATCGGGCGTGTGCAAAACCGACGTGGGCCGGATTGCTTCGTGGGCGTCCTGCGCGCCTTCCCGCAGTTTGTGCGTGCGGGTGCCGCCGGCATAGTCGGGACCGTACGTGCCGACCACGTAGTCGCGCGCGGCGTCGCGTGCCGTATCGGAGATGCGCGTCGAGTCGGTGCGCATGTAGGTGATGAGGCCCTGCGTTCCCTCGGCGCCCCCGAGATCCAGGCCTTCGTACAGCGCCTGCGCCAGCTGCATCGTCTTGCGCACGCGGAACTTCAGCTTGCGGGACGCTTCTTGCTGAAGGGTCGAGGTGGTGAAGGGCGCCGCCGCGTTCCGCCGCGTCTCGCGCTGCTTGATCGAGGCAACCCGGAATTCCGCGTTCTCACATCCCCGCACAATTTCCGAGGCTTGCGCTTCGTTCGTGACCTCCGCTTTGCGCCCGTCGATCGTGTTGAGCTCCGCGGCAAAAACGATCGGACTGCCGTGCGATGCCAACTGTGCCGTAATCGACCAATATTCGCGCGGAACGAACGCCGCGATCTCCCGCTCGCGGTCGACGATCAGTCGTACCGCCACCGACTGAACCCGGCCGGCGGACAATCCGCCGCGCACCTTGGCCCACAGCAACGGCGAGATTTTGTATCCGACCAAGCGGTCGAGGATGCGGCGCGCCTGCTGCGCATTCACGCGCGGCATGTCGATCTCGTGCGGCGACTTCAGAGCGGCGAGCGCCGCGTCTTTGGTGATCTCGTGCAGCTCGATGCGCTTGGGGTGGTCGAGTTTCAGCAGCTCCGCTAAATGCCAGGCGATGGCTTCGCCTTCGCGGTCGGGGTCGGTCGCGAGATAGACGTCGGACGCGTTTTTCGCAGCGCTCTTGAGCTCTTTGATGATCTCGCCCTTCCCTTTAATAGTCAGGTACTTGGGCGTGAAACCGTTGTCGACGTCGACGCCC
>JBHEMQ010000032.1:0-28365 GCA_046262475.1 Candidatus Velthaea sp.
GCTACCACGTTCGCGGCGGCGGCGATCGCAGAACGGCGCGGCATTCCGCTCTCGGAAGGCGCCGGTGCCGCCGAACGCATCTTCAATCAGGGATATCGCTACACGTTCGGCGTGCTGTCGCCCGCGCGCAAGTATCTGACGGGCATCATCGAATTCGCCGTCCGGCGCAATCCGCGGCCCGCAACGCTCGCGATCGCCGCGGCCAACGACGCCTTTTCGCTCGAGGTGCAGCAGGGCGCGGTGCAGTCCGCCAACGACCACGGCATTCGCGTGGTGTATGCGGAGCATTACGGCGAGGAGCCGAGCGCGGCAACGGCGACTGCCGCGGCCATCAAAGCCGTGAATCCCGATGTCGTGCTGAACGCCGGTCACTTGCAAGACGCGCTCGCGTTGCACCGCGCGCTCAAAGCGCAAGGCGTCGCCGCAAAAATGTACGGCTATTCGGTCGGGCCCGACACGCCGGAGTTTAGAAACACGCTCGGCGAGGATGCGCAGGCCGTGGTCGGCAGCGCGCAGTGGTCGCCGGCCGTCACGTACAAAGCGGCGCCCGGCTTCTTTCCCACGGCGCGCTCGTACGCCGACGCGTTCGCACGGCAGTACTCACGCCTGCCGGATTATCACAACGCCGAGGCGACGGCGGCGTGCCTTGCGTTCCAGTATGCGCTGCAGCGCGCCGGTTCCATGGACCGCGGCGCGGTGCGCGACGCGCTCGCGCGGCTCGACGTCGTGACGTTTTTCGGCCTGTTGAAGTTCGACCCGCGCGGACTCAACGTGTGGAAGCCGATGGTGGTGAACCAAATACAAGGCGGCGCGCTGGTGACGATTTATCCGTATCGGCTGGCCGACGCGCCGCCGCTGTATCCGGCTCCGCCCTGGAACGGCCGCTGATCGGCCCGTTCCAGACGGCGTTCTTCGCTTTAGCTGTTCGGCTTCACGATCGAGACGCTTAGCTGAACGCTGCGTCCCGTGGGGTTCAACGGGTTGACGTTGATGAATTTCGGATCCTCGCTCATCGAGATCGTGCACGTTCCGCGCTTGAGCGGGTTGATCACGAACTCCGCATTGGGGCCGTTGCCCTGCGGGCTCGCGAGCGTGTAGTTCGGCGGCGTGCCGATCGTCGCGCTCGGCGAGGTGACGAACGCGCAGACGCTCGGCGTCGCAATGGCGGCCGTGAATACACCGCTCCACGGGCCCGCACCGGGGCGGTAGCTCGGGTCGTCAGCGACGAGCAGCTCAAAGTTCGCGTTGGACGGTACGCTCGTCGTGGCCGGCGCCGGGGACGTCAGCGCGTTGCAGTCCGTGTTCGGCGTCGCCGGCACGCACTCGCGCAAGTCGTCGGCATTGCCGACGACGACGTTCTGGAACGCCGTGGGTGAGGTGTTGTCGATGGTGAACGACGACGTGTCGCACTCGGTGTTCGTCGTCGCGGCGCCGCAGATGAACGTCGTCGTGGGGCCATCGAGGCCGAGCACGCTGACGTCCGGTTTCGGCGTGCCGATGAAGAATTTAACGACGTTCCCGAACACCAACGTCGCGTTGCCCGGATTGAAGTGGCAGAAGAAGGACGGCCGGCCGACAAGCGGCGTGCCGGCCAGCATCGGGTTTGTAAGTCCTGTTTGCGGATCCGTGACGGGGAAGCACGACGACGAGAAGATCGATCCGCCTTGCACCGTAGAATAATCGAAACTTAGGCCGGTCGGCGTGGTCGAGACGTCCGACGAGAGGCTCGCCGGGTTCGATGTCAGCGCCGTCGTCGAGCCCGGCGCGACAGGCAGCGCGACCTCGAATTTGTTGATTTCCGGCAGCACGGCCATCGCCGTCGTCGTGGATGCGGGTAGCGTGATCAACACCGGCGACTGACCAAAGGCGACCTCGCTCGCCGCTCCCGTCGCGTCGAAGATTTTCAAGGGTTGAACTAGCGCCGGTTGCGGTTGAAGCTGAAAGGAACTCGTCCCGAAGAGCGTGTTCTGAATCGAACACGGCGTGTCGATCGTCAGCGAGTCGACGAACATCGTGATGTCGGACGTCGACGTGTTCTCCAGCGAGATCAGCGGGATCGACGGGCACGCCCCGATCGTTGCGGGTACGATGAACCCGACGCGCACCTGCGCGCCGCGCCCGATCTGCTTGAACGTCACGATCAGCTTGCCGGAGTATCCCGAGCCGACCGTCGGCAGCGCGAACGTTGTGACTTGGCTCGAATTCGTCGTCGACGTAGCCGCGACGGTCGTCGTGCTCATCGTCGCGGCCGTCTTGACCGTTGCGTCGACGGGCGGGGCCGCTTTGGAGCCGCCGCCCGCGCACGCCGCCAGCGTCAACGAGAACAAAAGAGCGCCTATGCGAAGATGCATCGGTGCAAAAATCATGCCGATCTCCTTACGACCAAAACACCCGCTCGGACCGCTTTCATGATTCGCTCGGCTGAGCCGGCGGCCTCTAGCCAGAAAGGCCTAATTCGGGGACGATTGTCTCAATGCAACGACGCGACGCGCGCGATCGCACCTTAGCCAGGCAACCGCCTGTCGCCGTACCGCACGAAGCGGCTATGCGTCCGTTGGCGGAGGTTCCGCGGCAGTGCCTAATGTACGGACGATGGAGCCCGCGATCGCCGCTCCGGCTGCCGCTGTTTCCGAGCGGCCGCTGCCTCAAGGTCTCCTGACCTTTCTGTTCACGGACATCGAGGGCAGCACGCTGCGCTGGGACCGCGATCCCGACGCGATGCAAACCGCCGTGCGGCGCCACGATGTCTTGATGCGCGGCGCCATCGAAGCGTCGAACGGCGTCGTTTTCAAGACGATCGGCGACGCCTTCTGCGCGGTGTTCGAACGAGTCGAGGACGGTCTGCATGCCGTGCTCGCGGCGCAGCGTAGCGTGATCGCCGAAGATTTCAGTGCGGTCGACGGCGTGCGGGTTCGCATGGCGCTGCATGTCGGCACCTCCGACGAACGTGACTCCGATTATTTCGGACCAACGCTCAATCGTGTCGCTCGTCTGTTGGCGATCGGGCACGGCGCTCAAGTGCTCCTATCGCAAGTCGCGGCGGAAACGGTCGCGGGCGCGTTGCCGCCGGGCGTCATGCTGCGCGATATGGGCGAGCACCGTCTGAAGGACCTGAGCGCATCCGAGCGCGTGTATCAGGTGGTCGCGACAGATCTGCCCTCAGAGTTTCCCAAACTCAAGTCGCTCTCGGTTCTCGACAACAACCTGCCGCATCCGACGACGACCTTCGTCGGGCGCGAGCGCGACGTCGCCGACATCAAGGCGCTGCTCCAGCACCATCGCCTCGTGACGCTGCTCGGGACCGGCGGGGTCGGCAAGACGCGCTGCGGCGTGCAGGCCGCAGCAGATCTCATCGACGACTTCGAAGACGGCGTGTGGTTCGCGGATTTTGCGCCGTTGCGCGATGCGACGCTCGTCGCGAACGAAATCGCGTCGCTCTTCAACGTGCAAGAGTCGCCCAACCGCCCGATGACCGAAACGCTGGTCGATCACCTTCGCAACAAACACGCACTCTTGATTCTCGACAACTGCGAACACGTCGTCGTCGAGGCATCCAAGGTCAGCGCTGCGTTGCTGCGTTCCTGTCAGCACGTCCGCATCCTCACGACCAGCCGTGAAGGGCTCAACGTCGCGGGCGAAATGATCTACCGCATGCCGTCGCTGTCCGTGCCGGAGTCCACCAAGGGATTGACGGCGCAGCGGGCGATGAGTTACGGCGCCGTCGCGCTCTTCGAATCGCGCGCACGCGCGATCAACGCGCGCTTCGTGCTCACGGACGACAACGCGCCGGTGGCCGCGGACATCTGCCGCCGGCTCGACGGCATCCCGCTCGCGATCGAGTTGGCTGCGGCGCGCGTCAAGGTACTGTCGGTCCGCGAACTTGCAAAAAAACTCGACGAGCGTTTCCGCGTGCTCACGGGCGGCGATCGCACCGCGCTGCCGCGCCAGCAGACGATGCGTGCGCTCATCGACTGGAGTTACGACGGCCTTGCGCCGGAGGAGCAAACGGTTTTTCGGCACCTTTCGGTGTTCGCCGGAGGTTTCGATCTCCAAACGGCGACGACCGTGTGCCGGAGCACCGGCTTCGACGAATTCGAGCTACTCGACCACCTGACGTCCCTCGTGGATAAGTCGCTGGTTGTCATGGAGCACTCCGACGAGATGGCGCGTTACCGCCTGTTGGAGTCGATGCGCGCCTACGGACGCGAGAAACTGATCGAGCACGGCGAAGCGGAATGCGCGGCCGCGTCGCACGCGGACGCGTATACGGAGCGCGCCGAGCAGCACGAGCTCGGCTACGAAACGATGACGCATCGCCGGTGGCTTGCAGCGGTCGACTGCGATCTCGAGAACGTGCGCGCGGCGCTCACGTGGTCCTTTGCAAACGGCGAAGTGCTTACCGGTCAGCGGCTGGCGGCGACGCTCGGGCGCATTCTCCTCACGTCTGCCGCCGCTGAAGCCCGGCGTTGGGTGAAAATTGCGCTCGAGCGCGTCGATTCGACCACGCCGACCGTCATCGCGGCGCGGCTGGAGATCGGTGAAGCGTTTCTCGCATCGGTCCTCAATCAATACAAGGCCGCGCTCGCGGCCGCACAGCGCGCGCTCGCGTTGTATGCGGAACTCGGCGACAAGCGCGGCATCGCCGATGCGCAGCGGCTGGCGGGCCGTTCGATGGTGCGCATCGGACGGATCGACGAGGGCGAGGCGCTTCTCAAGGCATCGCTCATCACGCATACGTCCCTCGGCTCGCGGCGGGTCGGAGGAACGCTGCGGGATCTGGCGGTGGCGCGGGCGACGGCGGGCGATCTGGCGTCGGCGCGCGAGTTCTTCGCGCAAGCCCTCTCGGCGTTTCGGCGCTACGACGACGAGGAGAACCAAGTACTGACGGCGTCGGCCTTGGCGGAGGCCGAGTTTGCGTGCGGCGATGCGGAGGCGGCCTTGCCGCTGGCGGAAGAGGCGCTCGACGGCGTTCGGGCGATGGGCCGCGACCGCATGGCCGCTGCGCTGCTCTGCAATATCTCGGCCTATTTGATCGTCTCGGGCCAGTACGGTTATGCGGAAGCGCGCGCGCGCGAAGCACTGTGCCTTGCGCGCGACGTCGAGGCGGACGTACTCGTCGCGTACGCGTTGCAGCATCTTGCCGCAGTAGCAGCCCTGCAACCACGCGGCGCGGACGATTTGGCGCGGGCCGCGCGGCTGACCGGCTTCGTCGACGAACGCGTGGCGACGCTCGAAATCGTGCGCGAGCCGACCGAGCAGCGCGAATACGAGGTGACGCTGGGCGCGCTGCGCGAGGCGCTTCCGGCGCAGAAGATCATGAGCTTCATGAACGATGGCCGCACCTGGCCGGTCGAGCATGCGATCTCGGCGGCCTTGTCGGACGAGCCGGCGCTTACGGTACCGTAGCGTATTCGCCGGCGTACGCGCCGACCGTTTGCCAGGGCTGTTCGATCGGGATCACCTTTTGCTCCGAACGCAGCCGCTCGTAGGCAATCGGATTCTCGTGCCCGATGAGCGGTTTGCCGTTTTGAAAGCGGCGTACCGCATCGAGCATCCGCCGGCGCAGGCGGATGATCGCGACGTCCGAGGTGCCGAGGTGCTCGCGCGTGCGGTCGACGACCGTGCCCATTGATTCCTGACACGCCATATCCTGATTTTGGAATCCCTCGATGCCGAGCCAGCTCCCGCGTTTCATCGCGGCGCGATCTTGATTCCAGCCGTTCTCGACGCTCCCGCGCCGGAACCAGCGTGAATCGAGATCCGCGCCCGGCTCGGCCTTGAGTTCGCGGCGCAGCGCGACCTCGTCGAGTGCCGCGCCGTCCTGCGTGAAGAAGAAATCGTAGAACATCGTGTGCTCGTCGTCGACGGGCACGAAGATGTTGACGTGTGCGTGCTGCGCGGCATCGAGCGGGCGCGGGATGAACGCCGTGAACGGCAGCACGAACAACGTGACGCGCACGTACTTCTCTTCGCCCGGCCGCAGGTTCGGCTTGCGGATCGCCGCGTAGCGGAAACCGTACTCCGTGTCTTCCGCTTCGAGTACCGGCGAGAGATCGCTGGAAACGGACGAGCGTTTTTCCCAATCGGGGATCGTTCCGCGGTGCAAAAACCAGGTGTGCGAGGAATCGAGAGAACCTTCGAGGGCCTGCAGGTAGTTCGCGCGCTCGCCCATCTTGACGATCGCACGCCGCACAGCCGGCATCGCGAGAAAGTCGTACGCCGGAAACGGCGGCTCGTCGCCCGGCGGGCCCATGTATGCCCAGATGATGCCGCCGGCTTCGCGCGTGGGATACGCCGTGATGCGCATGCGGTCGCGAAAGGCGTAGCCTTCCGGTTCGGTCGGCATCTCGAGGCACTTGCCTTCGACGTCGAACTTCCAGCCGTGATAGACGCAGCGCAAGCCGCATTCCTCATTGCGCGCGAGCCGCAGGGAGGCGAGCCGATGCGGACAGTTGGCATCCACCAAGCCGACGCGCCCGTGCGTGTCGCGAAAGACCACGAGCTCTTCGCCGAAGAGGCGCAGGGAGACGGGGGCGCCGTCAGGTTCGGCCACTTCTTCAGCGAGGGCAGCCGGCACCCAGTAGCGGCGCATCATGCGGCCCATCGGAGCATCGCCCGTGACGTGCGTGAGCAGCTCGTTTTCCGCGCGTGACAGCATGAGCGGCAACTTCGGCAGGTGCGGGCCAATATCCGACCGGTGTCCCACAGGGTGCGTATGGAGCCGCGCGAACGATTGGCGCAATGAAACGCACCTTCCGGCGGAGGATGACATGACGTTCACGCGTTGGTCGCGGCGCGCGCGCGCCGCCATGGTTGGGGCGCTGCTCTGCGTGAGCGCGATTCCCGTGCATGCCGCCGGCGAGCCGTACGAGATCAACGCGATCCTGTCGCTGACCGGCAGCGCGGCGTTCCTCGGCAAGGAGGAACAGCAGGCGCTCGAAGCCGTGGAAAAAATCCAGAACGCGCGCGGCGGCATCCGGGGCCGCAAGATCCATTTCACCGTGCAGGACGATCAATCGAATCCGCAAGTGGCAGTGCAGCTCACCAATGCGGTCATCGCGAAGCACGTGCCGGTGATGCTGGGTTCTTCGCTCGTCGCCGATTGCAACGCGATGATGGCGGCCGTGCGGGAGAATGGTCCCGTGCAATACTGCTTCTCGCCCGGCATCCACCCGGACCGCGCGAGCTACACGTTTTCGAGCAGCGTTTCGACAAAGGATCTGGCGCTCGTGATGGTGCGCTATTTCCACAAGCGCGGCTGGAACCGCATCGCGATCATGACCTCCACGGATGCCACCGGGCAGGATGCGGAACGCAATTTCGAGGCGGCCTTCGCCGCGCCTGAAAACAAAGGCACGCAGATGGTCGCGCAGGAGCATTTCAACACGAGCGACGTCAGCGTGACGGCCCAGCTGCAGCGCATCAAAGCGACGAATCCGCAAGTGCTCGTGCCGTGGACGACCGGAACGCCGTTCGGAACGGTGCTGCGCGGCATTGCGGAATCGGGCATCGACATTCCCATCGGCGGCGGCAACGGCAACATCATCTACGCGCAGATGAAGCAGTACGCGCAGTTTCTACCGAAGGAACTGTATTTCGCGGGCGTCGAGTATTTTCGCGACCCGCGCGACATCCGCAGCGGCCCGCTGAAAACCGCGATCCAGACGTTTACCGGCGCGTTCGCCCCGGCGAAACCGGACCTCGGTCAAGGCCTCGGCTACGACGCGGCGATGATCGTGGTCGACACGTTGCGAAAAGTCGGACCGAACGCGAGCGCCGCGCAGGTGCGCGACGCGATCGATAACTTGCACGGCTACGTCGGTGCGCACGGCGTGTACGACTTCGGGCCGGGCGACCACCGTGGTCTCGGCCCGCACAACGCAACGATGGTGCGCTACGACGCGCCGAAAGATCTGTTCGTGGCGGTGAGCAAACCGGGCGGCGATCCGCTGAAGTAACGTGGACGCGGCGCTTGCCATCGCGATCGGCGGCCTCGTGCAAGGCGCCGTGTTCGCGCTCGTCGCGATCGGCTTCGTGCTCGTGTATCGCGTCACCGGAACCGTCAACCTCGCGCAAGGTGCCTTCGTCGTGCTCGGTGCGCTGACGACGTATTCGTTCCAACAAACCTTGGGCTGGCCGGTCGCCTTCGCCGCCCTGGCCGCGCTCGGCGTTGCCGCAGTCATCGGAGCGCTGCTCGCGCTCGCCGTTTTCGCGCCGGGGCTGCGCCGGCTGCCGCCGAGCGGCATGGTGATCCTCACCGGCGGTTTATTGACGCTCTTCGAAGGCGCGGCACTGCTGGTGTGGGGCAGTCAGCCGTATCAGCTGCCGCCCATCTCGGGCTATCGGCCGGTCGCCATCGGCGGCGCGCACGTGCCGACGCAGGCGTTTTGGGCCATCGGCATCGCGGCCGCGGTGATCGCGGTGTTGTGGTTCGTGCTGCAGCGCACCACGCTCGGGAAAGCGTTGCGCGCCTGCGCGGAAAATCCGTCGGCGGCGACGCTGATGGGCATCGACGTCGGGCGCGTGCGCATCGCATCGTACACGGCAGCGGCCGTGCTTGGTGCGTTGAGCGGCATCGCGATCGGACCGATCGTTTCGCTGCAGTTCGACGGCGGGCGTTTTTTCACGGTGTACGGTTTCATCTCGGTTGCGATCGGCGGTATGACGTCGTTTGCCGGCGCCGTCTCGGGCGGCGTCGGCTTGGGCGTGCTGCAGCAACTCGGCGCGGGCTACGTTTCCTCGATTTTCGCGACGACGCTTGCCATCGGGCTGCTGATGATGGTGCTCGTGTGGCGGCCCAACGGCTTGTTCGGGCGCGGAGCGCGCCGTGAAGATACGCGCGCTGCCGCCGTGCATGCGATCGGCGTGCGATTGCGGCTCGAACCGCGCGCGGCGCGCGTCGCGGCAGTCGCCGCGGCGATCATCGTCGCGCTCGATCCCGCCTTTGCCGGCGGCGGCGCGCTGAGCTCGCTTACGATCGCCGGCATCGTGTTCATTGCGGTGATGGGCCTGGACGTGCTGATGGGGTACGCGGGCCAAATCAGCCTCGGCCACGCCGCCTTCGTCGCCGTCGGCGGGTACGGTGCGGCGATCGCGTCGTTGCGCTACGGCCTACCGCCGCTCGGGGGCATTGCGTGCGGCCTCGTTGCGTCGCTCGCATGCGCCGCAGTCTTGTCGGCGATCACCGTACGGCTGCGCGGTATTTACATGGCGCTCGCCACGCTTGCCTTCGGTTTGCTCGTCGATTCGCTCGCTGTCGGGCTTGGCAACGTGACCGGCGGACCGTCGGGCTTGACGGGCATCCCGCATTTCGCCATCGGCGCCTACACGTTCGCCGATCCGCGCGCGAATTATTATCTCGTGTGGGGCGTCGCCGTCGCCGTGTTCGCGCTGCTCGCTAATCTTCTGCGCTCGGACTTCGGCCGTGCGCTGCGCGCGATTCGCACCGATCAGACCGCAGCGCTTGCGCTCGGCATTCCGGTGGCCCGCTACAAGCTTTACGCGTTCTTGATCAGTGCGGCGTGCGCGTCGTTCGCCGGCAGCCTGTACGCGTATTACTTTCAATTTCTGTCGCCGGAAATGGTGAGTACGCCGCGTTCGCTCGAGTACGTGACGATGCTCGTGATCGGCGGCGAAAGTTCGCTCGCGGGGCCGCTCTTGGGCGTGCTGCTGCTCGTGCTGCTGCCGACCGTCGTGCAGCCGCTGGCGCAAGTGAAGACGCTGTTCACGGGCGCCATTCTCGTCGCCGGGCTGCTGTATCTTCCGTCGGGTATGCTCGGCGCGCTCGTGGCGGCCGTCAGCCGGCGCCCGCGAACGCAGCCGGCGCCGGCCGCGTGAAGGCAGCGGCCGCGCTCGACGTTCGCGACCTGCGCAAGTCCTTCGGCGGGGTCGACGCGGTCGCGGGCGTCTCGTTCGCGGTCACGCCCGCGACCCTGACGGCGCTCATCGGTCCCAACGGTGCCGGCAAGAGCACGCTATTCAATCTGCTGACGAACCTGTACGCGAGCGATGCGGGAACGGTCGCGTTTTTCGGCACACCGCTGCGCGGACTGGCGTGCGACGCTGTGGCGAAGCTGGGATTGGTGCGCACGTTCCAGACCGCGCGCGTGTTCGCCGGTATGACCGTGCTGGAGAACGTCCTTGCCGGTTTGCACGTGCGGCGCACGGCGCCGGTCTGGTCGCATGCGCTGCAGCTGCCGGTCGCGCGCAGCGAGGAACGCGCGATGCGCGAGCGCGCGCTGGCCTTGCTCGACGCGGCGGGCATCGCGCACCTTGCCGGCCGCGACGCCACGGCGTTGCCGCTGGGTTCGCAAAAGGTCGTCGAATTGGTGCGCGCGCTGTCGGCGCGGCCGCGCATGCTGCTCCTCGACGAACCGGCCGCGGGGCTAAACGACGCCGAGACGGCGACCTTGGCGCGCCTGTTGCTTGCCGTCCATCGCTCCGGTACCAGCGTGTTCGTGGTGGAACACAACATGTCGCTCGTGATGGGTATCGCCGACCGCGTGCTCGTGCTCGACGCCGGCCGGCTCATCGCCGACGGAACCGCCGACGCGATTCGATCGAACGCCGCGGTCGTCGAAGCCTACGTCGGCCGTGGCCCGTCGCTTGGAACGGTGCCGTGCTGACGCTGCGCGACGTGGCCGCCGGGTACGGCGGCGCCACCGTGCTGCAGGGCGTCGAGCTGAACGTTGAAGCCGGCGAAACCGTGGCGCTCGTCGGCGCGAACGGCGCGGGCAAATCCACATTGCTGAAGGTGATTTCCGGCCTCGTGCGCGTCACGAGCGGCGAGGTTCGCTTCGATGAGCGGCCGCTCGCGCGCGTGCCCGCGCCGGCGCGCGTGCGGCTCGGAATCGCGCACGTGCCCGAAGGACGTGACGTCTTCGCGGGGCTCAGCGTCCGCGACAATCTGCTGCTCGGCGCGTACGCCCAGCGGCGCGCGATCGGTGAGGCCGAGCGCGGGCACCGGCTCGACGAGGTCTTGTCGCGGTTTCCGGCGTTACGCGCGCGCTTGAATGCGCCGGCCGCCGACTTGTCGGGCGGACAGCAACAGATGCTGGCGATCGGCCGCGGCTTGATGGGAAAGCCGCGATTGTTGCTGCTGGACGAACCATCGCTGGGTTTGTCGCCGTCGCTCGTGACCGAGATCTTCGACGTCGTGCGCAGTTTGCGCGAACTCGGTACCGCGATCTTGATTGCCGAACAAAACGCGCGCATGACGCTCGCTGTCGCGGACCGCGGCTACGTTCTCGAGAACGGCCGCATCGCGCTGCACGGTGCGGGCCGAACGCTGCTGGAATCGCCCGACGTGATCGAGCGGTACTTGGGAATCGGCGCCGGAAGCGATCTTCGCGAAGATGCCGACGCCGTCGGGATGACGCGCCGGCTGACCGCAATCTTCGCTGCGGTCACCGGCCGTCACCAATCGTCTTAGAGACCCGGGAAAAAGTCGCCGCGGTTTGCGAGCGACATGACCAGCTTGATGAATCCGTTCATGTTCGTGGTACTCCGTGCGTCGTCAGTGGTGCGGCCGATGTCCCCATTCGACCGTCTATGAAATGTATCGTTCGCCGCATGCGCGATGCGCAGCGACTATGTTGAAAGTTGACACACGCGGAAAAATGCGGGGATATGCGCGCGAACGGCGCATCAGTCGTACCACGACAATCCGTCGCGTATGCCGAAAGGAAAGACCAATCATGATTGCCGACGCCAGCGCGAAACTTCGGGAAGCGCTCGACGATCTCGTCATCGCGAATCACATCCTCGCCGAGCAGGGCGTGGTCGATTCGTTCGGCCATGTCTCGATGCGGCATCCGGAACGGCCGGATCGCTACCTGCTCGCACGTTCGCGCGCGCCGGAACTCGTGGAGGCGGACGACATCATCGAGTACACGCTCGAGGGCGAAGCGATCGATGCGGGCGGGCGTGCGCCGTATGCGGAACGGCCCATTCACGGGCGGATCTATGCCGCGCGGCCGGACGTGGACGCCGTGTGCCACAACCACGCGACGGCCACGATTCCGTTCGGCGTCACGGGCGTGCCGCTCCGGCCGATCTTCCACATGGCGTCGGTGATCGGAAGTCACGTTCCGGTTTGGGACATCGCCGCGCGTTTCGGCGATACCAACCTGCTGGTGACGACGAACGACATGGGCGACGATCTCGCCGCGGCACTCGGCCCGAATCGCGTCGCGCTGATGCGCGGGCACGGCAGCGCCGTCGCCGGCAAGACGCTGCGCGATGCGGTGTTCACGTCGGTATACCTGCAAGTCAATGCGAACCTGCTCGCGACGGCGCTCGCGCTGGGCGACGTGCGGTATCTCAGCGACGGCGAAGTGGCGGCCGCCTCGACGATGCTCTCACAACCCCTCGCGCAGAACCGCGCGTGGGAAAGCTGGGCGAGCCGGGCGCGTTGATGCCGCCGCAGTCGCGGTATCTCCGCTGCCGCGAGCGCGAAGTACATTTCGTAGAGTGGGGGCGTACGGACGCGCCGGCGCTGGTGTTGTGGCACGGTCTGCTGCGCACCGGACGCGACTTCGACGACCTCGCGGGCGCGCTGGCGGACACCTATCGCATCATCTGTCCGGATACGCCCGGCCGCGGTCTCTCGCAATGGAGTCCGGAGCCGCGCACCGAGTACACGCTGTCGTTTTACATCGACGTCGCCGCGGCGCTGGCCGACGTCCTCGGCATCCAGCGGATGCGCTGGGTCGGCACGTCGATGGGTGGCGGCATCGGCATCGCGGCGGCGACCACCGCGCTGCGCGGGCGCATCACGCATCTCGTGCTGAACGACATGGCGCCCACCGTCGCGCGCGCGGCGGTCGAACGCATTGCGGCATACGCGAGCGCACCGCCGGAGCTCGAGACGATGACCGCGTTCGAGGAGTACCTGCGCACCATCTATCGTTCGTACGGGTGGCTCAGCGACGCCCAGTGGCGGCGCATGGCGGAGACGTCCGCGCGGCGTTTGCCGAGCGGCGCCGTTACGACCCACTACGATCCGGCGGTCGGCAGCGCGTTTGCGTCCGGCCGCGCGAGCGACTTCGAGCAGTGGGCCGCCTACGACGCGCTGCGCATTCCGACGCTCGTCTTGCGCGGCGCCGGCTCCGATCTCTTACCGCCGGAGATCGCACATCAGATGACGCAGCGCGGGCCGCGCGCGCAGCTCGTCGAAATTGCCGGTTGCGGTCACGCGCCCGCGCTCAACGTCGCCGGTCAATTCGAGGTCGTGGCGGCATTTCTCGCGCAAGACTCCGCGTAACCACCGCCTTCCGGAGGAACCATGCTTCGCACCATAACCGCCCGCGCTTCGGCACTTTCGCTCGTTCTCGCGGTGTGCGCGAGCGGCAGCATCGCTCCGGCGCTCGCCCAAAGCAAAGCCCCGGTCAACGTCGGCCTCGTCTACTCGAAGACGGGCCCGCTCGCGAGCTACGGTGCGCAATACGCTGAAGGCTTCCAGGCGGGCCTCGACTACGCGACGCGCGGCACAGGGACCGTGAACGGCCACAAGATCAACGTCACGGAACGCGATGACGGCGGCGACCCCGCGAAGGCCGTCGCGGCGGCGAAAGAATTGATCGGACAAGGTTACAAAATCATCGCCGGCTCCACGGCGTCGGGCGTCGCGCTGCAAATGGCGCCGCTCGCGAAAGAAAACAACGTTCTGTTCATCTCCGGTCCTGCGGCCGCGGATGCCATCACGGGAAACAACCGCAACACCTTCCGCTCGGGCCGTCAAACCTATCAAGACGTTCTCACCGCGGGCACCATAGCCGGCTCGAATTTGCGCGGCAAGAAGGTTGTGGTGCTCGCGCAAGACACCGCGTTCGGGCAGGCCAACGTGTCGGCCGTGCGCGCGGTACTCGGCGGCGCGGGCGCCGCGGTCGACGGCCTGCTCGTGCCGGCCTCGGCCAACGATTTCGCGCCGTTCGCTCAGAAGGCGAAGGATGCGAAACCCGATCTGTTGTTCCTTGCCTGGGCCGGTGCGACCGCTTCCGCACTCGATAAGACGCTCGCCGAACAAGGCGTGCTGTCCGCCACGAAGCTCGTAACCGGCATCGCCGAACGGTCCACGTACGCGGCATCAGCGCCGCTTGCCGGCACGCAGCTGTTTTCGTACTACTTTTACCAAGCGCCGAAGAACAAAGTGAACGACTATTTGGTCGCAGCGCTCAAGAAACAAGGGAAGGTCGCGGATCTCTTCCATCCCGACGGGTTCGTCGCGGCGCAAATGATCGTGCACGCCGTCGAGCGCGCGGACGGCGAGGACGTCGCGAAGATGATCGGTGCGCTCGAAGGGTGGACGTTCGATGCGCCCAAGGGCCGCGAAACGGTGCGCGCGGCGGATCATGCGATGGCGCAGCCGATGTTCATTGCCAAACTGGCCGGTTCGGGTACCAACCTCGAGCCGCAACTGATTCGCACGATTCCGTCGCAAGCCGTCACACCGCCGGTGCATCCGTTCAAATAGCTGCGCCGTGAAGGACGCCGCGCAGGCGCCGGTGCTGCGCATCGAAGGCTTGGGCTTGCGCATCGGCGGCGTGTCTATCGTCGATGACGTATCGTTCGACGTCGCGGACGGCGAGTTTCTCGTGATCATCGGGCCGAACGGTGCGGGGAAAACGACGCTGTTCAACCTGCTCTCCGGCGTCGCCCGGCCGACGGCAGGCCAAGTCACCTTCGGCGGACGCGACATCACGCACGCCGCGCCGTACGTGCGGGCGCGCAGCGGCCTCGGGCGCACGTTTCAAACGTCTTCGGTTTTTGGCGGTCTATCGACGCTGGAAAACGCGCGGCTCGCGGCGCAGGCGTATCTCGGGGGCTCCGCTGCGCTCTGGCGTACCGCCGACGGCGAACGCGCACCGCTGGAACGGGCGCGCGCGGCGCTCGCGTCGGTCGGCCTCGCGCAGCGCGCGGGCACGCTCGCGGCCTCGCTGTCGCACGGCGAAAAGCGCAAGCTGGATCTCGCCATCCTGTTGTGCGGCGGTTCGCGGCTCGTGCTGCTCGACGAGCCGACGGCCGGCATGGCCGTCGAGGACGTGCCCGATATGATGGCGTTGATTCAGCGCATCCATCGCGAGGAGAAGAAGACGGTGCTGATGGTCGAGCACCGCATGGATTTGATCATGGGGCTTGCCGACCGCATGGCGGTGATGCACCACGGCTCGCTGCTCGCGATCGACACGCCGGAGCGCATTGTCGCCAACGAAACGGTGCAGTCGGCGTATCTCGGCGACCCGCTATGAACGGCGGCGACGCGCTGCTCGCGGTGCGCGACCTCAACGTGTACTTGGGCGAATCGCACGTCTTGCGCGACGTCTCGCTGTCGATTGCCGCCGGCGAGACGGTGGCGCTGCTCGGCCGCAACGGCGTCGGCAAGACGACGACGCTGCGCGGCATCCTCGGCCTCGTGCCGCGTGCCGGTGCGGTGACGTTCGCCGGCGAGAATATCACGCAGCTGGCCACGCACGAGATCGTGCGGCGCGGCGTCGCATACGTGCCCGAAGACCGCGACGTGTTTGGGTCCCTGACCGTCGCTGAGAACCTGCAGCTCGCCGAGCGCGCGGGCAGCGACTTGCGCTACGACCTGGTCTACGAACTGTTCCCGGAATTACGTGCGCGCGCCGCCCAGAAGGCGGGCACGTTGTCCGGCGGTCAGCAGCAGATGGTGTCGCTCGCGCGGGCGCTGCTGAATGCGCGGAATCGCATCTTGCTGATCGACGAACCGACGAAAGGTCTCGCGCCGCTCGTCGTGCGGCACGTCGTGGACGCGCTGCAGCGCGCGGCGCAGGTCGCGACCATTTTGCTCGTCGAGCAGAATCTGAGCGTCGCTCACCGGCTGGTGAAGGATGTGGTCGCACTCGATCAGGGCCGTGTCGTGTTCGCGGGCGACATCGATCAGTTGATGGGCGATCCCGCGCTCGCGCGGCGTCATCTCGGGCTAGCCGCCGCCGGCGGACACTGATGCGGTGAGCACGTTCGCCCTGCTCGTGATCACCGGTTTGGGTTTGGGCGCACTGTATTTTCTGGTTGCGGCGGGACTGTCGCTGATCTGGGGCCTGATGCGCGTGCTCAACTTCGCGCACGGTGCATTCTTTACGGTCGCGGCGTACCTCGCGTATGTGGCTGCGCAAGCCGTGCCCGGCGGATCGTTGTGGGTGCGGTGGGTGATCGCGCTAATTGCCGGCGTGGTTGTGGGCGGTGTGTTCGCCACGCTCGCGGAGGTGCTGTTGATACGGCGCCTGTACGCGCGGCCGGTGGATCAGGTGCTCGTCACGGTCGGCCTCGCGTTGGCATCGATTGCCATCGTCGAAGGCGCGTTCGGGTCCGATCCGCGCTCGATCGCGCTGCCCCCGGAGATGACGTCGACGACCGCCGTGCTCGGCGCCGCCATTCCGAACACGCGTTTCGTCGCGATCGCGGTTGCCGCCGTCGTGCTGGCGGCGCTGCTCTTTTTCTTGCGGCGCACGCGGTACGGGCTCATCATCCGCGCGGGCGTCGAGAACCGCGCGATGGTCTCGGCGCTCGGCATCGACGTGCAGCGCGCCTTCACGCTGGTGTTTGCGATCGGCGGAATGGCGGCCGGGCTGGCCGGCGTCTTGGGCTTTACGTATTACGGCACGATCGATCCGTTCCGCGGAACGGCGATGCTGATCTTCGCCTTCATCGTCGTCGTGATCGGCGGCCTTGGCTCGATCAGCGGGAGCGCCCTGGCGGCAGCGATCATCGGCCTCTCGCAGCAGTACGCGAATTACTACGCGGCGGCATGGCTGGGGGATTTCGCCGTGGTGCTGCTGCTCGCAACGGTGCTGCTCGTGCGCCCCGGCGGTTTCGCGGGCGCCGTCCCATGATGCGTGCGCAGCTGCGCTTCGCGCTCGTCGCAATGCTCGTCGCGCTTGCGGTCGCGCTGCCGTGGGTGCCGGTGCAGCTGCCGCTGATCTTTACGGCGCCGCTGAACGCGCCCGGAACGTTGAATTTGCTCGGCCTGTGCTTCGTCTTCGGCGGACTCGCGCTCACCTACGATCTGCTGTTCGGGTTCACGGGCTTGCTCTCGTTCGGCCACGCCCTGTATTTCGCGACGGGAGCGTACGTGACGGCGATGGCGCTCGTGCGCTGGCATCTGCCGCTGCCTGGTGCGCTCGCGCTGACGGCGCTCGTTGCGCTCGTGCTGCCGCTGCTGCTCGGCGCGATCTGCCTGCGCACGCACGACATCCCGTTCGCGATGGTGACGCTCGCCTTCGCACAGGCGGCCTCGATCCTCGTCGTACAGAACCCCCTGGGACTCACCGGCGGCGAAGAAGGCCTCGCGCTGACGGCCGAAACGTTACCGGGCCCGCTGGTCGGCGTCGTGAACACGCACAACCTCTATTGGATCGCGCTGGCCTTCTTGGTGGTGACATATGCGATGGCGTGGTGGGCCGTCAATTCGCCGCCCGGGCGCGTGTGGCAGGCGATCCGCGAGAACGAACGGCGGGTGACGGTGCTGGGTTTGAACCCGTACGCGTACAAGCTCGGCGCGTTCGTGCTCTCGAGCTTTCTCGCATCGGCCGCGGGCGTCGTGTACTTGCTGCTGCAGGGCGGCGCGAACCCGCAGGTGACCACCGCCGACTTCACGCTGGCACTGCTGGTGATGGTGGTGCTGGGCGGCGTCGGCACGTTGTGGGGCGCGGTGCTGGGCGGCATCGTCTACGAGTATCTCGATTTCCGCCTGATCGGCCTGGCCAACGCGCCCACGGTGCAGTCGCTGCCGGGCATCGTGCGGGTGCCGCTGTCCGAGCCGTTGTTCTTGCTCGGCGCGCTGTTTATCATACTGGTGCTGTTCGTGCCGGGCGGCTTGGCCGGTGCGTTGCGCCGCAGCGCGCGCCGCCGATGACGACCAGCCGGCGCGGCTGTTTGGTTTTTCTCGGGCCCTCGTTCTCATATCGCTCGGCGTCTACGGCTACGACACGGTGGTCGAAGGCGCTCCCGAATGGGTGCAAGACGTCGTGTTCGTGGTCGTGTCGGTCGGGGCGTTCCGGCTTGGCGCCGTAAGTACGCGGCGGCGCCTCGTTCCGCGCATCCGCGCCGCCGGCTGGCGGCCGGGACCGTCGTACGTGCGCGCGAAGATTCGGCGCAAAGCGAACCGTGCCGACGTTGCGAAAGAGACCGAGCATGAGTAGTTCTGCGCTGCACACCATGACCGTCCATCCGCTGCATCCGCCGTTCGCCGGCGAGGTGGCCGGCGTGGACGTGCGCCGCATCCAGGATCCCGCGCAGGTGGCCGACCTGCGCGAGCTGCTCGACGAATTCGGGGTGCTCGTCTTTCGCAAGCAGCCGTTCGAGGACGACGAACAGGTCGCGTTCGCGCAGCGCCTCGACGGCGAACTGCACGTGAAGACCGGGCTTGCGGTCATCGCGCAAGAGAAAGCGCGGCTCAAGAACGCGGCCGTTACCGACATCTCGAACTTGGACGAAAGCGACGAGCCGATGGCGCGCGACGACCGGCGCCGCATGTATTCGCTCGGCAATCGGTTGTGGCACACGGATGCATCCTTCCAAGATCCGCCCGGGCGGTATTCCATGTTGTCGGCAAAGACGGTGCCGCCCGAAGGCGGGGAGACGGAATACGCCGACATGCGCGCGGCGTACGACGCTTTGCCGGATTCGCTGAAAAGGCGGATCGAGGGCTTGCGCGCGCACCATTCCATCGTGCACTCCCGCAGAACGATCGGTTTCACCGATTTCTCGCCGCAAGAAGAAGCCGCGCTGCCGGGTGCCGATCATCCCCTCGTCCGGGTGCTGCCCGGTTCGCAGCGCCGCTCGCTGTATATCGCCTCGCACGCCTCGCACATCATCGATTGGCCGGTGCCCGAAGGCCGGCTGTTGCTGATGGACTTGATGGCGCGCGCGACGCGGCCCAAGTTCGTGTACCGGCACCACTGGCGGGCGGGCGACTTCGTGGTGTGGGACAACCGCTGCACGATGCACCGCGGGCTGCCCTTCGACGAAACGCGCTACCGCCGCGACCTGCGCCGGGTCACGACACTCGACCTCTGAGGCGCGCGCGCCTGGTTCCGGCTTAGGCCTGTCCCTGCGCGCCCGCGTCCGGTGCGGCGTGCGGGATCACCGCTTGTTTATCGCCTTTTTCCGCCGACTGCGCGTCGGGCTTGGCGCCGCTCAGCCGCACGGGCATGACTTGCTTCAGCACGTCGAACCAGAACGGCGCACCGAGCAGCACCGCAAACCACGTCAGCGTCAGCCCGAGCGTCTGCTGAAACGTCGACGGAAACCAGAACGAGAAGGTCAGCGCATTGGCGGAAATGAGGCCGTTGTCGACAAGCGCTTCCACCGCCGCCGCGACGTGCCCGTCTTGCGCCGTCTGCGCCGCGCCGAGCGCACTTTGCGCGGCGGCTGTCTTGCTCAACGCTTGAACGAGCGCGAACGTGTCGATGCGGAACGCATAGACGATGATCAGCCCGAGACCGATCTGCACGTAGGCCGTATAGCGCTTGAACGTTCCGGACGCGCGGTCCATCTGCGCCTGATACCAGTTATCGATCGCTTTGAGGACGGCGTCGTACGAATTTTCCGTTTGTTCGATGATGAGCCCAAGGCTGTTGCGCAGCGGGTCGGCGACGGGCAGCACGGTGTTGACGCGGGCGTGCAAATCATGCAGCAGCGCGTCGCCGAGGGCCGGCGCGGCTAATGCGGCCGCGCCGGCCCGTGCGCTCAGTGCGCGCAGCGACGAGATGAGCGAGAGCGTGAACGTGCGCGGCGGGATGTAGCTCGGCAGTTTCTTCATGCCGAGATTCCCGACGAGCGGATGCTCGTAGATGGCCTTCACGAGCGAAGCGCCCGTCGTGTCGCCGTTCAACTTGCGCGCGGAGAACATCTCGACGATCGATGCGTACAGGACGCGTCCGCGCAGATTGAGCGCGGTGCTGATCCATTCGACGATTTGCGAGACGATCAAGGCGAGCACGACGTAGACGGCGATGACGCCACCCGCGACCATCACGAGTTGATTCATCGCTTAGCGTTCAGCGTAATGCTCGAAGCCTACGAAGTCGAGCACGATGCACTTTTCAGAGCCTTCGACCCACGCATCGTGTCCTGCGGGCAGCGACATCGCGTCGCCCGGCCCGAATTCAAGTCGCGTCCCGTCGTCCATGACGGCCGTCATGCGGCCGGCGAGGATGTATCCGAGGTGCGCGGCTTGGCACGAATCGGTCTGTGCAATCGGCTTGACCGACTCGGACCACTTCCAGCCCGCCTCGAACTCTGCGCGCCCCATCATCTTTCCGCCGACGTTTACGATGTCCAATTTGCCCTTAGGAAACGAGCGCGTTTCGTCCGGGCTGCTCAAGCTTTTCTTTTCAGCTCGTTGCGTAGTGGTTGCCATGTGGCACGCCCTTTCTTGAACGAAGAGGATGCGAAAGTAACACGCGCGTCGGAACACGTGCGTGTCGGGAAAGTTTAAGGCTTCCCGATGCTTTGGACTAGGGGCGAGACAGCGCATCCTCGCTCGCTTGAGGGGACGTATGACGGAACTCACGGGCCGACTCATCGACGCCGGCAGCCCCGGCTGGGAAGAAGCGCGGCGCAATTTTCGTTCGTGCGTCGATTATACGAAGCTCGTCCCGAAGGGCGTGCTCTATTGTCAAAGCGCGCAGGACGTGGCGAACGCCGTCCTATGGTGCCGCGAAAACGGCGTGCCCTTGCGTGTGCGCTCCGGCGGGCATAGCCACGAGGCGTTTTCGGTCGCGGCCGACGCGCTCGTCGTCGACGTCAGCGAGATGGATGCGATCAGCGTCGACCGGCAGGCGAATACCGCGCGCGTCGGCGCCGGCGTATACTGCTTGGATCTCCACCTGCAACTGTACGGCGTCGGCGCGACGCTGCCGGCGGCGAGCGGCGCGAGCGTCGGCATCGCGGGCCTCGCGCTCGGCGGCGGCTTCGGCGTGACGTCGCGGAAGTACGGCGGCGTTCCGTGCAAGTACGACGTACCGCACCTGCGCCCGAGCGTGCTGCGCCAGTATGCGGGCGGCGCGCTAAGCGGCTTCGTGAGCGAGTTCCAAAGCCTCGATCCCGACCACTCGCCGCAAGTCCGATGGAAGAGTTAGCCCCGGCCGTCACCGCCCGCGGGTCGGCAGCGAGCACCGCGACGCGCAGAGCAGAAAGCGCCGCCGCAACAGCGATCGCGCATCGGAGTCAGTCGTCGATGACCACGCGGCACGCATTGATCGGCAACTCCATGCGGACGCGCGTGCCGACGGCGTGATCGTCTTCGGGGTCGGCGGAGACGCGCAGTTGCGAATCGCCGACCTCGATCAGGTAGTCGCGCGCATCGCCGAGATACGTTTGCCGAAGGATGCGTCCGAGCAGATAGTTGGTACCGTCGGCATGATACCCGGGCGTGTCGGCGTCGGCGGCCGGGCGCAGGCGCATCGCGTGCGGCCGCACGCAGAGCATCACGTTGCCGGCCGTCAGTGTGCCTTCGTCGCGCACGCGCAGCCGCACGCCCGCGATCTCCACCGTGCCGGGCGCGACCAGCGTCGCGCGCAACGTGTTCGTGCGGCCGAGGAATGTTGCGACGAATGCGGTGGCGGGCTGCTCGTAGATGTCGCGTGCGGTGCCGACCTGCGCGACGCGGCCGGCGTGCATGATAGCGATGCGGTCGGCGGCGACCATCGCTTCCGCCTGATCGTGCGTCACGTACACCATGGTGATGCCGGTGGTGTCGTGCACGCGGCGGATCTCGAACCGCATCTCTTCCCGTAAGTTGGCATCGAGGTTCGAGAGCGGCTCGTCGAGCAGCAGCGTCTCCGGCTCCACGACGACGGCGCGCGCGAGCGCCACGCGCTGCTGCTGGCCACCGGAGAGTTCCGAGGGGTAGCGCTGCGCGAGATCGGTCATGCGCACGCTTTGCAGCACCCGGCGCACGCGGTCTTCGATCTCCGATCGGCCGAGGCGGCGCACCCGCAGTCCGTACGCCACGTTCTCAAACACCGTCATGTGCGGCCACACGGCGTAGCTTTGAAAGATCAGCGATACGCGGCGCCGTTCGGGCGGCACGACGCCCTTCGGCGACGACACCACGCGGTCGCCGATGGCAATCGTTCCCGCGTCCGGCTTCAGAAAGCCGGCAAGGAGCTGGAGCGTGGTGGTTTTCCCGCAGCCGGAGGGGCCGACGAGCGCCATCACCTCGCCGTGCGCGATCGCGAGATCGATGTTGTCGACGGCGCGCGCGGCGTTCCGGCCGACGTAGCTCTTGGTGAGACCGGCAATATCGATGCGCGCCATCAGACCCGCCCCGAGCTCATGAAATCGCGGCCGAGAAACCGGTAGGCGACCGTGATGACGACGATGGTGAGCGCGAGAATGACGACGGCGAGCGTCGAGACCGCCTCGTAGTTCCCGGCGTCCGAGAAGTCGAAGATCTGCGTCGTCATGGTCGCCGTGCGCGGCGTGAAGAGGAAGATCGCCGAACTCAGCTCGCGGATCGCGGGGATGAACACCAGCAGCCAGCTCGCCAGGATGCCGCGCCGTAGGAGCGGTGCTGTGATCGTGCGCAGCACGCGCATACGGCTTGCGCCGAGCGTACGGCCTGCACTTTCGAGATCGGCGTTGATGGAGCCGATCATCGTATTCAAGTTGGAGTATGCAATCGGGAGGAAGCGCGTCGTAAACGCCACGACGAGGATCGCCGCCGTCCCGTACAGCGCGATCGGCGGATGCGAGTACGCGGCGTAGATGCCGATCGCCAGCACGATGCCGGGCACGACGAACGGCGCCATGCAGATCAGACCGAGCACCGATGCGCCACGAAAGAGCGAGCGGTTCACCGCGTACGCGATGAGGAACGCGATGATCGTCGCGAAGGTCGCGGCCAGCGCGCCGTACGTGAGGCTATGCACGATGGCGCCGCGCGTCGCGGCGTTGTCGAAGATCGCCCAGTAGTACCAGTACAGCGTCAGGTTTGCCGGCGTCGGGCCGTTGCTCCAACTATGCGACAGCGAGCTTGCCAGCAGCGTCAGGTACGGCAACACGACGGAGCACGCCGGCACGACGAACGCCGCCGCGAGCAGCGGCCAGCGCCACGCGCCGAGATCGACGAGCCGGCTGCGGCCACCCTTACCGCCGACCACCGTGAACTTCTTGCGCCCGAGGATGCGGCGCTGCACCAGCAAGAGGCCCAGCGTTACTGCCAGCAGCGGCATCGCGTACGCGGCCGCGAGTTCGGTGCGCACCGGGAACTGAAAAAAGAGATAGAGCTGCGTGGTGACCACCTGCGTGCGCGCCGGAATCAGCAGAAACGCCGGCGCGCCGAACTCGGCGAGCGCTTCGAGGAACGACATGATGAAGCCGCCGATGATGGCCGGCGCGACGAGCGGCAACGTAATGCGCGTCATCGTGCGCCACGCCGAGCCGCCCAACGTCGAGGACGCATCTTCGAGATCGATCGGCAGCAGTTCCAGGGCGCCCGCGACGAACGTGAACGTGTACGGCACGTTGTACAGCGCCATCACGAAGATCGCGCCGCCGAGCGTGAAGATGTTCAGCGGGCCGTGATCGGCGTGCGTGAAGCTCGCGATCGCGCGATTGATCCAGCCGCTGTTCGGCGCGGCAAGCATGATCCACGCTTCGGCACCGATGAATGACGGCGTCACGAACGCCGCGGTAATGAGGGCGCGCATCGTACCGCGGCCGGGCAGATTCGTGCGCGCGATGAGCCACGCGAGCGGCGTGCCGAGCAGCACGGCGATGGTTGCCACCGACACGGCGAGCGTGAGCGAATTGAGGATCGGCCGTAGGTAAATGGAGGTCGTGAAGGCGTGGACGTAGTTTGCGAACGTGACGCCGCCCGTTTCGGGCTGCTGTACGCTGATCGCCACGAGCCAGGCGAGCGGCACGATGACGAGCAGCGCGAGCACGAGCGCCGCCGCCGCGAACAGGAGCGGGCTTGGATCGAAGGTGCGTGTTTCGGCGGTCGGAAGCGGCGCGGCCTCGACCATGCTAGACGTTAAAGGTTTCGCGCCACTTCGCGATCATCTCCGGAATGCCGGTGAGCAAACGATCGATCTTCACGTGATACCCTTTGAGCTTGTCGAGATGAATGTTGCCGGCGGCGGGAACGTCCTGGCGCAGCGGCAGATTGTACGTCTTTGCCATTGTTTGCGAGTACTCGCGCGAGTAGTAGAAGTTCATCAGGAGACGCGCGGCGTTCGGATGCGGTGCATCCTTCATCACGGTGACGGGCGCCGTGACGATGATGGTGTCGTCTTCAGGAAACGCCACGTCGATGTTGCTGCCGCCGGCTTTGCGTTCCAATGCGAGACTGTCCGCACCTGGACCGAGGCTGCGTTCGCCCGAGACGATGTCGGTCGTCGCATCGAACACCGACCGTCCGATCTTCGGATTGTCCGCAGCAAACTTCTTGAAATAGTTGTCCCAGCCGTACTTGTCGTTCATCGCGACAACCCAGTTCCCGACGTACCCGCTGAAGCCGGGATGGCCCGTCGTCAGTTGGTCTTTGAACTTTGAATCGAGCAGATCCGTCCACTTTTTCGGCGCGGGCGTTTTCTTCGGGTTGTAGTTGATGCACATCAGCGCGATGTCGCCGAGCTGATACGTGTCTTCGGGATCGAGATGCTGGAACTGCGACGGAATCTTGTCGATGTCGCCCGGCACGAACGTCGCGAGCGCATTTTGCTTCTTGAGGATCGTCATGTGCGCTTCGTCGGTCGAGGCGAAAACGTCGACTTCGTGCACGTTCGACTTCAGGTCTTGGGTGAGCCGCTGGAAGAGCACCTGACCGGTCTGGCGCAGCAACTGCACGTCGACGCCCGGATACTTCGCCTTGAACGCATCGCGCACGCGTTCCGCGGCCGCCTGCGTGTAATGGCCGGTCCACCAGACGACGGTGCCTTCCTTTTTCGCGGCGTCGTACAGCTTGCTAACGTCGGCGTCGCTGATCGCACCTTTGCGCTTCGCAAGGGAGGCGGCCGGCGCGCCGGCGAGAAGCCCGGCGCCCGCAGCGCCGAGTGTACGAACAAACGTGCCTCGAGTCGTCATGTGGCATCCCCCAATTCGCCGCTAGAGCAGGCGAAATGCGTCGCACGGGCGCCCTCACCCTTTGCCGCCGGTAGGCGACGCGGGCGACGGCACCCTTAGCGCGCCAGGCGCCGCCCGCGCTGGATCGCGAAATGCCGCCGCATGAGCGGTGACCTCGATCTCGTACGATTCGCGCAAACGCTGATTCGGGAATCCCCCGATGCGATGATTTACGCCGATGCCGAGGGGCGCATCCGCTTTTGGAACGCGGGCGCTGAGCGAATCTTCGGCTTTGCCGCGCCCGAAGCGCTCGGCGAATCGCTGGATATCATCATTCCGCAGAATCTGCGGCCGCGCCATTGGGACGGTTTCACGAAGACCATGGAAAGCGGCCGGACGCGGTACGCCTCCGGCGACCTGCTCTCCGTACCGGCGTTGCGCAAAGACGGAACCCGCATCTCGGTCGAGTTCACGATCGTGCCGTTTCACGACGTAACCGGGCGCATGGCAGGCATCGCGGCCGTGCTGCGCGATGTGACCGCGCGATTCGAGGAGACGAAAGCACTGCGCAAGGAGCTCGCGCTCGCGCGGCGGACGCCGTAACAGCCGCGCGGCGCAGCGGGGCGGCTTGGCAGTAAATCGAAGGGCAGTTCATACTTTAAACCCGACCCAGAAGCCGAGCGTTCACCAGCATTCCCTGCACTAACACGTTGTAGGAGGACCGACTGGATGGCCCATTTCATCAGCCCTGCGCGGCTGCGGCTCGCGCGCCGCACGCTCGCCCGCGTCGCCGCGATTGCCGCGCTACTCAGCCTAACGGTACCCGCTTCGGCGCCGGCCGCCGATCCCATCAAAATCGGCGTCATCGGCGAGGCGTCGGCCGTTGCGGGCGCCTCGATTACAAAGGCCGCGCAAATGGCGGCCGACGACATCAACGCGCACGGCGGCATCAACGGCCGTAACGTCGAGGTCGTGATCTACGACGATCATTCGTCGGCCGCCGATGCGGTGCGTGCTTTTCAGCGTGCGGTGACCGAGGATAAAGTCTCGGCCGTCGTGGCGAGTTACATCAGCGAAGTGGCGCTCGCAATCGAGCCCTGGGCCGCGCGCATGAAGATGCCGTGGATTACGCCGGGCGCCGCGAGCACCGAAATCTCCAAGCACGTCCACGACGATTACGCACAAAATAAATACACGTTCCACGGCTGGCTCACGTCCGCGTTCATCGCCCAATCGATTTGCGATTTCGAGCACGATACGCTGGTCAAAGACTATCACATGAAAACCACGGTCGTGATGAGCGAAGACGCCGCGTGGACGAAGCCGCTCGACGAGACGTACTTGCAGTGCCTGCCGAAAGCGGGCTTGAAAGTCCTCGACCACGTCCGCTTCAATCCCGACACCACCGATTTCACGCCGATTTTCAACAAGATTGAAAGCGCCGGCCAGCATCCCGACGTCATCACCACGGGAATCAGCCACGTGGGCGTACAGCCGACGGTGCAGTGGCACGACCAGCGCGTGCCCATTCCAATGGCCGGTCAAAGCTCTCAAGCCACCACGAGCACGTTCTGGAAAGATACGAACGGCGCGGCCGACGGCGTGATTACCGCGACTGCGGCCGCCCCCGGCGTCGCGCTGACGCCGTCGACGATTCCGTTCACGGAAGCCTACGAGAAGCGCTTCGGCGCGTCGCCGGCGTACTGCGGGTATTCGACGTACGACGACATCCACGTCATCGCCGAAGCGATCAAGGCGGCCGGCTCGACGGATCCCGACAAGATCGTCGCAGCGATGGAAAAAACGAACTACGTCGGCACGCTCGGCCACGTGCAGTTCTACGGACAGAACGACCAATACACGCACGCGATCAAGTACGGTCCGGGACTCATTTCCGGCGTGATGATTCAGTGGCAGAACGGCAAACAGGTCACAGTCTGGCCGCATGAAAGCGCCAACGGAAAATTTAAGTTTCCCGCATTCATCAAACTGCCGTCGCACTGAGACGTAACCGCTCGCGGCCGGCGCCGGAGAGTCGATGACCGCGCTTCAGATTCTTGTCGACGGGTTTGCGATCAGCGCGCTTTACGGCCTGGCGGCCGTGGGCTTCACGTTGATCTTCGGCGTTTCCGGTGTGCTCAATCTCGCGCACGGCGGCATCATGGTGGTCGCCGCAATGGTAGGCTGGTGGGCGGCGGGCGATCTGGGTCTCGGTGTCTACGCCGGTACGCTCGTCGGCGTCCTGGCGGGTCTGTTGGCGGCGTACGCGACGTACTTTACCGTCGTCCGCCCCATCCAGCGTTCGCGCGCCATCGACCAAGAAGAAAAGGAAATCTTCGTGCTGACCGGCACGCTGCTGTTCGGGATCATGATTCAAACCGGCATGGCGTACATTTTCAGCGACAATCCGGTCACGATGCGCCCGCTGATCGGCGGCGTGATCAACGTCGTGAGCGTGCGCACGCCGAAGAACGAAATCATGATCGCGGTGCTGTGCTGGTTGGTCATCGGGCTCTTGTGGCTTTTGATCAACCGCACGCGCGCGGGCAAATCCATGCTGGCCGCGTCGATGAACCCGCGCGGTCTCACGCTGCTCGGGGTCGAGTTGTCGCGGGTGTACTTGCTCGTCTGGAGCTTGTACGGGATTCTTGCCGGCATCGCCGGCGTTTTGCTCGCATCGTTCCTGGGCGTGAGCACGGCGAACGTCGGCCAACTCACGGCGATCGCGTTTTCCATCGTCGTGCTGGGCGGGCTCGGCAGCGTCTCGGGTTCGCTGATCGCGGCGTTCGTCGTCGGCTATCTCGAGACGCTGACCGCGTATCTCGTGGCCCCAACCTTGCGGCCCGTGCCCGCCTTGATCTTGCTAGTGCTCGTCGTGTACTTGCGTCCGCAAGGTTTGCTCGGCCGGCGCTAGCATCACGATGGCCAACGTCCTTCACTCGCGCCTGTTCCAGGTCTCGGCGCTTATCGTCGTCGTCGCCGCCATCGTGCCCGTGTGGCTTTCGGCATACATCGTCGGCGTGCTCACCGTGGCGTGCTATTACGGCGTGTTTTCGATGGCGTGGGATTTGCTCTTCGGCTTCGCCGGGGAAGTCAACTTCGGGCCGACCTTTTTGATCGGGCTGGGCGCGTACGCCGCGGCGCTGCTGGATAACCAATTGCACTGGCCGATCGCACTGTGTGTCGCGGCCGGTGCCATCGCGGCACTCATCCTCTGGGTGTGGTTGCTCGGTCGGTACTTCCCGGGCTCGGGCCTCGAGCAGCTCGGCATGCGCTCGGCCCGGGAGATCACCGAGGATCGCGAGGCGCTCGAAGCCGAAGACCTCAGCC
>JBHEMQ010000032.1:28375-28804 GCA_046262475.1 Candidatus Velthaea sp.
TTCACCGGCGGCGAAATCGGCATGACCGTGCCCGACGTGCTGTCGACGAACGCGCGCCTCAATTACTGGTACGCGCTCGCATTTCTCGTCGTATCCGCGATTCTGCTGTTCGGCCTCTCACGCTCGGCGATCGGCCTCATCCTGCAGGCGAGCGGCCAAGATGCGACCGAGGCTCAGGCGCTGGGTTTCAACGTCACGAAGCACAAACTCGCGGCGTTTTCCATCAGCGCGATTTTCTCCGGCATTGCCGGCGCCATGCTGATTTTCTACATGGGTGCCGCGTCGGTCGGAACGGTGATCGACATCGCCATCGGCGTGCAGATCATCATCGGCGCGGTGCTCGGCGGCCGCCGCACCATCTTAGGCGCCGCGGTCGGCGCCGTGTTTTTGGTCGTGGCAACGGAGGTGTTGCGGCCGCTGGGTCAGCTC
>JBHEMQ010000033.1:0-28549 GCA_046262475.1 Candidatus Velthaea sp.
GTACGGCACGGGGCCGTAGAACGCACGGAGCCCCGGCGGAAACGCCGGGGCTCTTTTTTTAAGACGCTTCGCGCTCTAGGCACGAATCGCGCGCCGGCGGTTCAGCATCGGCGATCGCCGCCGGCGGCCGCACCGGCTTCGCGACGGGCGCGGTGCCCCAGCCCTGACCGTTGTAATGGTGCGCAACGAACGCATCGCGCAGCGCCGCGAAGGCCGAGCCGTGTTTATCGGCGAGCGCGTCGAGTACCCGCGCTTGATTTTCGCCGTTCGTCCACACGCGCAAATCGTCGGAGAACGAGTAGGACCAATCGTGCCCGTCGAGCAGGTCGTAATAGTCCGCAAGCGTTACGGCGTCTGCGTTTTCTTGCGCGGCCCGATAGCGGCCGCGAATCTTCATCAAACGTTCGTGTTTGTCGTGGTACAAACGGGTCATTTCACGCTGAGCCCCGAGAGAGACGCGGTGCGCAGCCAACCGGAGAGCGACGACAAGTAAGGCGAACCGCACGGCGGCACGCATGGCGAAACCCGATCGCTGCATGGTAAACCTAAAAGTAGAGGAGAGTGTGATTTGGGTCATTAGGGCCGCGTTAATTCGCCACCTATGCGGAATAGGGGAGACATCAGGTCGCCGGCGGGCGTGTGCATCCGGGCGACTTTGGTTATGCCGCGCTGCGCTGTTGCTTTGTACCCCTGCCTACCATGGAACGGTCGATATGAAAGACGATTTCGAGAGTTTTGTCACCTACCGGATGACCACCGACCCAAGCGACGCACGCTCGTTTGCGTCCGCCGCACACGGCGGCGTCAATGCCGGCGTCACATTGATTTTCGCACTCGCTGCGGCCGGTGGTTTGTGCGCGCTGCTCCGTGCATTCGTGGGACACTGACCGGCAAGCGGGAACACCCCGCCCGCGCTGCGCATCGTTCATCCGATGGGATGGACCATCGCGTTTGCTCGGCTGACCGTTGCGGTTTTTTTTCTGCTCTTCGGCGAGTATAAGCTCGTCGGCGCTTCGTCGCATGCATGGGCGAGCGTCGAATTTCCGAAGTATCTGCACGGATACGTTGCGGGCGGCGAGGCCGCCGGCGGTTACCGTATGTCTCTCGAGAACGTCGTTGTACCGCATGCGCCGCTTTGGGCGTATGTCGTCGGTGCCGGTGAGGCGGCGACCGGCGTTGCGCTCGCGCTCGGCGTCGCGGTGCGCGCCGCGTCGACGCGATATTTCGGTGCGGAGCTCGATCATCTCGCGCTGTGTCTGCTCTTCGCTATTCTCGCGGTGTCGGCTTCCGTCGATCCGTTTCGCCTCGAACGGCGATACGCTTCGCAGAGACGCGCGCGATGATCGACGTTCACACGCACTTGCATCCCCCGCGCCTGTTCGCCGCAATCCGCCGGTGGTTTGCGGACAATAGCGACTGGAAGCTGGAACATGCGTCCGATCCGCACGCGGTTGCGGCCGCGCTTCGCGGAGCGGGCGTGAGCCGTTTCGTGTTTTGCAGTTACGCGCACAAACCCGGCATGGCGCAAGAGTTGAACGCGTGGCTTGCCGCGACGTCGCGCCAGCTCGACGGGTACGGTTTACCCCTCGCGACCGTTCATCTCGACGACCCGTCGTACGCGCGAGACGCGCGCCGCGCGTTCGAGGCCGGCTGCATCGGGCTCAAGATTCACGAGAACGTGCAACGGCTCGCCGTCGACGATCGGCGCTTCGATGCCGTATTCGAGTCGGTCGTCGAGGCGGAGGGTTTCGTGCTGGCGCACATCGGCGCCATCCCCTGGATCCAGGACACCAACGACGGTCCGGGCCGCGTGAGCGAGGTGCTGGAGCGGCATCCGCGCCTGCGCATGGTGGTGGCGCACATGGGCGTGCCCGACACGCTCGCGTACATCGCGCTGACCGCGCGCTATCCCAATCTCTTTCTCGATACGACGATGGCGTTCACGTCGAAGGACCTTCGGACCGTTGCGACCGCCGCCGATCTCGAGCGCGCCGGCCGCTGCATCGTCTACGGCAGCGATTATCCCAACATTCCGTACGCGTACGCCGACGACCGGCGTTCGCTCGAAGCGCTCGGTCTGAGCGACGCGGCATTGGCCGGAATATTCGGTGCAAACGCGCGGCGTCTCAGCCCGGCGCTCGGGGGGCCCTAGCCTTCATGCCGCGCGGGAGCGGCAGTCCGTCGCGGTCGAGGGGCGTTCCCACCAGCACGCGCACGAACAGGCTGTAGCTCGCGACCCCGGCAGGGACGCGGTTTGCGCGCAAATACTTGTCGTATGCGAACCATTGGAATGCAAAGACGTTCTTGTTGTAGTGTCGCAAGAACCGGTCACGCGACGCGACGAGATCGGCGTACACGAGCGGCGATACTTTGAGGGCTTGCCGGTCGTTCTCGGGCAGAAAGCCGTACGACCAGAACAGCCCGGAATAATGCACCAGCGGATCGCTCGAGCGCAGGCACGTCAATGCGCCGATGAGATTCGCGTCGCTTTCGTCGCCGAAACCTGCGACGTGCCCCCATTCGTGTGCGAGCGCGAACGGCAGCTCGAACGGCAGAAATTCCGCGTTAACGATTGTCTCGTAGGCGAACGGATCCCACTGGCCCCCGACGCCCGCCGCCGCGAACCAGAATTGGAAGACCGTCGCTTTCGGGCGCGATACCGCGACCGGCCACCGGTCCCCGAGGCGGCTCGCAACAGGGGCGAAGGCGCGCGCAAGGGCCGCTTCCATTTGCGCGCTCGATTCGCGTTCGGCGTGTGCCAGCGGCGCGGTGCGATTGAGATCTTCGACGATGCGGCGGCTGAATGTGGATACCGTCTTCGCCGTGACGCGCGCCCCGTCGTATGCGACGCGGTGAATCACCGGATCCCGCCGATAATTGAGCGCCCATGCCGCGTCGAACCAAATGGCGGCGGCGGCGGCGATTCCGGCGGTCCGCAGAAGCAGCAGCCCCGCCGTGCGCCAGCGCCGGGCGCGCGCGCGCCGCATGTTCGCGATCCAATACGCCGCGAGCGCCGCGGCGATGCCCGCGACGAGCACGTCGCCGATCGCAAACGGCACCCGGTTTGAAAGCGGGACGAGCGTGCGCGCGAGCGTCGCGTACGTGCCGTTCGCATAGTCGTTCTCGATCCAGGCGCGCGGGATCGGCGCGCGCTGCAGCGCGACCGCGAGCGCGATCGCGGCGAGATCCGCGATGCGGCCGCCCGTCAAACGCACGCCGGACATTAGAAGATCAACGTGGCGAGCTCGCCCACACAGACGAAACCGAGCCGCTCGTACAGCGCGATCGCGTCCGCATTGAAATCGTTGACGTACAGCGACAGCGTGGCGTGCGTTTCGAGCAGACGCCGTGCGACGGCGCTGAACGCCGCCGTGGCGAAACCTTGCTTGCGCGCCGCGGGCGGCGTCCAGACGCCTTGAATCTGCGCGGTGGCGCGCGTGTGCGAACCGATGTTGCATTGGAAGCGCAATGCGCCGCCGGCGATCCAAACCCACCAGCTGCCGAGCACGATCGCCCGTCGAACACCGGCCGCGAATCCGAGGCGATTCTCGCGCGGATCGTATCCGAGCTCACCCAACATCATTTCCGCGGAATTCTCGATCACGATCTCCGCATCAGCGAGCGTCGCGGGGCGGACGGGCACGTCGGCGGCCGGGCGCAGCGCGTTGCGCTGCAGCGCGTAGAGCGGCTGATGCGGCCGCCGCAACGCCGGTGCGGGATGCCACGTCTTGACGTCTTCCCATAACCGCTCGACGACATGCGCCGGTCCGACGAAGCTGCGCATGTGCGGATGACGGCGCAATTCGACGGCAAAGGCGTCGACGGCCGGATCGTCGTCGGCGGCGAGCACCGCTTGCATGCCAACATACATCACGCCCGTCAAACGGCCGTCGCGCGCGCGGTGCAGCACGAATTGATCCGGTGCGTTCGGGCCGTGGCCGCCCCCCAGCACCCACTGCATAAAAACATTTTCGTACGGACGCCGCGCGAGATACGCCAGCGCGTCCCGTCGCGTCGTGCGCGTCAGGGTTTCGAGCAGATCGGCCTCGGCGTGGTCAGGACAACGGCCGGACGAAGTTCGGCTTCGAGGTGGGCGCTTTGCTGCCGCCTTCCGGCTCGACACTGACGGCTACCGCGCTTAGCGACTGCGCGTTTTCCGGCAGCGCAACTACCGCAACGCCGCCGGTATTCGGCACGAACGTGACGCTGGGCGCAACGGATTTGGCACCTTTCGCGAGCGTCCAAGCCTGATACACCTTGCCGCGCGGGAGCCCGGGCAATTTCTTCATAACGAGATACACACGGTCGCCGTGCCGCACGACATCGCCGCCGGGCACCGCGAAGCGTTGAGCATCGGCGGCAACGAGATCGGCGACCATTTGACGGTCGCGGCTCCGGACGCGTTCGTTCGTCGCAAGCTGCGCTTGCAACGCGCCGGCGCGGCGGTTCGCGTTCGCGAGATCGCTGCGCAGCGAGAAGTTTTGGATCGTGCTGACGAGCGCGAACACGACTGCGGCGGCGGCCGCGAGCCCGCTCGCCCACAGACCCGCGACGCGCGGACCGGCCGCGGCGCGCTGCGGCGTTGCGGCCTGCGCGCGAACCGTTGCCATGAGACGCTGCTTCATGCGCGCCGCGCGCGCGCTGTCCACCGGCTCTTCGGCAGCGAGTCCCACCGCATCCGCGACCGGACGCAACGCGGCAAATTCCGCGCGCGCGTCGTCGTCGTGCAGCAGCAGAGCCGCCACGAGACGGTGTTCGGCAGGCGGCAAGACGCCGAGCGAGTAGGCCGCTACCATGTCCAACATCGCCTCGCGATCGCCGCGCCCGTTCATCGCGACACCGCCGTCGTCAAGTCGCCGCGCAAGCGGCGCAAGCCTGAACGGATGCGCGTCTTGATCGTTCCGAGCGGCACGCCGGTACGCTGCGCGATCTGCTCGTGGGTAATTCCGGCGAAGAAGCCCATTTCGATGGGGACGCGTTGTTCTTCGGGGAGTTCGGCGAGTGCGCTGCGGACGATCTGCGAATCGAGCCGCGAAAAAACCATGTCGTCAACGGAACCTTCAACGGCGATATCGGCGGGAATGTCGGCCGCCGCGTGCAGCGAGCGGCTCCGCAGCGCGTCCAGCGCGCGGTTGCGCGTGACGCGTGCGAGCCACGCGGAAAAGTTACCCTCCCGGAACGCATCCGGAGCTGTCCAGAGTTTGAGAAATACGGATTGCGTCAGGTCTTCCGCCATCGTTGCTTCACCCAGCATCCGCAACGCGATTCCGAAAACGAGCCGATGGTAGGCATCATACAGCGACTCGAACGCAGCGGCATCCCGCTGGCGCAAGCGTTCCATGAGCCGTGCGCCGTCATCCACGTGGCCGGGGTTCGCGCAGGCCGTGCTTAGCCCTCGGTCCGATAACGCTTCCCCGCTCGCTTCGGATGGCGTGGGGCGAAACGAAATGCCGGCGTTGCCGTGAGACCGGCGCAAACGGAAGAACTGCGCGCTCGTATTGCGGGTTCGGCCTCGCTATTCGTGCTGACCGGTGCGGGCATATCCGCGGAAAGCGGCTTGCCGACGTTTCGGGGTGCCGGCGGCCTTTGGCGCACCCACCGCGTGGAGGATTTGGCTTCGCCCGAGGGCTTTGACCGCGACCCGCGTTTGGTCTGGACGTGGTACAGCGAGCGCCGCCAAGCGCATCGCGGAGCGGTACCGTCGCCCGCCCATGCGGCGCTCGCCGCTCTCGAGCGCGCGGTGCCCGACTTTACGCTCGCGACGCAAAACGTCGACTCCCTGCACCTGCGCGCGGGGTCGCGCAACGTTTTGGAACTGCACGGCCAATTGCGCGAAGCGCGGTGCACGGGCTGCGCGCTGCGCAGGTCGCTCGAGGAGCCGTTGCCGCTCGACCAGATCGAGCACGCGTGCGGCGGCCGCTGGCGGCCCGACATCGTGTGGTTCGGCGAAGCGCTGCCGTCCGGCGTGTGGGCGCGCGCCGTGGAAGCGGCGGCGCGGGCCGATTTGGTGCTCGTGGTCGGTACGTCGGCCCTCGTCAACCCAGCGGCTTTGCTCGCGACGCGGTATGCGCCGCGCGCGTTCGTGGTTGAAATCAACCCCCAGGCGACGGTCGTCAGCGAGCGTGTAGATCTCTCTATCCGCGCGGGCGCTTCCGACGTGCTGCCTGCGGCCGTTCCATGAATCCGGCGACACCCGGCAACATTGCCTCAGGCACTGCGGCGTTCGTCGCGCTGCTCGCCGTTGCCGTCGTCGTCGCCGTATTCGCACGGCGCTTGCGCGTTCCCGCGGCGGTCGCCTTCGTCGCTGTCGGTCTGTTCTTTCCGCCGTTCGGACCGATCGCCGTTCCGTTCGCGTTCGGCGCCACGCTGCTCTTCGTGTATTTGCCGCCGCTCATTTTCGAGGGCTCGTGGAACGTCGACATCGGCGCCTTGCGGCGCACCGCAGTCGCGGTTGCCATGCTCGCAGTTCCCGGCGTCATCGTGACGACGCTCGTCGTCGCCGGGGGCGTGGCCGCGGCGAAGTTGCTGCCGCTCGTGGCTGCGTTCATGCTGGGCGCCGTGGTGTCCGCGACCGATCCCGTCGCCGTGATCGCCATCTTTCGCAGCTTGCGCATTCCCGTCGACCTCCAGACTATTGTCGAAGGCGAATCGATCGCAAACGACGGCATCGCGCTCGTACTCTACGGACTCGGCTTGGAGTTCGCGGCGGGCCCGGCCGGTGTCGCGTACGCGGGCGCGGCGCTGCACGCCGTCGTGGCGGTGGCGGGCGGCATCGCACTCGGGATCATCGCCGCGGTCGTCATCGGCTTCGCAATTCGCTTCGCGGAGGACCGCGCGACCGAGCTCGCCGGAACGGTCGTGCTCGCGTACGCGTCGTTCGGCGCCGCGACGGCGCTCGGGCTATCGGGCGTCTTCGCTACGGCCGCGGCCGCCGTTACCTTCCGCGCGCGTAGCCGCGAAGCACTGACGGCGCAAGGCGTCGAGGAAGTCGACCGTTTCTGGGAGGCGATTGCCTTCATCGCCAACGCCCTCGTGTTTCTGTCGACCGGTCTCGTGATACAACTGCCGCGCATCCTGCACGAACCGGCGCTCGTCATCGTGGCGCTCGTGTGCGTGTTCGCGAGCCGGGCGATCCTATCGTACGTGATGCTGCCGCTCGCGGGCGTCGGCAAGCGTCATGCCGCATGGCGCACCGTCACGTTCTTATCCGGAATGCGCGGCGCGCTTTCCCTCGCTCTCGCACTGGGCCTTCCCGCGACGTTTCCGTACCGCGCGCAAATCATCGATGCCACGTTCGCGATCGTCTTTGTGACGCTGGTGGTCCAAGGTGCGCTCGTCGAACGCGTGCTCGTGCGTCTGCCGCTACGGCGGTAGTTGGATCGGCGGCCCGCCGGCGTCTTCGTACGTAGCCCGCGGCGGCGGCGGATCGGGGAGGATCGGTTCGTCGTCGTTTGCGGCGAAGCGCGCAATGCGCAATTCGGGCAGGTCCTCCGCGCGCGCGCGGGCGCTCTCGGTGCGCTCGAAGGGCGCCGGCGCAGCAACGGTTTTCGGCGCGGGCGCGGGCGGCGCCGGCGGAGGCGCTTCGATGCGCGTCTCGGCGAACGCGTCACGCTCCGGCAGCGTCAACGTGTCGCGGCCGCCGCGCCGCAGGCCGCGCACGATGAAGGCGTCCGCGAGCCGCTTCATACCGCGCAGTGGATGACCCTTGATCGGCACGAGCGTGAAGACGTCGCGCACGACGTCGCACGTGGCCGCGGACGCGACGATGAAGGCGTTGAGGTCGATCGTCGCTTCCTGCAGCCGTTCGGCGAACAGCGTCTCGGGTCCGACGACTGTGAACTCGCGGCGCTCGTTGAAGCCCGCATCGCCGGCGATGACGTCGCCCGAATTTATGCCGATGCCCACTTGAATCGAGCGGCGGCCTTGCGCGTGCCAGCGTTTGTCCATGGCGTCGACCAGCCGGACGATGTCCAATGCCGCGCGCAGCGCGTGCTCTTCCTGAAACGTGTCCTCCAGCGGCACGCCGAAGACGCCGATGATGCCGTCGCTGAGAAACTTGTCGATCATGCCGCGATGCTTCTGGATCGACGTCCCGGCCAACACGAAGAATTCGTTCAGATAGCGCAGCGTTTCCTCGGGCGTGAGCGCTTCCGCGAATCCAGGAAAGTTCCAGATGCGGCATACGAGCACGGTGGCGTGCATCGAGCGTCCGGTATAGAGCCGCGCATCTTTACGGCGCAGCAATTCCTCGACGATCGGCGGCGCGACGTAGCGCGAGAAAAGCGATCGAACGCGGTCCACTTCGAGGCGCTGTTCGCCGTACCGGCGCAGCGTTAGGCTGAGACCGACGATCGCCGCCAGCAGCAGTATGCCGGCCGCAACTGCCAGAGGACTCATAGGAGGACCCCCTGCGCCGTCGTATCCTCGGGGTCCTATGAATGCCCTGGAGTCGATCCGTCGGAAACTGCCGTCATATGCGGATTATCGCGATCAAGACGCGCGGCATCTCGTCGACAAGCAGGTGCGCGCGTACGTCGGGGAGGCGCTCGCGCGCTTACGCGAGCGCGTGCGTCTCGATGACGGCCTCGCCGAGCAGCTCGATCGCGTTCTGATACGCTGCGAGTTCTCGGATCAGCGCTTGATTCGCGCCGTCGATCACGGAACGTTCACCGACAACCAGATCGTCGACCGCATTCACGACATGGACGGCGCGTTGATCGAGGCGGCCGACCGTGCGGATTCCGTCGATGCAGCGCAGCTGCCGGCTTATCTCGGCGAACTTGCATCGCTTTTCGAGGCGCGGTTCGGCGCCATTTCGACCGCCCCGCTCCGTTAACGCGGCAGAAACAACGCGCACAACGCCGCGACCGCCGCCGCGGGCCGAACCACGCTGCGCAAACTCCGTAAAATCGTCGCAAGACACACCGCCGCGAGTGCCAGCCAAGCCGCGGCCGGTCCGGCATCGCCGAGGACGAGTTTACCGATGCCGAACAACGCGCCGTACACCAGCCCGAGCGCCGCGATCCAGTCGACGAGCGCGATCCGCAGCGGATCGGCCGGTGACGCGGCCGTCGCTAGGCCCGCGATGCGCTTCCATCCCGCGCCGCTCGGCTGAACGCGCTCGTAGAAGCGCACCAGCACCGCGTCCGTCTCGGGCTTCGTCGCGAACGTGACGGCGAGCCACGCGACCGTCGTGCACGCGACCGTGATGAGGAGCCGTTTCGCCGTCGCGTTCGGATCGTCGCCCGGCACCACGTTGAAGATATAGAGCGACGAGCCGACGATGAACGATGCGGCCAGTGCGGCGATTTCGCTCCACGCGCTGATCCGCCACCAGTACCAGCGCAGGATCATGACGAGACCGACCCCGGCGGTCAGCGTGAGCATGTACTTCCACGCTTCGCCCACGGAGGTCATGAACTGGGTGACGACGACGGCGAGCACCATGCACGCGATCGTCATCACGCGCGAGACCGCGACGTAATGACGTTCGGTGGCATGCGCGTTCACGAAGCGGCGATACAAGTCGTTCGTGAAGTAGGACGCGCCGAGGTTGAGATGCGTTCCGATGGTCGACATGTACGCGGCGAGAAAGCCGGCCATCATCAGACCGCGCAGCCAGACGGGGAGATAATCGATTAACGTCTGCACGTAGCCGAGCTCCGCGTCGATCCTGCCGTCGGCGCCGCGCACTCCGGCGGGATAGAGGACGACGGCGGCGAGCGCCACGAGGATCCACGGCCAGGGCCGAAGCGCGTAATGCGCCACGTTGAAGAAAAGGGTGGCGAGCACCGAATCGCGCTCCGACTTCGCCGCGAAAATGCGCTGGGCGACGTAGCTGCCGCCGCCGGGTTCCGCGCCCGGGTACGACGACGCCCACCACGCGACGCCCACGAACACGAGAAACGTGGTGAGCGGCATCCACGCCGAATCGTTCGACGGAAAAAAGGCGAGAATCGAACCGCCCGTGCCCGCGTGATGCTGTGCGTCGATCAGGGCGAGCTTGGCTTTCAAGGTGCCGATGCCGCCGACGGCCGCTACGGCGACTACGGCGAGGACAACGGCCATCGTCATCTTGACGACGAATTGCAGCAAGTCGGTGACGAGGACGGACCACAAGCCGCCGATCGTGACGTACACGGCGGTCAGCGCGAGACAGACGAGGATCGCGGCGCTCTTATCGACGTGCAGCGTGAGGGAGAGCACCTTCGCCATGGCGAGATTGACCCAGCCCATGATGATGGTGTTGACGATGACGCCTTGGTACACCGCGCGCACGCCGCGCAGGGCCGTCGCCGCCGTGCCGCCGTAGCGCAGTTCGATGAACTCGACGTCGGTCAGCACGCCGGAGCGCCGCCACAACGCGGCGAAGAAAAATACCGTGAGGCAACCGCTGGCGGCGAGGTTCCACCACAGCCAGTTGCCCGCGATGCCGTTATCGTGCACGAATCCCGTGACGGCAAGCGGCGTATCCACCGCAAACGTTGTCGCGACCATCGAGGTTCCCGCCAGCCACCACGGCGCGCTGCGGCCGGAGAGAAAGTATTCGCTGACGTTTTTTCCGGTGCGCCGGGCGTAGTACAGGCCGATGGCCACGTTGATCGCAAAAAAAGCGGCGATCACGCCCCAGTCGATAGCCGTCAACGCCATGCCGCCGCCTTCTGTGGCCGTGGTGAGCGCGTCCTTTTGGGAACGGTGAAACGTGCGCCGCCCGCCGCTCGCACACGTCTACACCGCGAACGTCATCCTCGTCGTGCTTACGAACATGCGCGAGTTCGTGAACACGGGCCGCGTGTGGTGGCCGTGCTCGCGCTGGCCGGCATCGCGCTCGCGGTTGCGTGCTGCGCGCGCGCCTGCCGCTGGTCGCGCCCGATTTGCGATCCAGGCCGGGCCGCGCTGATCGCGCCGGAACGCGCACGTGGGGAAGCCCTGGAAAGAGGTTGAAGCGCAGCGTAATGACCGTGGTGCGCTGCCTCGTACCGTGCGCGCTCGCATTGTGTGCGGGCGCCGGCGCTGCCCGCGCGGCGCCGGCCGCACTCGTGCCGGCGCCCGCGGCCATGCACGCGCTGCCGTGCCCTTCCGGCGGTTTTGCGCTGCGGTCGCCGCTGCGTCTGTCGGCAAACACCGATCCCGGCGGCTTCGAGATCGTGCGCGAACGGTGGAGGGCGCTCGGCATTCCGCCGCCGCTTCGCGCGGCGCCGGCGCAGGTTCGCATATCGCGCACCGCCCGCGGTACCCACGCGCCGGCCGCGCAAGGCTACACACTGCGCATCGACGGCGCGTCGATCGAGATTTCGGCGGCCGATGCGGACGGCGCGTTTAACGCACTTGCAACGCTCGCACAGCTGCCGCAGCGCGCAGCCGGCGGCTGGATGTTGCCGTGCGTGGCCGTCGCAGACGCGCCGGCGTTGCGATGGCGCGTCGTTTCCGACGACATTTCGCGCGGCCCGTTCCCGACCATGCGCTATTTCAAGGAGCGGATTCGAACGCTTGCCGGATTCAAGATCAACGGCTGGTCGCCGTACATGGAACACGTGTTTTTGGATCCGGCGCATCCGTACGTGGCGTTTCCGGACGCGTTGACGCCTCGCGAATTGCGCGAGCTCGCCGCGTATGCGCGCCGCTTTCACATCACCCTGATTCCCGAGCAGCAGACGTTCGCGCACATGCACGAAACGCTCAAATACGAACAGCTCGCGCCGCTCGCGGAATTGCCGCACGGATACCTGCTCGCGGAAAGCGATCCCGCGACCTATGGATACCTCGAGCCGCTGCTGCGGGCGGAACTCGCTGCGGCGCGTCCGCCGTTCTTTCATCTCGGCGCCGACGAGCCGCTCGATCTGGGACGCGGCCGAACGCCGCGCACGCCTCAAGTGTTTGCCGATCACGTCAACCGGCTCGCCGCGGTCGTGCGAGCCGGCGGCGCCCGCCCCATGATCTGGGACGACGCGATTCAGCAAACGCCCGCGGTGCTGGCGCTGCTGCCGAGGAGTACGGTCGTGGTCACCTTTCATTACGGCGCAGAGGCGTCGTTCGCGAAGTACATCGACACGATCGCGGCGGCGGGGTTCGAGCAATTGATTTCGCCGGGCGCGAACAACTGGAACGAGATATATGCCGACCTCGCTACCGCATATGCCAATGCGGCGCAGTTCGTCGCCGACGGTAAAAACGCGCACGTCCTCGGCATGTTCGATACCGTCTGGCACGACGACGGTGAGTCGCTCTTCGAGGCCACCTGGAGTCCCGTTGCGTTCGCGGCCGCCTCCGCGTGGCAGCGCGAGCCGGTCGACCGCGCCGGGTGGCACGCGACATTTGCCCGGGCGTTTTTCGGAACGGACGACGCGCGGTTCGGCGCGGACTTGGACGCTCTGGAAGCGATTCGAGCGATGCTGAAAACGAAGCCCGCGGGCGATCCGCCCAATTATCTGTTTTGGAGCGATCCGTTCGATGCACGCATCCAGGCGCGCATGGCGAGCGTCGATATCGGCAGCATGCGGCGGCGAGCGGAGGATGTGATGGCGCATCTTGCGGCGGACGGGCCGCCGCTGCACGCACAGGCGGCGCGCGTGATGCGGCTTGCCGCGCTGCGCTACGACACGCTCGGCCGCCGCTTCCAGATCGGCAAGGAAGTGCGCGAATACTACGACGACGCGCGCACGCACGCAGCGGCGCATTCCGACGACGTCGTGTACCGCGGGCTCAACGTCGCGAAGTATTTTTGCTGGGAGTTGCGCGACGAGATGACGGCGCTGGAGCCGCTGTACGCGCGCGCGTGGGCGTACGAGAGCCGGCCGGCCGGCGGGGACCGCGTCCGCGTGCGCTATCGGCTCGCTGCTGAACGCGCGGTGACCTACGCCGACCGGCTGAACGCGGCGGCGCGCGAGTCGTATCTGCGCGGCGGCGTGCTGCCGCCGTTCGAGGATGCGTTGGGCTTGCCGAAGTGAGCGGCGTGGCGATCGTCGCGGTGTTTCTCGTCTTGGCAGGCTTGATGATCGCGCGCAAGTTGCCCGCGCTCCTGGCCGTTCCGATCATGGCGGTCGCGATCGGCGCGATCGCCGGCGCCGGCTGGTCCGGGGTCGGCGACATCTTCGCAAAGGGGGCCGTGCAGCTCGCGCCAACCATCGCGACCCTGATTTTCGGCGCACTGCTCAGCCGCGTCGTGCTGTCGACCGGAATCGCCGAAACGATCGTGACGTTCGCGGCGGAATTCGGCGGTGACCGTCCGATGGTGCTTGCACTGATCGTATGCGCCGCCGTGGCGCTGCTCTTCACGTCGGTCACCGGGCTCGGCGCCATCATCATGATCGGCACGATCGTGTTGCCCGTGATGATGACCGTCGGCGTGCCGCGAACGACGGCCGCGACGCTGTTCCTGATGGCCTTCGGGCTCGGCTACATCTTCAATTTGGCGCAATGGAAGTTCTACGGTCAGCTCTTTAACGTCGGCCCGAGCGTTTTCGGCGGGTACATCTACGTGCTTGCGGCGCTTCAGGCGGCGATCATCGTTGCTTACGCCCTCGTACGCACCCGCATAACGCGCGACTATGCGACGTTTGCGATCGCCGGTGCGCCGCCGCGCAAGACGGTGCATCCGGTCGCGCTGCTGACCCCGGTCTTGCCGGTCGTCATCTACAAAGGATTGAACGTCGACCCGACGATCGCGTTTGCTCTCGCAGCGATTTTCGGCGTGCTCCTCACGCGCCCGCGCGATCTCGCGCAAACGCTGGTCGCCGCGTGGATACGAGGGCTCGAAGACGTCGCGCCTGCGCTGATCCTCATGCTCGGGATCGGCATGTTGCTCTTTGCCGCGCGGCTGCCTGCGGTCGCGGCCGCGGTTGCGCCGCTCATCGCCGCGATCGCGCCGCGGACGCCGTTCGCATACGTCGTCGTATTCGGACTGATGAGCCCGCTCGCGCTCTACCGCGGTCCGCTCAACATCTACGGCGTGGGGATCGGGGTATTCACGGTGCTGGCCACGCTGCACGCGCTGCCCGCGGCGTTTCTGGTGGCCGCGGTCATGGCGGTGGTGCAAGTGCAGAACGTGTGCGATCCGACGAACACGCAAAACGTCTGGATAGCGAATTTCACGGGGGTCGCCGTCGACCGTATCACGCGCTTGACGCTGCCCTATCAGGTGGCGGTGGCGACGCTCGCCGCGGCCGCCGTCGTGCTTTTCGGTGCGCGACTCTTCGGTGTTTCCGGGTTCGCCCTGGCCGAACGCGCGGACGCCGCGGAAGCGCCCGGTTTGACCGCACCGCCCGCCGCCGCCCGCACCGTCGCGGTGTGGCCCGCGGACGGCGCCGCCGCCGCAGCAGCCGGCGAAATCGAACGCGAAATCGCGCGCGGGTGGCACGGGTATCGCGCCGTCGTCATTCGCGAAGACCCCGCGGCGACGGATTGCCATGCGAAAACCTACGCGGCGGTGCTGCGCGTGAGCCTCACCGATGCCGGCGCCGCTCTGAGCGACGTCGGCGTGGAATTGCTGGATTGCGCGGGCTGGAGCGTCGATCAATGGCACCGCCAAGGGACGGATCTCCAGCGGCTGGCGCTCGACGCGCTGTTCCGCGTCCGGGTGTGGACGCACGAACATCCGGCCTTCGCGCGCAACGTCTTCGAGCGCGGTCTCGCGCTCGATCCGGAAAGCGCGGCGCCGACCTATTTCTACGTGCTTTTCAAACCGAGCGACGGCTACATGCGCGCGCTCGTGCGGCCCGGCGGCCCCGCCTACGTCGCCGGCTTGCGGAGCAACGACGTTGTCGACAAAGTCGACGGACGTTTTTGGTGGGAGTACGGCACGTATCAGACGCAGCTGCGCGCGTACGACGGGAAGCCGCACAGTTTCCAAGTGGAGCGGGGCGGCGTGGGCGGCCCGCTCGTCGACGTGACGCTCAGCGCGCCGTATCAACCGTAGCGGATGGACGAGCGGAACGAAGCGTTCGGGACCTGCACCGCCGAATGGCCAGGCATGCTCGCTCCGCATGCCGATGCCGTCGTCGGCTACGTTCGCGACAATCGGGACCGGTTTCTCGACGAACTCAAGACGTGGATTGCGAACCCGTCGGTGTCGGCCGATCCGGCTCGTCATCCCGATGTCCGCAGCTCGGCTGAGGCGGTCGTCGCGCGCATGCGCGCAGCCGGCTTGAGCGAAGCGGAGGTCCTTGAGACCGACGGCCTCCCGGTCGCCTACGGCGCGTGGCTCGGAGCACCGGGCGCGCCGACGATCCTGATTTACGGTCATCACGACGTACAGCCCGCCGATCCGTTCGAGTTGTGGACGACCCCGCCGTTCGACGGGACGATCCGCGACGGCTACATCTACGGCCGCGGCGCCGTCGACGACAAGGGGCAAGTGCTCATGCACTTGGCGGCGATTGAGGCGCACTTGCGCGTTACGAAACGTCTGCCGCTCAACGTCAAGGTCGTCGTCGAAGGCGAAGAAGAAATCGGGTCGCCGAGCTTTGAGGCCTTTCTCGCGCGCAACCGCACGAAGCTCGCGTGCGACGTCGCCGTCATCTCGGATACGGCGGTGTTTGCGGAAGACGTGCCGTCGCTCACGGTGTCGCTGCGCGGTCTCGTTCACTGGGAAGTGCGCGTGAACGGCCCGGCGAGCGACTTGCATTCGGGCTATTACGGCGGCATCCTCAAGAACCCGATCGAAGCGCTCGCCGCCATTCTTGCCGGCCTGAAAGACCATCATGGGCGCGTTACGGTGGCCGGCTTTTACGACGGCGTGCGTGAGCTCAGTCCGCACGAACGCGCGGAGCTCGCGCAGTTGCCTTTCGACCCCGCTAAAGAAGCGCAGTCGCTCGGTGTTCCGGAACTTGCGGGCGAGAGCGCCCGCCTGCCGCTGGAGCGCATGTGGATGCGTCCGACGCTCGAGATCAACGGCATCTACGGCGGCTATCAAGGTCCCGGCTCCAAAACGATCGTGCCGAGCTTCGCACACGCGAAGATTTCCGCGCGCCTGGTACCGCATCAAGACCCCGCGGCGGTCAAGGCTGCGGTCACCGCGCACATCAAGCGGATGACGCCGCGCGGCGTGCGGGTCGAAATAGAAGCGCACGGCGACGTGCGCGCGGTCGAGACGTCGCGCGATCATCCTGCCGTCGCGGCCGCCGCGCGCGCCATGGAATTGGGCTTCGGGAAACCGCCGGTCTTCATCGGAACGGGCGGCACGATCGGTCCGGTGTCGTCGTTCGACCGTATCTTGAAGCTGCCGCAGGTGCTGATCGGCGTCGGCCTGCCCGACGACGCGATCCATGCGCCGAACGAGCGGTTCTCGCTGCGCCAGTTCTACGGCGGAATCGAAACGATGACGTACTTGTACGACGAGCTCGCCCAGGCGCTGCGTTGAGTTTCGATGCGCGTTTCTCCGGACGTGCGACGGCGTACGCCGCGAGCCGGCCGGACTATGGAACCGACGCGCTCGATTTCATCCTCGCGAAATTGACCTTTCCGGTCGTGGCCGCCGACCTCGGCGCCGGAACCGGAATCTCGTCGCGCCTGCTCGCCGCGCGCGGCGCGCACGTCATCGCGGTGGAACCCAATGCCGCGATGCGCGGCAAGGCGGCGCCGCACGAGCGCGTACGCTTCGTCGACGCGACCGGTGAACGCACGGGCCTGCCCGACGAATCCGTCGACCTCGTGACGATGTTCCAGGCGTTTCACTGGTTTGAGCCGGAATCCGCCGTCGCCGAAATTCGCCGGATTCTCCGCCCGAAAGGCCGCGCGTGCGTCGTGCTGAACGAGCGGGACGAGCGCGACGCGCCCGCACGCGACTTCGGCGACTTGGTGCGGCGTTACGCCGTCGACGACACCGAGGAGCGGCGCGCCGCGAGCTTGCAGACGTTTCGCCGGCTCGGCGGCGCGATCGAGGAACGTGAATTCCCGAATGCGCACGTGCTCGACCGCGCCGGGTTGCATACGCGCATCAAGAGCTCGTCGTATCTTCCACACGCCGGCGACGCGTCCCAGGCGATGCATCGCGAGGCCGATGCGCTCTTCGACCGGCATGCTGCGGGCGGGTCTATCCGCCTGGCGCTGCGGACGATCGTCGTGCGTGCCGACCTCCATTAATCCCGCGAAAATTCGGATTGGAATCGACGTCGGCGGCACCTTCACCGACGCCGTCGCCGTCGACGCGGCGACGCGCGAACTCGTAGCACTCGTGAAAGTGCCGACGACGCACGACCATCACGAGGGCGTCGCCGCCGGAATCGTATCCGCGCTGCAGCGCTTACTCGGCGAAAACGGCATCGCGCCCGACGGCATCGCGTTCATCGCGCACTCGACGACGCAGGCGACGAACGCGCTGCTCGAAGGCGACGTCGCGCGCGTCGGTGTGGCTCGATTCGGCAACGCGTTTGCGCGCTGGTCGATGGCCTTCGCGCCCATACCGCTCGGCGGCGACGCGCGCTTCGCGCCGCGCTATTACGATGCGGCGGATGGCGCGCCGCCGGCGGGCATCCTCGCGCGCATGCGCGCGGACGGCGTGGAGGCGGCGGCGGCGAGCGACGCCTTCGCGGTCGATGCGCCGCAGCGTGAAGCCGAGTTTGTCAGCGCGGCGCGTGCGTCGGGCCTCGCAGCGACCAGCGGCTCCGAGGTTTCGACGATGTACGGCTTGCGCGCGCGAACGCGCACGGCAGCCCTCAATGCCGCAATCTTACCGCGCATGCTGCGGACCTCCCAGGTTACGCGCCGCGCGGTCGAAGCTGCCCGCATCGCGGCGCCGTTGATGATCATGCGCAGCGACGGCGGTGTGATGGACGTGAACGAAGTCGAACGCCGCCCGATCTTGACGATGCTCTCGGGCCCCGCAGCGGGAATCGCCGGTGCGCTCTTTCACGAAAACGTCACTGACGGGATCTTCATCGAGGTCGGCGGCACGAGCGCCGACTGTTCCGTCATCAAGCGCGGCGAGCCGCAAATGCGCCCGGCACGCGTCGGCGGACATCGCACGCTGCTGCGCACTCTCGACGTGCGGACGCTCGGCATCGCAGGCGGGTCGCTAGTGCGCGTGGGCGGCGGCCGTGTGATCGACGTCGGACCGCGTTCCGCACACATTGCCGGCATGCGCTACGCCGCGTTCACGCCGCACGCCGTCGTCGAGGCGGCCGCCTTGTCGCTCGAGAGCGGCATTGCGGCGCTGGTCGCCACGGACGGTACCCGCATCGCGGTGACGCCGACGTGCGCCGCGAACGCCCTCGGCATCGTACCGGAAACCGCGTTCGCGTACGGTGACGCCGCCGCGGCGCGCACCGCCTTCGCGCGCATCGCGCAGGCCCTGCACGTGACGGGCGATGCACTGGCGCGCGACGTGCTCGACCGGTCGGTCGCGAAATTGCGCGCGGCGATCGACGAATTGATCGCCGATTACCGGCTCGACGCGGCCACGGTCGCGATCGTCGGCGGCGGCGGCGGTGCGGCCGCGCTCGTTCCGCATGCCGCGGAGACGCTGGGGTTTCCGTTTCGGCTCGCGCGCAACGCCGAGGTGATCTCACCGCTCGGCGTCGCGCTGGCGCTCGTGCGTGATGTCGTGGAACGCACCATCGTGGATCCCTCGCCGGAGGACCTCGTGCGCATCCGCCGCGAAGCGCTCGACGCGGCCGTCGCGGCCGGCGCCGATCCGGAACGCGTCGAAGTGGCCGTCGACATCGATCGCACGCGCAATCGCGTGCGCGCCACTGCGAGCGGCGCGACGGCGCTGGTCGAGGGTGCGACGCGCCACCGCCGCATCGAGGGAGCGGAGCGCGCGGCAATCGCCGCACGGCACCTCGGGCTTGAGCGCGCGACGTCCGTCGCCGCAGCCGGCTCGTTCGAGATCTATGCCGGAGCGGAAAGCCGCGCGGGCCGCGCGACGTGCGTCATCGACGAGCGCGGCGTTGTCCGCGCAATCGTTTACGGCGCGCACGTGCTGACGGGCACCGCCGGCGGTGCCGATACGGTGTTGGCGGCCGCATTCGAGCGCTTCACACGCTTCGGCGACGTCGGCCGCGCACTTCCGGACGTTCGCCTGGTGTACGGCGCGCGCATCGCCGACTTCGGCGGCGTGGCCGACGTGAGCCAGGCCCTTGCGCTCGCCGCTGAGGAACTTGCCGGCTGCGACCTCGCCGCGCCGGTCGCAATCGTCGCCGCGCCGCGCGCCGCTTGAAAGAAAACGGGTATCAGGCGGCCATGCGTGACTCATCGAAGCCGGCCGCCGTTCGCGATTACGAACTTTCACAGGCGCCGTTCGACGTGCCGAGCGCGAAGGTCGCGCGGTGGTATCCCACGCTGGGCGATGTTCTCGACGAGCACGACCGCGAGAACCGCTTCGCGATCGTGATCGACGGCGACGATCCGCCCACGGCGTACGCGCGCGACATCCGGGTCGCAGGCGACGGCGATCCGTTGCGGGCGCGGCTCGACTACATCGACGACGACGGCGGCGAAGATACGGTCGATCTGATAAACGTCCGTGCCATCGGTCTGATCGCCGACTGAATTGGACAGGGTGGGGCGCGCGCGGTAGAATACGCCAATGACGCTCGCGCTCGAATCGCGGCAGAAGCGGTTCTTCCAAGAATCCGGTGGTTTTCGCATTACGGCGCATCCCGCTCATAACCGGCTGTACCGCGTGCATTTCGCCGAAACGGCGCTGCGCGCGTTCTTCGCCGCATGCGCCGCAATCGATGTCCAGCAACTCGAGTACGTTCCGTACATGCGCTTCATCGTGGCGCGCGCGCTGGCGGATGCCGCCGGGCCCCCATTGCGCGACGCCCTCCGCGCGATTCTGTGCGACCGCGCGTCCGGCGGGTTTGCCACCGGTGCCGGAAACGTCAGCGCCGAGGCTGCCGATTACGTAAAGTTGGCGACGGCCGTCAGCCATCTCGTCGGACCCGCAAATCACGACGCGATGTCCGGCACGTACTACGCGCGCTTTATCGTGCAGGATACCGACGCGAGCGATTCGTACCTGCGGCAAGCGTACCGTACGCTGACGCTGCATACGGACGGCACGTTCGTGGACGAAACGACGGACTGGCTTCTGTTGATGAAGTTCGCGGAGCGGCACGCCGCCGGCGGCGAATCGCGGCTCTTGCATCTCGACGATTGGGACGAGCTGACGCGGTTCGTCGAGCATCCGCTCGCGCGCCATCCGTTCGCCTACAAACCGGCGGCCAGCAAAAACGTCGGCGCGGTTCTACGCCGCACGACCTTTTACGAGCGCGACGACCGGCCGTGCTTGTGCTTCATCGATCAGTTCGCGTATCCGGAAACGATCGCCGAAGCGGCGTATCTGCAGGCCCTTTCGGCATCCATGGAAGGGTCGGCGGCGACAACGACTGTTGCGCTTCCCGTCGGCGACCTCTTCATGCTGAACAACGGCTTTTGGATTCACGGGCGGGCCGCGTTCCGCAAACATCCCGAAGTGCACCGCGAGTTGATGCGTCAGCGCGGCGCGTTCGCAAAGGACTGAGCTCCGCGCGCGCGCTCTTGGACGCCGGCGCTTCCCGTCCGCGCGGGCGGACGGCAGCTGCAAGATACGCCCGCACCGGACGCGCAGCCCATCGAACGGCCGGACGCGGCGTGCCGCGCTCCCGACGTCCCGGGCTTCGTCGTCGCAAGCGTGACGCCGCAAGTGCCCGTTGAGACTGAAAAAGCGGGGATCGGCGGCGACGTGACGATCTTCGTCAAGCTGGCCGCGGATAGCACGATACAAACGGCTGCAATTGCGCGGTCGCCCAACGCGATCTTGAATGCGCCGGCGCTCGAAGTTGCGCGGCACACCATTTTTTGACTGCGGTGCGGCGCTGCCGCTCAGCCCTTCGTGCCGACGTAGAGACCGCGCGAAAACAGGTCGCTGCGTTCGGTGCGCACGCTGAGCCCGGCGGCCCCGAACGCGTCGCGGTACTGGGCGTCGGTGAAGAGTTGCAGCGCGTGCGATTCGGCGAAACCCGAGACACCGATCGGTTCGCCGACCAGGTATTCATAGCGGAGTACCGACGTCATGCCGTACCGCTCGGACTTTCCGATCCGCGCAATTTTCAACTGCGGCTCGTCGACGTACACCGCGTCAATATGGTTTTCGCGCCATTCTTCGGGGTGAAACCACGGCTCGATGACAAGGACGCCGCGCGGCTCGAGGACGTTCGCGAAGCGTACGATGGCCGCGCGCAATTCGGTTTCGTCCGCGACGTAACCGATCGAACTGAATAGGCACTGTACGATCGAGAACCGTCCGTCGACGACGAAATCCTGCATCCGCGCGACGTGCAGCGGCACGCCGGGCAGCCGCTCGCGTGCGATTGCGATCATCGCGGGCTCCGCGTCGAAACCTTCCACGGCGTAATCGCCCTGCAACTGAGAAAGATGCCGTCCCGTCCCGCATGCGACGTCGAGCAGGCGCGCATGGCCGCGACCGACCGTGCGATATGCGGCGCGCAGCCATGCCGCCTCGCCGGCGTAGTCTTTGCCGCGTGCCGCATAGATGGCGTCGTAGAAATCCGCGGACTTCGTGAACATCTCCCATCTCTTTTGCTAGAACCCGTCAATCCCATCGCGAAGGACGACCCGATGGCTCGCGAGCGGTACGATGTCCTTGTCGTCGGAGGCGGTAACGCCGGGTGTGCTGCGGCGCTTGCGGCGGCACGCGTCGGCGCGCGCACGCTGCTCGTCGAGCGCTATGGCTTTCTCGGCGGAACGGCGACGGCCGCCATGGTCGGGCCGTGGATGACCTTTCACGCGGGCAGCGAGCGCGTCGTGGGCGGCATCGCGCAAGAAATCGTCGAGCGGCTCGTCGCGCTGGGCGGCTCGCCGGGACACATCCGGGACGCGTCCGACTACGTCCCGACGATCACGCCGTTCGATCCCGAAGTGCACAAGGCGCTGCTCTTCACGCTGATGCGCGAGAGCGGCGTGGACCTGCTGCTGCACGCCTACGTGCTGGGCGCAATCGCGAACGGCGGTGCCGTCGAAGGCGCGCAATTCGCGACAGTCGGCGGCGTCCGCGAATACCGCGCCGAGCGTACCATCGACGCGACGGCCGACGCCTTCGTCGCGGCGAGCGCCGGCGTCGCGGTGCAGCAGGGCGATGCGCACGGCCGCGTGCAGCCCGCCAGCTTGATGTTCCGGTTGAGCCACGTCGACGTGAGCGCGCTCGCTGCCTACGTGCGCTCGCATCCGAACGAAATGCGCACGTCGCTCAAATTGCACGAGCGAACGCCGGCGGCGCTTACGGCTGTCGCCGGATTGTACGAACTGTGGAACGCCGCCCGGGCGCGCGGCGACGTCGAAATACCGCGCGAACTCGTGTCGTTCTTCATCTCGCCGTATCCGGATGAAGTGACCGTCAACATGACGCGCGTTACGAACATCGATCCGCTCGATCCCGACGATCTCACGCGCGCCGAAATCGAAGCGCGGGCGCAAACGATGCAGCTGCTGGCCTTTTTCCGCGGTCACGTCCCGGGCTTCGCGAACGCGCGCATCGCGGCAACCGCCGTGCAAATCGGCATTCGTGAATCGCGGCGTATCGTCGGCGCGTACACGCTGACCGCTGCCGATATCTTGGAAGCGCGAACGTTTCCGGACGCCGTGGCGCGCAGCGCGTACCCGATCGACATTCACAATCCTTCGGGTGCCGGCACAACGACGCACCGGCTAGCCGACGGGGCGACGTATGAGATTCCGTACCGGTGCTTGGTACCGGCGCGTGTGGAGCGGTTGCTCGTGGCCGGCCGCTGCATCTCGACGACGCACGAAGCGCTGGCGTCGACGCGGCTCACGCCGACGGTGATGACGCTAGGCCAAGCCGCCGGGACGGCCGCTGCCCTTTCGCTGCGCGCGCCCAGCCGGCTGCGCGACGTCGAGCCGCGCGTTTTGCGCGAGCGCCTCGTTGCGGACGGCGTCGATCTGCGCCGTCCGGCGGCGCCGGCGCATGCCTGAGGCGCGCGCGGTCGCGGCGGCGCTGGGCTTGCGCGTCGAAATCGAGGATCTCGGCGATTGGGGTCCCGCCGCGCTGGTCGCCGAGTACGATCCGTGCGGTCGCGTCATTCGTATCAACGCACGAGCGGTCGCGGAATTTCGCGCCGCGCACGACGGCGATGCCGCCGAACTGGAGCGCTTCGTCGACACGGCTATCGCACACGAGATCTATCATCATCGCGAAGCCGCCGGCGACGTGCGGCGCCTTCGCTCGCGAGCGGGGCGCGAAGCGGCCGCGGATGCGTACGCGCGCGCGTTGGTCGCGCAGTAGTGCTCGTCGCGGGCATCGACGGCGGCCAGTCGTCCACGACGGCGGTCGTCATGAACGAGTCGGCGGAAATCGTCGGCCGCGGCGTCGCCGGGCCCAGCGACCACGTCGACGAGCCGGCGGACTCGCGCCGCTGCGCCGACGCGTGCGAATCCGCCGTAGCGCGCGCGCTGGCCGACGGCGGATGGGACGCCGGCACGCGGCTGGACGCGGTCGTTGCCGGTTTGAGCGGTTATGACGGCCGTTTGCACGGCGCGGCGCCGGATTTCGAATGTGCGCGCGTGCGTTTCGTGCACGACGCGCCGATCGCGCTTGCCGGAGCGATCGCGCGCCGGCCGGCCGTCGTGGTGATCGCGGGCACCGGCTCGGTGGCGTACGCCGAAGATGCCGCCGGCGGGTCCGTGCGCGTCGGCGGCTACGGCTATGTGTTCGGCGACGAAGGAAGCAGCTTCGCCCTCGCGCGTGCCGCGCTCGCGCATGCGATGGCGCTCGATGACCGCGGCCGGCGGACGGGCCTGGGCGATGCCGCGCTCGCGTACTTTGACCGTCCGACCCTCCGTGCGCTCGCGCGTGCGTTCTACATCAAGGAGGTCGACCGGCCGCAGCTGGCAGCGTTCGCGCGCGTCGTGTTCGATGCGGCGCGGCTCGGCGACGCTGAAGCGGACGCACTCGTGGAGGATGCCGCCCGGGCGCTTGCCTCGCTCGCGGCGATCGCACTCGAGCGGCTTGGGGCCGGCGCCGCGATGGTGCCGGTGGCGTTTACGGGCGGGATGACGGCGAATGCGCACGTTCGCGACCGCGCAACCGCGCATGTGCGCGAGATTGCGCCGAACGCGCAGGTCGTCGAGCCGGCGCGCGAGCCGGCCGCGGGCGCGGCCTTGCTGGCCCTCGCCGACGCCGGCATCACCGCGCCGGCGTAATGCTCGACCGGATTCGCGGCGGACTGATCGTGTCGGTGCAAGCGGAAGCCGAGTCCCTGCTCAATACGCCGGAAACGATCGCGCTGTTGGCGCGCGTCGCCGAACGAAACGGCGGCGCAGCCGTCCGCATCGAAGGCGCCGCGCGGATCGACGCGGTGTGCCGCGCGGTCCGCGTTCCCGTCATCGGCCTGGTGAAGCGCGCGTATCCCGGCTTCGCACCGTACATCACGCCGACGGCGCGCGAAATCGATGAAGTGCTCGATGCCGGTGCCGCCGCCGTCGCGTTCGATGCGACGCTGCGGCCAAGGCCCGGCGGCGTACTGCACGCCGGCATCATCGCGCGCATCAGCGCGCGCGGCCGTTTGGCCATGGCGGATTGCGCGGAAGCGGCGGACGCTCGTCATGCCGCGGCGGCGGGCGCGCACATCGTCGCGTCGACGCTCTGCGGCTATACGGAGGAAACGCGCGGTATGCCGCTTCCTGCGCTCGAGCTCGTGCGCGCCATGCGCGGCCTTGCATTCAATGTCTGCGAAGGCGGCGTCGGCTCGGCGGCGGCCGTCGCGGCCGCCTTCGCGGCCGGTGCTGACGCCGTCGTCGTCGGAACGGCAATTACAAACGTGGACGTCTTGGTAAGAAACTTTGTCGCCGCAACGCCGGCCGGAGCAAAGGCGACGTAAGTCCTCGACCGCGTGCACCGCGGCCGTTAGCATTTAAAGTTGTCGCCGACCATGCGGAGAGGCCTCCGGCGCGCGCATTGCGACCGACCCTGAGGTAGTTTTGGCACAAACGGTTCGTCATAAATCTGTCAATCTCGGCCCCGGTTTTTGGCCCGTCACCGTCGTGCTCGGCCTCTTGTCGATCGCCGCGTCGATTTTCTGGATCGTGGTTCCGACGCCGATGGGTCTGGATCAAGCTGCCGACACCGCCGTTCCGACCGATATCCTGTTCAAGGCGCTGGCGGTCGTCGGCTCGATCATGTTCATTTACGTCGCCGGTTACATCGTGTTTTTCAGCATCGTGTTCCGGCGCCCGAAAAACGCGCCGCCCAACACCATCGGCGTCCAAATTCACGATCAGCCGGTGCTCGAGTTCTGGTGGACGGTCATTCCGACCGTGCTGATCCTCGGGCTGGCGATCGTCTCGGTGCAGTTGTTGAGCAACATCTACAACACGGCCGGCGACGTGCTGACGATGGAGGCGATCGGGTACCAGTTCGGGTTCCAGTACCGCTACCCGAAACTGGCCAATCCCGTTTCCGGCGAAATGCACCTGCCCGTCAACACGCCGGTCACGGTGCACGTGACCTCGCGCGACGTCATCCACGGCTTTTGGATTCCAGAAGTCCGCATCAAACAAGACATGGTTCCGGGACTCGTCAACACCGTGCGCTTCACGCCGACCAAAATCGGCCGCTACGAGATCGAGTGCACGCAGTTCTGCGGCGTCGCGCACAGCGCCATGCGCTCGATACTGGTTGTCGACAGCCAGCGAGACTTTGCAAAGTGGTTCGCTCGCCAGGGCGGTTCGGCGGATACGGGCGGCGGCGGCGGATCGGCGCCGGGAGCCGCGGCGACCCTCAGCGCGGGCGACGTCAAAGCCGGCCAGAAGCTGTTCGGACAGAGATGCTCGACCTGCCATTCGACGGGGCCGTTCAGCGAGAAGATCGTCGGACCCGGCCTCGGTGCGCTCTTCAACGACAAGGAGCATCCGAAGCTGGTCAACGGCAAGGACGTCACGCCCACGAACATTGCCGACATCATCACGAACGGTTATCAAGGCGATATGGGTGTGATGCCGAGCGCGCAAATGAATCAAATCGCGAATAAAGACGTCGCCAACCTCACCGCCTACCTCGTCAGTCTTTCCAAGAAGTAACGGAGAACCCATCAATGGCAGTCGCTACGCCGACGACCACCGCCGCACCCCACGCGGTTCTCGATCACATCCATCCGGAGCCGAGCAGCTTCGTGCGGAGGTACGTGTTTTCGATCGACGCCAAGGTGATCGGCGTCCAGTACATGATCACGGGCATGCTGTTCTTCGTGTTCGCCGGATTGCTGGCCGAACTGATCCGCATTCAGCTGCTGCACAACAATGGAACCTTCCTCGGCAACGAAACCTACAACGCGGTGTACTCGATGCACGGGTCGGCCATGGTCTGGATGGTCATCATTCCGCTCTTGCGGTCGGCGGCTTCGGCAACTTCGTGATGCCGCTGCAGATCGGCGCGCGCGACGTTGCGTTTCCGTGGCTGAACCTCGCGGCGTTCTGGATGTTCCCGGTCGCCGGCATCTTGCTCTTCAGCGCGTTCCTCATCGGCGCACCGGACGCCGGATGGACGGAGTATCCGCCGGTCTCACTGCAGGGCCCGGCCGGCACCAACTTGTGGTGCTGCGCCATCTTCCTCATCGGTATTTCCTCGACCCTGACCGGCATCAACTTCATCGTCACCATCATCACGATGCGCGCGCCGGGCATGACGCTGACGCGCATGCCGCTCTTCGTGTGGGCGCAGCTGGCGACGGCCGCACTCTCGATGATCGCGACGACCGCGCTCGCCGGCGCGCTGCTCGCGCTGTTCCTGGAGCGCGTGTTCGGCGTCCCGTTCTACGATCCGAAACTCGGCGGGTCGCCGATTTTGTGGCAGCACATGTTTTGGTTCTATTCGCACCCGGCCGTGTACATCATGATCCTGCCGAGCATGGCGGTGATCAGCGAGGTCATCGCCTGCTTCGCGCGGAAGGGCGTGTTCGGCTACAAGTTCGTAGCCTTCGCCAGCCTCGGCATCGCGATCATCGGTTTCCTGGTGTGGGGCCACCACATGTTCACCTCGGGTCTGTCGCCCTGGCTGCAGCTCTCGTTCATGATTCTCACCATGATCGTAGCGATTCCGACGGGCGTAAAGATTTTCTCGTGGATGGCGACGCTGTGGGGCGGCTCGATCACCTTCGCGCCGGCGATGCTGTTCGCAACCGGCTTCTTGATCACGTTCACCTTAGGCGGTATCACGGGCGTGTTCTTGGCGGCGGTTCCGGTGGATCTGCACGCGTCGGGAACGTACTTCGTCGTCGGGCATTTCCATTACGTACTGTACGGCGGCTCGGTATTCGGCGTGTTCGCCGGCATCTATTACTGGTGGCCGAAGATCACCGGCCGCATGATGAATGCGACGCTCGGTAAGTGGCATTTCTGGCTGACGTTCATAGCGTTCAACGGCACGTTCTTGCCGATGCACTGGCTCGGCTTGCAAGGGATGCCGCGGCGCTACGCGACCTACTCGCCGTCGCACGATGCCGTGCTCTGGAACGACGTCGCATCGATCTCGTCCTTCGTGCTTGCCGGCGCGACGCTGCTGCTGTTCGCGAACATGATCTACAGCTTCAGGCGCGGCAAGCGGGCCGGGGCGAATCCGTGGGGCGCCCGGACGCTCGAATGGATGATTCCGTCGCCGCCGCCGTACTACAATTACAAGAAGATTCCGGCGGTGCTCGCCACGCCGTACGACTTCGGGAATCCGCTACCGTACATCGGCCTCGACGCCGCCGAAGGCGCGGCCGCTACGCCGCAAACCACCTCCGGCCGGCCGGCGCCGGTTCACTAGGAGCACACGTTGGCGGTTTCCGCAATCGGCCACGGCGCGGACGCGCACGGCGACTCGCTCGTTCACGACGAGGTGATCTACCAAGAGACGCGCGACATGCGCCTCTTCGGTTTCGTCCTCTTCCTCGTCTCGGACGTCGTGCTGTTCTCCGCGTTCATCTTCGCGTATCTCTACCTGCGGAACACGATCGCACCGGAATGGCCGCCGACGGTCAACGGGCACCAGCTGCCGCGCCTCGACGTCGCCTTCGCAGCCGTTAACTCGGTCGTGCTCTTCGGGTCGGGCGTCACGATGCACTTCGCGATGGAAAACTTCAAACACGAAAATCGGAAGCGCTTCGACGGTTGGATCCTCGCGACGATCGTTCTCGGAACACTGTTCCTGCTCGGTCAGGCGTATGAGTATGCGCACGCCGCGATCGGCGGCTGGAGCGGCTCGATCTTCGGCGCGTCGTTCTTCACGCTGACCGGCATGCACGGTTTCCACGTGTTTGTGGGCGTCTTATTCCTGATCGTGCTGTGGTGGCAGACGAAACGCAACGTCTACGACAGCCGGCACTACTTCGGTCTGACTGCCGGCACCCTGTATTGGCATTTCGTCGACGTGATCTGGGTCGCCCTATTCTTCCTGTTCTACTTGTTCTGAAAGCAAAGGCGCACGATGAAAGATGCTGCGGAGCTGCTGAAAGAGCAGTTGCACGTCCAAAGCCTAGAAGACTTCATGAACGCCGACAACGATGACGAACCCGCCGACAGCTCCAACACCAATAACGATGATGGAGCGAGCGCAGAA
>JBHEMQ010000034.1:0-270 GCA_046262475.1 Candidatus Velthaea sp.
GCTCGCGGGCGAAAGAACGGCGAGGACCGCGACCGCGAACGCGACGGTTATGCGATCGAGTCGAGCCATTGCGCGAACAAGTAGCGCGCGTCGAATGGTCCCGGTGACGCCTCCGGATGGAACTGGACGCCCGCGACCGGCAGGGAACGATGCCGGAAACCTTCGTTCGTGCCGTCATTGAGATTGATCATCGTCGCTTCCAGGTCGTGCGGAAGCGTTTCGCCATCGACCGCATAGCCGTGGTTGTGCGCCGTGACCAGCACTTCGGCA
>JBHEMQ010000034.1:280-14059 GCA_046262475.1 Candidatus Velthaea sp.
GTCTTTGACGGGCTGATTGCCGCCGCGGTGACCGTATTTCAGCTTGTATGTCTGCGCACCGCACGCGAGCGCGAGCAGTTGATGCCCGAGGCACACGCCGAACATCGGCATCTCGCCCAGCAGCGAACGCAGCGTGCCCACCGTGCCGCCGAGTTCGCGCGGGTCGCCCGGGCCGGGCGAAATCACGACCGCATCCGGCCGCGCAGCGACGATTTCTTCGCGCGAGGACCCGTACGGCATGACCGTTACCGTTGCGTCCAGCGCTTCGAGTTCGCGGATGATCGCGCGTTTGACGCCGCAGTCGAGCACGACCACGCGCCGGCCGTTACGTTCGTGCGTTTCGCCCGGCGCGTAGGCATCCGCAACGCTCGCGACGAGTCCGCTGGTGGTCGCATCGCGCACGTATCGCGTGAGTTCGGCTTCGGCCGAAGCCACCGCGGCGTCGCCGACGGCGAGGGCGGCGGGGATGGTTCCGTGTTCGCGCAAAGCGATGGTCAGCGCGCGCGTATCCACGCCCACGATCGCTGGAACGCGCTGTTCGTCGAGCCAGCTGCCCAGCGTCATGCGGCTGGAGCGGTGCGATGGGTGCTGCGAAAGATTTTTGATGACCGCGCCGGCGACGCATGCATGCGGATGTTGTGCGACTTCGCCGGAAATGCCGTAATTGCCGATCATCGGGTAGGTGAACGTGAGTATCTGCCCGGCGTAGGACGGATCCGTCAGCGCCTCTTCGTACCCCGTCATGCCCGTGAAGAATACCGCTTCGCCGAGTGCGACGCCCTCGGTCGCCAAACCCGCGCCCTCGAACCGCGCTCCGTCGGCGAGCAGCAGCAGCGCGCGCATCAAGCGGGCACCGCATCGTCGCGCGGTACGACGCGGCCGTGCTCGAAGACGACGCAGCCCCCGACGATGGTCGCGACCGCGCGGCGCGTGAAGGCCGCGCCGTCGAAGGGCGTATTCTTTCCGCGCGAATGAAAGAGCCGCGCGTCGACCGTCCAGGACCGTTCCGCAAAGATGGTCACGTCGCCGGCGCTGCCGGGCGCGAGCGTGCCGCCCGCAACGCCGAGAATTCGCGCCGGGTTCGCCGACATGCGCGCGACGAATTCGTCGAGCGGCAAGTCCGGCAGGGCGGCGGCGTACGCTCCGAGCGCAATCTCGAGCCCGGTGAATCCGACGGGCGCGACGCTCAGCAGTTGCGCTTTCTCGTCCGAGCCGTGCGGCGCATGATCCGTCGCGAACGCGTCGATCGTCCCGTCCCGAACGCCGTCGAGCAAGGCGCGCCGGTCGTGCTCCTCGCGCAGCGGCGGATTGACTTTGCCGTCGGCCCGATATTTCTCGAAGCGATCGTCGCCGAGCAGCAGGTGATGCGGCGTCACCTCGCAGGTAACGCGCACGCCGCGTGAGCGCGCGAAACGGATCAGGTCGAGCGCGCGCGCCGTCGACACGTGCGCGATGTGCCACGCTTTGCCCGTATCTTCCGCGATGAGCAGGTCGCGGGCCACGATCACGTCTTCCGCGAGGCCCGGCGAGCCGTCGAGCCCCAGGCGCGCCGACGCCGCGCCTTCGTGCATCACGGCATCGCCCCGCAGTTGCGCATCTTCGCAGTGCGAGATGAACGGCGCGGCGAGATCCGCGGCGTAGCGGGCCGCGTTGCGCAGCACCCGCGCGCTGGCGACCGTCGCGCCGTCGTCGCTAAAGGCGACGCAGCCGGCGTCGGCGAGGAGGTGATACGGCGCGAGTTCCGCACCGGCGCGCTCGCGCGTGATCGCGCCGACCGGATATACGCGCGCGAGCGCGGCGCTTTCCGCACGGCGGACGACTTCGGAGACGATCGTCGCCGAATCGAGCGCCGGCAGCGTATTCGGCATGCACGCCACTGCGCAGAAACCGCCGGCGACAGCCGCGGCGGCGCCCGATGCGATCGTTTCTTTGTGGGTCTGGCCCGGCTCGCGCAAGTGCACGTGCATGTCGATGAACCCCGGAGCGACGACGCAATTCGCCGCGTCGACGAGCCGCGCGTCGTCCGCCTCGACGTGCTCGCCGAGCGCGGCGATGAAGCCATTCTCGACGAGGACGTCGCGGACCGCGTCCAGTCCCAGCAGCGGATCGATGACGCGCCCGCCACGGATGAGCGTTCTCACGCGGCGACCGGCGCGCCGTTGAGGAGCAGATCGAGGACGGCCATTCGCACGAAGACGCCGTTGGCGACTTGCGCGACGTAGCGCGAGCGCGGATCGTCCAGCACCTCGTCGGTGAGCTCCACGCCGCGGTTGTATGGTCCAGGATGCAGGATGACCGCGTCGCTCCGCAAGCTCCGCAAGCGTCTGCGGTTGAGCTGGTAGTTGCGCGTGTAATCCTCGAGCGCGGGCAAGAGCGAACTCGTGATGCGTTCGCGCTGGATGCGCAGCATCATCACGGCGTCGACCCGGCCGAGCACGGCATCGAGGTCACGTTCGATTCGCACACCCTCAGTTGCGAACGTTTGCGGCAGGAGGGTGGACGGCCCGACGAGCGTGACGCCGATGCCGAGGCGTTTCATGCCGACGATATTCGAGCGCGCCACACGCGAGTGCAGGATGTCGCCGACGATGGCGACGTGCAAGCCGTCAAACCGCCTGAACTCCGTGCGCAGCGTCATCAAATCCAGCAGCGCTTGCGTGGGATGCGCGTGCTGCCCGTCGCCCGCGTTGATCACGTGCCCGTCGAACGCTTCGGCCAGCCGGCGAGGAAATCCGGATTCGGGATGCCGTACGACGATGACGCGAATGCCGATGCCGCTCAGCGTGATCGCCGTGTCGGCTATCGTTTCGCCCTTTCCGAGACTCGAGGTACCCGGCGCGAACGAGATGACGTCCGCGCCGACGCGTTGTTCCGCGAGCGTAAACGACGTGGCGGTGCGGGTCGATGCTTCGAAGAACAGATTCAGCACCGGCACACCCGCGAGCAGGTCGCGCCCGGGAGCGGTTTCCTTGAACGACGACGCTCTGTCCAACAAATGCACGATCTCGTCGCGCGAGACGTCGTCGATGTCGAGCAGACTACGTGGCGGCACGGTCCTCGTCGGCGAGCGCGACTTCGTCGGACTCGGAACGCTGCGGTGAAAGAACGACGTCGATATGCTCGCGCCGGCTGCTGGGGACATGCTTGCCGACGTAGTCGCCCTGGATCGGCAACTCGCGCAGACCGCGGTCGATCAGCACCGCGAGGCGGATTGCATTGGGCCGGCCGAGGTCGGTCACCGCGTCGAGCGCGGCGCGCACGGTGCGGCCGGTGTACAGCACGTCATCGACGAGAACCACGGTCCGCCCGGTGATCTCGCTGCGAATCTCTGATTCGGGCAGCTCTCGCGCCATGTCGTCGTCGCGATAGAGATTGATGTTCAAAAAGCCCAGGTTGGGCGCGCGGCCGCCGATTTCCGCGATCTTCGAGGACAACCGGCGCGCGAGCGCTTCACCACCGCGCCGGATGCCGATGAGAAGCAGACCGGTCTGCGCGTCGTCCGGTTCGACGATCTCGTGAGCCATGCGGGCGATGGCGCGTTCGATCTCGTCCGGGGACATCAGCACGCGGCGGCGTGCGAGCGCGGTGGCCATCGGCGTTCGGTTCGTAGCCGCCTTATCCGGCTCCCGCGTCCAGTTGAGTGAGCGCCGTTTGCACGCGGTCGCGCTCGCCGCGGTACGTGGCCAGCTTTTCACGCTCCTGCGCCACGACCTCGGGCTTGGCCTTCGCGGTGAACGCCGCATTCGCCAGCTTCTTTTCGCCGCGTTCGATCTCGGCGTCGAGCCGGCGGGCGTCGCGCGCGTAACGCTCGCGCAAGATGCGCGGATCGGCCTTCACGGAGACGCGCGCCAAGCGGTCCGCGAGCGGCAGGTCCGCATCGGCGCTGCCGTTGGTGTGCAGCTCGCCGCGCACGAGCACCGCGTATTGCTCCGCGATCGACTCCGGCAGCGGTGCCGATGCGAGCACCACCGGTTCACTCGGCTTCAGGCCCAGTTCGCTGCGCGCGTTGCGAATGCGCTCGACCGATGCGATGAACGCTTCGTACACGGCTGCCTCGGCTGGAAATTCGGGCAGCTCGCCCGCGTCGGGCCAGGATGCGGTAACGATGGTTGCGCCGTCGTGCGGCAGCGTCTGCCAAATCTCTTCGGTGACGAACGGTTCGATCGGATGCAGCGCGCGGACGAACGCATTGAAAACGAACGACAGCACCGCGGCGCGCGTTCCTCGCTGCGAGTCGGCCTTGGTCGATTCCAAGTACCAGTCGCAGAAGCGGTACCAGCCGAAATCATGCAGCGTCTGCGCCGCCGGTCCCATTTGGTAGGTATCGAGCGCCGCCGTGACCGCGGCCACGCAGCGCCGCAGTTCGGTGAGGATCCACTTGTCCGCGATGGTCAGCATCTCCGGCGGCGGCAGCTTGGAAGCGGTGGGCAGGCCTTCGGGCAGTGCGCGCGTATACCGCAGCGCGTTCCACAGTTTCGTATTGAATCGGCGCGCTTCGTCGCACACACGCTCATCGAAGCGCAATTCTTGCGATTCGAGGCGCATTTGCATCATCGTGCCGAGGCGAAATCCGTCCGCGCCGTACTTCTGTGCCATCTCGAGCGGATCGATCACGTTGCCGAGCGACTTGCTCATCTTGCGTCCCGCGATGTCGAAGACGAGCGGCGTAATGAACACGTCGCGGAACGGGATGCGCCCCACGAAGCGCAGGCCGAGCATCACCATCCGCGCCACCCACAAGAAGATGATCTCACGGCCGGTGATCATGACTTGGTTCGGGTACCAGTGCGCCAGTTCCGGAGTCTGCTCCGGCCAGCCGAGAATTGAGAACGGCCACAAACCGGAGGAGAACCAGGTGTCGAGCGTGTCCGGATCGCGCCGTAAGGGAACGCCGCCGTGCTGCTCGCGCGCGATGGCGTGGGCTTCTTCTTCGCTCGCCGCGACGATCACGGCGTCGTCCGGCGTGTACCACACCGGCAGGCGGTGGCCCCACCACACCTGGCGTGAAATGTTCCAATCGCGAATGTTTTCCAGCCACTGTTCGTAGGTGCGCCCGAATCGTTCGGGCACGAACCGCACGGCGCCGCTGCGGTATGCTTCGAGCGCCGGCGGCGCAAGCGTGTCCATGCGGCAGAACCACTGCAGCGACAGCAGCGGCTCGATGACTTCGCCGGAACGGTCGGATACGGGAACCGTCGTGTGGTACGGTTCGGTGCGCACCAGCGCACCCGCCTCGTTCAAGTCCGCGACGATGCGCTCCCGGGCGGCAATGCGATCCATGCCGATGTACGGTCCCATCGCACCAGCGGTCGCGGCATACCGTCGGCGCGCCGCGGCGTCGGGTTCGATGCGCCAAGCCGGCGCGATGATCCGCCCGTCGAAGTCGATGACGGTCGGCATCTCGAGCGCGTGCCGGCGGCTGATGTCGTAGTCGGTTGCATCGTGCGCCGGCGTCACTTTGACGACGCCCGTGCCGAAGGCGCTGTCCACGGCTTCGTCCGCGAGCACCGGAATCGTGCGTCCGATCAGCGGCAGCACGACGCGTTTGCCGACGAGCGCGCGATACCGCTCATCGGCGGGATGCACGGCGACGGCGACGTCGGCCAGAAAGGTCTCCGGACGCGTCGTCGCAATGTCCACGCCCGCGCCGCCGTCCTCGGCGGCATAACGCAGGCGCCACAGGAACGTGTCCACCTCGACGTTGTCCACTTCGGCGTCCGATACCGTCGACTGTGCCTTCACGTCCCAGTTCACGAGCCGCGTGCCGCGATAAATCAGGCCGTCGCGATAGAGATCCAGAAAAACGCGCGTGACCGCGGCCGACAAGCCCGGATCCATCGTGAACCGCTCGCGCGGCCAATCCGGACCAAAGCCGAGCACGCGAAACTGCTCGTCGATGATGCCGCCGTACTCTTCGCGCCAGCGCCAGACGCGCGCGACGAACGCTTCGCGACCGAGCGCCTCGCGCGTCGTGCCTTCCTTCGCGAGTTCGCGCACCATCACGGCCTCGGTTGCGATCGCAGCGTGGTCTTGACCCGGAATCCAGTCCGCGTTCTCACCAAGCATGCGGTGGTAGCGCGTGAGCACGTCCATCGGCGTATACGTTGAACCGTGTCCGATGTGCGCGCGCCCGGTGATGTTCGGCGGCGGCATCGAGATGATGAACGGCGGGCGCGCCGGGTCGGGCTCTTCATGGAACACGCCGGCGCGCAGCCACTCCGCGTACCGGCGCGGCTCGACCTCGGCGGGATCGTATGTCTTCGGAAGATCTGGCCGTTCGGAGAGCACGCCGTTCAGTACGACCCGGGCGCGCGGCTAACCCGCGGCAAACCCGCGCTCGGCTGCAGGCCGCGCAAGCCGCGACCGCTTTCGCGCAAACGGCGCGAATCCGGGAATACGAAAGGTATGGGAGCTTTGTGGGGCTTGGTCCGCGCCGCGATGGTGTTCTTCGCGGTCATCATCGCGGTGCTCGTCGTGATCGATGGAACGCTGTTCGCCAACCTGTTCCGGAAGAATCAATAGCCGCTAACCGAGGAAGGCGTCGACTTCCAGTAGCGTAGCGATGGTCGTTTCGGGCGGCCAACCCAACGTTTCGGCCGGCCGGTGTGAGCGATTGCAATACGCGACGCGAAAACCAAACGCGGCGGCACCCGTCGCGTCCCATCCGTTCGAGCTGACGAACACGATGTCGCGCGGGGCCCGGCCGAAATGTTCGGTCGCGAGCCGATAGACGCGCGCATCGGGTTTGTAAGCGCCGGCGTCCTCGACGCTGAGCACGGCCTCGAATGCGGCGCGAATGCCGGCGGCCTCTAGCGCGCGCTCGGCCGACGCCCGTACGCCGTTGGTAAGGACGCAAAGCCGCGCGCCGCGACGCTCGAGCTGCGCCAGCGCCGGCGGAACGTCAGGATGCGCGGCGAGATCGAGCCAGCCGGCTGCGAGGGCAGCCAGTTCGTCGCGCGACAGTGCGGCGCCGAAGGCGACCGACACATATTCGAGCGCGCGCCGCGTCAGCGTGTCGAAGTCGCGGTACTCGTTCATGAGCGTGGAGCACCACGCGAACTCGATCTGTTTGGCGCGCCACGCGTTGACGAAGGCCTCGGCCTCCGCGATTCCGCCCGCCGCCGCGCGGTCGCGCAGCGCGTCGATGCGTAGCAGCGTACCGTATAAGTCGAAGACGACCGCCGCGCTCATGCGCGCGGTTGCCGCGCGAAGAATAGGCGCTCCATCATCCGTAACACGCGCGTGAGCGGGAAATCCTTCGCAACGATCGGTTGCGTGAGCACCGCATGGAGTCCGAGAACCTTCGCGCCCAGCACGTCGGTGAACAGCTGGTCGCCGATAACGACGGTTTGTGAACGCGGCGTGCCGAGGACGCGTAGCGCCCGTAAAAAGCCGAACGGCAGCGGTTTCAGCGCGTTCGGTACCCCCGCGACGTCCAATTGAGCACCGATGGCCGCCACGCGCTCGCGGAAGTTGTTGGACACGAGAACGACGGCGAATCCGCGCGCCTTCGCGGCGACCACCCAGTCGCGGACGCCGTCGGCAAGGACGCTCTGCCGGTATCCGCAGACGGTGTTGTCGAGGTCGACGATGATGCCGCGGCGGCCAGCGTCCCAGAGGACCTGCAGCGGAACGTCGGCGATGGTGGCGGCCTCCAGGTCAGGTCCGAACATCTGAAGGCTTGTGCCCGGCGATTTCCACGCTTTCCTCGGTTTCGTCCACAGGCCGCGCACGTTGCAAACGGCTCCTCCACCGCCGCTGCCCCTCTATCCACGGGAAAGTCGGTTTGCTCACAACGCTTCCTCGCCCTATTCGCAAGGACGCATGTGCCGATATCTTGTATCTGAATGACCCTGAGAGTACAATATCTAGTACACACGCCGCATGACGAGCGCCTGTTTATCGAACAGGTGTTCGATAACCGCCAGCGGAAATTACCACGGCGCGGCCCTTCGATCTCCGGGCTGCGCCTCACGGGAGGTCTCATGTCCAGCGAGCTGCCGCGCGGCCTTGCCGAGCCGAGCTTCGACCCCAACGCCCTTCGTGTTCTGAACGAACGGTACTTCGCGCGCAAAGCCGACGGCTCCGTCGAGACGCCGAAGGAGTTTCTCTGGCGGGTCGCCTCGGCGATCGCCGAGCCCGAACGGCGCTATGCGGTCGCCGGCGGCCGCAACCCGGACGGCGTGGTCGACGGCGTCGGCCACGCCTTTTACGACATGCTCGCGCGCCGCGATTTCATGCCGAACACGCCGTGTCTCGTGAACGCGGGCCGGCCGCTCTCGATGCTCTCGGCGTGCTTCGTGCTGCCGGTGCCTGATTCGATCGACGGTATCTTTTATAACCTCAAAGCGATGGCGCTCATCCAGAAGTCGGGCGGCGGAACCGGCTATGCGTTCTCGGATTTGCGCGCGAACGGCGCGCTCGTGGAATCGACCGGCAAAGACGCGTCCGGCCCGGTTTCTTTCATGAAGGTATTCAACGCGGCGACCGACTCGATCAAACAAGGCGGCGTGCGGCGCGGCGCCAATATGGGCGTGCTGCGCGTGGATCATCCCGACGTCTTCAACTTCATGCGATGCAAGAAAGAGCTGGATTCGGAGAATCGCGCACTGTATAACCGCATGTCGGATACCGGGCGCTACACGGACCCGCAGCTCACGCATATCAAGCAAGAGCTGCTGCAGACGCAGATGAACAACTTCAATATTTCCATCGGCGTTACCGATGCGTTCATGGAAGCGGTTGCCGACGGAACCGAGTTCGACCTCGTCGATCCGCGCACGAAAAGTGTGGTGCGCACCGTACCGGCGCGCGAGATTTGGGACGGCATCGTCGAAGGTGCGTGGCAGAACGGCGAGCCGGGCGTGCTTTTCCTCGATCATCCGGAGTGGAATCCGCTGCCCGGCCTAGGGCCGATTCAGGCGACGAACCCGTGCCTCACTGCCGATACGCTCGTTGCGGTTGCGGACGGCCGCGGTCACGTGACCATCGGGGAACTGGCGGCGGAAGGCAAAGACGTTCCGGTTTTTTGCTACAACCACCGTGGCGCCGTTACCGTGCGCGTGATGCGCAATCCGCGGCTGACCGGTAAGAAGCGCCCCGTCTTCAAGCTGACGCTCGACGACGGCTCGACGATTCGCGCGACGGAGACCCATAAGTTTCGCCTGCGCGACGGCTCGTACAAGACCGTTTGTGACCTCCAGCGCGGCGACAGCCTGAAAATCATGACCCGCTTTCAGGCGACGATCAAAGAAATCTTTCCGAATGCCAATTCGCGTTCGCAAGACTATTGGTGGATCAACAACGGGCAGGCGACGAACCGTCTCGAGCACCGGTACATCGCCGAGCATCATACCGGTTCGCCGATCCCGGCCGGGTTGGTGGTGCATCATCATGACTTTTCGGCGGCGAACAACGCGCCGGACAATTTGCAAGTGATGACCCGTCGCGAGCACGACGCGCTGCACGGCCGCACCATGATCGGCGACGCCAATCCCATGCGCCGTGCAAAAACGGAATGGCCCGCGCAGCGTCTGGCCGCCTATGCGCAAAAACACCGCCTCGCAAAGAGCGGCGAGGGCAATCCACGCTTCAGTGGTGTTACCAACGCGGCGCTGCGCGAAGCGGCGTTGGAGTTGACCGCGTCGCTCGAACGCCGATTCTCGGCGGACGAATGGACCGGCTATGCTCGGGCGATGGAGTTACCCGAGCAGTTCAGCGGCTGGCGAGCGCATCATCTGAACGGCGGTATTCTCGGCTTCGCCAAGTGGGCTGCCCTCGAACTCGGCATCGAACATGCCGATGCTGATCCACGCGTCGTTTGCAATATGCGCGCGGCCCTCGATCAAGGCTACGACGCCTTTATCGATGCGTCCGGCACACTGATGGTCAACAAGTCCTGCGAGCACTGCAGCGCCCCGTTCACGGTAGCGTACGTCTATCGCGAGATCGCATTTTGCTCGCAGCGTTGCGGCACCGTCGCGACGAACCAGCGGCCGGCCGTTATCGCGCAGCGCCGTCAAACACCCAACCGGACGATGCACCGAAAGGCGACGCGAATACGAGAAGCGCAGCTTGGTGTTTACACCGAACTCAAAGCTGAATGCGCGAGCGTCTTGAAGCGCGACTGGGTGCAGCGCTGCAAAGAACGCGGAATTTCGCCTGAGATCGCGCGTGTGAGCAGCCCGTTCCGCACATTTGAAGACCTGCGCGAGGCCGCCACGACGTTCAATCATCGCGTCGTATCGGTTGAAATCTGCGGCGAGGAAGACGTCTATAACGGAACCGTCGACGAGTTCCATAATTTCTTCGTCGGCGGATTTCAAACGACGACGCGCAACGGTAAGCCGAAGTACTCTTATTTAAATAATTTGCAATGTGGCGAGCAGGCGCTCCATGGCTACGATTCTTGCAACTTAGGTTCCCTTAACGTCGGCCACTTTTTTGACGCGTCGAACAACGACGTCGATTGGGACCGGCTCGCACAAGCGACGACGCTCGCCATTCGCTTCCTCGACAACGTCATCGACGCGAACATTTACCCGCTCGATGAAATCAAAGAAATGGTCACGAACAACCGGCGCGTCGGCCTCGGCATCATGGGATTTGCCGATTTGCTCGTGCAGATGCAGGTGCCGTACGGTTCGCCCGAATCGATCGACGTCGCCGCCAAGCTCATGAAGTTCATACAAATGAAGGCCGAGGACGCATCGGAACTCTTGGCCGGCGAACGCGGCGAGTTTCCGAACAAGCATCTCTCGAAGTGGGCCGGCGATCCGCGCCCGCGTCGCAACGCGGCGCTGCTTTCGATCGCTCCGACCGGAACGATTTCCATGATTGCGGGCTGCAGCTTCGGCTGCGAGCCGTATTTCGGCATCGCCTACACGAAGCACGTCATGAAAGACGCCGAAGGCCGGCCGCAGCACCTGTACTACGTCCTTCCGCTCTTCGAGGAGATCGCCAAGGACGAAGGCTTCTTCTCCGACGAGCTGCTCCGCAAAGTCGAAATGAACCGCGGCTCGCTCAAAGGCATCCGGGAAGTGCCCGAAAAGTGGCAAGAGATCTTCACCGTCGCGGCCGATGTGACCGTCGATCAGCATATCGACATGCTTGCGGCGCTGCAGCGCTATACGTGCAACGCCGTGTCGAAGACGATCAACGCGCCGAACGACGACACGCGCGAGAACGTCGCGCGCTCGATCTTCCGTGCCTACAAAGCCGGCTGCAAGGGCTTCACGTACTATCGCGACGGTTCGCGTACCGAGCAAGTGGTTACGTTCTCGAAGGACGCCGACATCACGGGCGTCAACCGCGACGCCGACGCGGGCAAGCCGGCGGTCTCGGCGGTTGATACGGCGGATTCGATCATCAAAGACGCCTCGCCGGCCGATCCGCTCGAAGCGCTGCTCGCTCGCGCCAACGCGCTCCTCAAATAAGGTATCCGCTATGGACGAATCATCGATCAAAGAAACCCTCGCGGCGCTCATCACCAAAATGGAGCAGCTGCAGGCGGAGAACGCGCGGCTCACCACGCTCAACGCGGACTGCGGCGTCGCTGTCCGCAAACTCGCAGAGAAGGTCGAGAACCAGCAGTCGGTCATCGACGATCTGCGAATCAAAACGGTGCCGGGGATCGCGGCCGCCGCGTACCGCAAGCGGCCCTCGGTGCTGCGCGGCCGAACCGTCGAATCGAACGTCGGCTGCGGTCCGCTCTACATCACGCTGAACGAGGATGAAGGCGGAAAACCGTTCGAGGTCTTCTTCAAACTCGGCAAATCCGGTTCGTGCCAGCAGAGTTATCTCGAAGCGCTGGGCGTCGCGATGTCCGTCGGCCTGCGCTACGGCGCGGACCCGCAGAAGTTCATCGACAAGTTCGAGGGCATGCGCTGCCCGAATCCCAAGATGCGCAACGCGGACGGCCCGACGACGCTCTCGTGCGCGGACGGCATCTCGCAGGGACTCGCAAAGGCCTTGGCGCTCGCACTACCGGGCACCGATCCCGAAATCGTGCACGAGCCCGGCGTCATCGCCGTCGCGGAGCCGAAGTTTCCGTATCCGGCGGAAGAAACGACCGACGATCAGGCCAACGCGAGATCGATCGACCTCATCGGCCATACCGGCTTGACCCACGGTAACGGCAGCGGCAACGGCAACGGTGCCGACCACAACGGCGGCGGCTCGATCAACGTCCGCAAGGCGATGCAAACCGGTGTCGGCATGTGCCCCAAGTGCAGCGGCCCGCTGATCAGCCAAGGCGGCTGCATCCAATGCCTGCAGCAATGCGGCTACGTAGGGAAGTGCTCGTAGAATGTCCCGCAACTGTACGGTGTCAAAGGCAAAGCAACGCGCTTTTAAAGCGTGGCGTAGTCGCGTTTGAATTCAGACACGTCTGCGAAGTGGCGCCCTTAACGATCGAATAACGATCGCATCTGCCTCATTTCATCATTTACAAGACGTTTAAGCAGTTTTCGCTCACCTCAATCAACAAATGATAAGCCCGTTTCGAATATTTCGCTCTCCTTGACGCCCTCCCGGGCACCGTCCGCACGACATCGGTGTCCCGCGCGCCGACGGCTTTGCAAATGCCGGTGCAACCTCAAGGCGCGCTCGGCCTGATGACGTCGTCTACTGCCGCGATTCCGACGGCAACCTCATCTAAATCGCAACGTATGTCAGCTCGGCTTCTTAAACGGACCGCCGTCGCGCGTGTCGCTGCGTCCGGCCGGAAGTCGTGCGCCGACCGCCGTAATGCGGCGCATGTGGAATGATACGGCGCTCGCACGGCGCCTCGGGATCGAATTTCCCATCATCCAGGGCGCTTTCGGCGGCGGACTTTCCTCGGTGGACCTGGTATCCACCGTTTCCAACGCCGGCGGTCTCGGCTCGTTCGGCGCTCATCAGCTCGCGCCGGCGCAGATAACGGACTTGGCCGCACAGCTCCGTGCCGCCACCGCGAAGCCGTTTGCGCTCAATCTTTGGGTTTCCGACCGCGACGAGGGCGTCGACGGCATGACTGCGTCCGACTACGAACGCTATCTCGCGCCGCTTGAACCGCTCTTTCGCGAGTTGGGCGTCGGAGCGCCGCCGTTTCCCGCCCGATTCGGCGAACGATTCGCGGAGCAGGTGGAGGCCGTGATCGCGTCGGCTCCGCCGGTCTTCAGCTTCGTCTTCGGCGTACCGGAGGCGTCCGTCGTGCAACGCTGCCGCGCCACGGGCATCGTGACCGTCGGCACCGCGACCACCGTCGACGAAGCCGTCGCGCTCGAGCGCGCGGGTGTCGATGCCATCGTCGCGACGGGCTTGGAAGCCGGCGGACACCGCGCGTCGTTCTTGGCTGCGCCGGAAACGTGCCTGACCGGTACGTTCTCGCTGGTTCAGACGGTTCGCGCCGCCGTTGCGGTGCCGGTCATTGCCGCGGGCGGCATCGTGAACGGCCGTTCGGTCGCCGCCATGCTGACGCTGGGCGCGGACGGCGTGCAGATCGGCACCGCGTTTCTCGCATGCGACGAATCGAACGCGGCCGATGAACACCGCGCTGCACTGCACTCCTCGAAAGCGTGGAGCACGGCCTTGACGCGCGCGTACACGGGGCGCCTCGCGCGCGGCATGCCCAATCGCACGATGGCGACGGTCGAAGCGGCCGGCGTTTACGCACCGTATCCGGTGCAAAGCCGTATTACCGGCGCGCTGCGCGCCGAAGCGATTCGCTCCGGTCGCGCAGGGGAGTTCATTCAATTGTGGGCCGGACAATCCGCGCGCCTCTTGCGGCACCGGCGGGCC
>JBHEMQ010000034.1:14069-28506 GCA_046262475.1 Candidatus Velthaea sp.
CCGCTGCGTTGTTCGCATCGCTCGTCGAGGAAACGACCGAAATCTTCGCCGCGCGCCGATAGCACGCGGTCCGCCCGAAGAACTTCCGCACGAAGGCCGCGTTCACTACGGCGACCATCGCCCGGCGGCGCCACGAGGTTGAGGCCGTCCATCCCACGGGTACACCTGTGGCGCAGTGCCCGGTATCGTGAAGTGGACAGCGGCGCCGATGGTGGTAAAGCCGAACGGCCGCTCTGCCGCTGATTATTTGCCGCCTACGCCCTCGCTGAAAAGTTTGCGCGCGGCCGCCGCCGGCTGTCGCGGATGCGACCTTTACAAGGACGCCACGCAGACGGTCTTCGGTGAAGGCGCGGCGCGTGCGCGCGTGATGTTCATCGGCGAACAACCCGGCGACAGCGAGGACAAGGCCGGGCACCCGTTCGTCGGCCCCGCTGGGAAGCTGCTGCACAAGGCGATGCTGGAAGCGGGCATCGATCCGAAGACCGCCTACATCACGAACGCCGTGAAGCATTTCAAGTTTGTCGTGCGCGGCAAACGGCGCATTCACGCGAAGCCGCGAACGATCGAGATTCGCGCTTGTGCGCCGTGGCTTCAAGCGGAAATCAAACAGGTGCGGCCGGCGGTCGTCGTCGCCCTCGGCGCCACGGCCGCACAGGCGCTGCTCGGGGCCGGCTTCCGCCTCACGCTGCACCGCGGCGAGGTCATGCAGTCGCCCCTCGCGGCGGCGGTGCTGGCAACGGTGCACCCCTCGTCCATTCTGCGCGCTCCCGATGCGGAAGCACGCCACAGCGAATACGCCATGTTCGTCAACGACCTGCGCATCGTCGCGTCGCCGGCCTAGACGCTTTCTAAGCGCCTGCTCCCTACGCTGAGGACAGGTCGCACGGCACCGCCGTTTGCGAACCGTCCCGGTCACGGCCTCGACCGCAAGCGCGCACGCCGCGCAAAGCGCGCGTCCCATCATGTGCGCTCTTACCGGCGGCGGAGAAACCTGCTCGCCGGCATTAAAAAAAAAGCGGGGTCTTGCGAGACCCCGCCTTGCCGTGCCCGCGCCGTGCGTTAGAACAGGTTCCAGAGGTATTGGTTGTAGACTTCGTGATGGTATTGCACTTCCTGCGCCTTTACGAAGGTGCCGAGAAGGCGCGGGCAACGGTCGGCGCTGGCTTGTTTCAAGTCGAGGTACCGGCCTTTGACGTCCTCGCCGAGTAAGGCCGTCGTCCAGTCCGACGCGCGGAAGTTCTCCATCGCGTCGTAGATGTTGTCGGGCAAGTAGTGCGGCGCCTGACGCAGGTTTGCCTCACCGCTGATGTTGCCCTCGAGGCCGGTCTTGAACACGGCGAGCATCACCATATAGGGGTTCGCATCGGGCGCGACGGACCGGACCTCCACCCGTGAGCTGCGCTCGTTGCCGAACGGGATGCGCACCATCGACCCGCGGTCAATGGCCGACGCCTTGATTTGATTCGGCGCCTCGAAATGCGGATCCAGCCGCCGGTATGCGTTGACGCTCGCGTTCAGCATCAAACAGATATCGTTACCGTGCGTCAGGATGCGGTCGACAAATTGCCACGCGAAGTCGCTCAGGCGTTCTTCGCCGCTCGCGTCCCAGAAGAGATTTTTCCCCTCCTTGCTGATCGATACGTTGGTATGCATTCCGTTGCCGTTGACGCCCACGACCGGCTTCGGAAGGAAGCTGACGCTCATGCCCAGCCGCGTCGCGACTTGCCGGCAGATCAGCTTGTACAGCTGGATCTGGTCGGCCGCGGCCACGACTTCGCCGTAGCTGTAATTGATCTCGAACTGCGAGGGCGCGACCTCCGGATGGTCCTTCTCATTTTGAAAGCCCATGGAGCGCTGCACTTCCGCGACGGTGTCGATGAACGTTCGCAGCGGATCGCCCGGCAGCGAATGATAGTACCCGCCCGTGTTCACGTAATCGAACTTGCCGGTCTCGTGATACCGCCGCTCGGCGTCCAGGCCCTGAAAAACGAAGCCCTCGATCTCGTTGGCGGCGTTGAGCGTGTAGCCTTCGCGTTCCGCGTAGTCGTTCGACAGCTTTTTCAAACTGCCGCGAATGTCGGCGCTGTACGGCGTGCCGTCGCGGCCGAGAACGTCGCCGAACACGAGCACCTTGCCGGCCCCGAAAATGTCGGACGGCCCCCAGTAGAACGAGCTCCAATCCAAATCGAGCCGCAGGTCGCTTTCGCGCTGCGCCGTGAAACCGCGGATGGACGACCCGTCGAAGGTGAGATTGTCGCTGGACTTGACGAGAAATTTCTTGTCGTAGTCGAGCATGTGCAGACGCCCTTCCAGATCGCTGAAGAGCACCGTCACCGCCTTGATGTGAGAGTCGTCGCTCAGATACCTCAGCCGTTCTTCCTGCAGTTTGTGCATCGGCACGCGGTCGCTGCGCTGTTTCTTCGCTTTGAGGTTTCGCTCTTCGAGTTCGCCGTAGGAAAGCGACAAGAAATCGCGCAGTTCGGTGGTCATCTCGCGTCGGTACTCCTTAGATTAGCTGCTTTGCCGGTTGCCCGCGGTGCCGACGTTGGCACATCTAACGCGAAATCCTCGGCTTGGCCGCCATGTCCGGTGCGGCGCTTTGCGATTCGCGCTACGGCACGACGGCACGCTCGACGTTTGTCCAGAGGACATGCCGCCGAACGAGCCGACGGGCCAATGGTTCAGTCGTCGTCGGTCTTCCCGCGCCGCGTTTCGCGCGAAAGCAACGTCAGCAGATCGCGGTCCATCTGGTCCTTGCGCAACGTCAGCGGACGCGTCTTCTTCGCGGGCTGCGCCTTCACGGCGCGCTCGCGCGGGCGGCGCGGGGCGCGCAATGCCAAGGATCGCACCACCGGAACGACGATCAACGCCAGGAGCACCAAGACAACGACTGCGCTCGTCAGCACACCCTCGCATTTCGCTGCGGGCGGCCGGCGTTACTGTGCCGGGAAAGCCGTCCGGTTCCGGGAAGCGGCGTGGGTGCGCACTCAGGTCGGCATCGTCGGCGCCGGACCGGCAGGCCTCTTTCTCTCACATCTCTTGCATCGCGCCGGCATCGAGTCCATCCTGATCGAGGCGCGCAGCCGCCGCTACGTCGAGGAACGCGTGCGCGCGGGCGTGCTCGAGCACGGTACCGTCGAGCTCATGAACGCCACCGGCGTCGGAGAACGCATGCGGCGCGAAGGTCTCGTGCATCGCGGCATCGCCCTGCGGTTCGACGGGCGCAGCCGTCGCATCGATTTCGAGGCGCTCACCGGCAATGCGATCACCGTGTACGGTCAGCATGAGGTCGTGAAGGACATGATCGCGGCGCGGCTGGAGGCCGGCGCGCGCATCGTCTTCGACGTCGCCGGCGTGAGCGTCCACGATATCGAATCGAACGCCCCGCGCATCCGCTATACCGACGCGGCCGGTACGGCGCACGAAATCGCGTGCGATTTCATCGGCGCCTGCGACGGATTTCACGGCGTGTGCCGTCCGAGCATCCCGCCATCCGCCCTCGCGATCTACGAGCGCACGTATCCGTTCGCATGGCTCGGCATCCTCTCAGAATCACCCCCGCCCTCGCACGAACTGATGTACACGAACCATCCGCGGGGCTTCGCACTCTTCAGCGCACGTTCCGCGGCCATCAGCCGGTCGTACTTACAGTGCGCACCGGATGAGAATCTTGCGGAGTGGCCGGACGCGCGCATTTGGCAGGAACTGCGCGCGCGGCTGGAAGGCGTGGAGGCACCGCCCGATCTGATCGAGGGCCGCGTGCTGCAGAAAGGCGTCACGCCCATGCGCAGCTTCGTCACCGAACCGATGAGTTATGGCCGCTTGTTCCTGGCCGGCGATGCGGCGCACATCGTCCCGCCGACGGGCGCCAAGGGCATGAATCTCGCTGTCGCGGACGTTGCCGTGCTGGCGCGAGCGCTCGCCGATTTCTACGCGACCGGCAGCACGGAGCGCCTTGCCGGTTATTCCGAAACGTGCTTGCTGCGCGTCTGGAAAGCGCAGCGTTTCTCGTGGTGGATGACCTCGATGCTGCACCGGTTTGACGCGCAGACTCCGTTCGAGCGGCGCGTTCAAGCGGCGGAACTCGACTACGTCACCACGTCACACCCGGCGGCGCAGAGCCTAGCGGAAAACTACGTCGGACTGCCGATGCCCGCGTAGTTCCCGCGTGCACCACCGGCTGTTCGGATTCCGTCGCCGTTCAGTCGGGAACGAGAACGGCGGAACCCGTCGTCGCCCGCTGTTCGAGCGCGCGGTGTGCGGCCGCCGCATCGCTGAGCGCGTACTCCGCCGCGATGTGCGGACGGATGGCGTGCGTGCGAATCGCCTCGAAGAGGGCCGCCGCCATCGACTCGAGCGCGGAACGTTCGGCGACGTAATGAAAGACGATCGGACGAGAGAGCGTCGTCGATTTTGCGCCGAGCGACGCCACCGAAAGCGGTTCGACGGGTCCGGACGCTTGTCCGTAATTGACGAGATGTCCGCGCAGCCCCAGCGTTTCCAGCGACGCCGCGAACGTATCGCGGCCGACCGCGTCGTAGACGACATCGACGCCGCGCGGCGCGAGCTGACGCACGCGCGCGACAACATCGTCGCGCGTATAGACGATCGTGTGCGCGCAGCCGTCGCCGCGCCCGATCGCGGCCTTCGAATCGCTGCCGACGGTGCCGATGACGATGGCGCCCAGGGCACTCGCCCACTGACACAAGATCCTCCCGACGCCGCCGGCCGCCGCATGCACGAGCACCGTGTCGCCGGCCTGGACGCGATGGACGCGGTCGATCAGCATGTGGACCGTGAGCCCTTTGAGGAACACCGACGCCGCGGTGCGCTCTTCGAGGCCCGGCGGCAGCCGCACGAGCCGGTCCGCGGCAATGACCCGCCAATCCGCATATGCGCCGTATGCATTCGTGAGGTACACGACGCGGTCGCCGGCGGCCGGCGCCGCAACACCGGGGCCGACCGACTCCACGACTCCCGCCGCTTCGATGCCGGGAATTCCGGGCAGCGCGAGCGTGCGATACAAGCCGCTGCGGACGTAGACGTCGTGGAAATTGATGCCGATCGCCGTCTGCCGGACGAGGGCTTCGCCAGGTCCCGGCGGCGGCACGTCGACGCGCTCGGCCCGCAGCACGTCGGCCTCGCCGTATTCGCGCAGCACGATTGCGGTTGCCGTGTCCGCCATCAGCCGCTACCCCCGGATGTACGCGTCGGTGCCGTCGAGCCAATCCTCGCGCGGCGGCGAAAAGATGTCGATATCGATCGTATCTTCAAGTGCGTGCGCCGAGTGCGGAACGTTGGGCGGAATCACGAGCACCTCACCGGCGCGCACGGTAATTTCGCGATCCCCGTTTTCGCCGAGGACGAAGTGCAGCGCGCCCGCGGTGATGTACGTCAGCTGTTCGTTGTGATGCGCGTGCTTCGGAACGCTGTCACCCTTGGCGAAGCGCACTTCGGCGATCATCATCGAGGTGCCGGTAATGAGGCGCCGCGTGATCGTGCCTTTGAGAGGCTCCGCGGCCAGTTCGCTCCAGCGATAGTGCTTCGGTTCGGTCGTCTTAATCATTGCGTCGTCTCCCCGGCCGGCGCTCCGAATCCTGGTCCGACCGTGCGGCGCAGGGCATCGCGGCCCGTCGTGTGGAAATCGCGACGGACATCATGCCCGTCCGCAGCCCCGCCCGCGACTACGTAACGCCCGAAGATGCGATCGACTTCGTTCCGGACGGCATCCTCTACGACGCGCGCCGCGATTCATGGATCGTCACCTTCCGCCGCGGCAACGCCGCGCCTGAGCCCGAGCCGCAGATTCAGGTGCTGACGGACCCCGCCTCATCGAAGATCATCGAGGTCGTCGTGATGATCGCGCCGTTCATCGGCCTGCTCGCCTTGTGGCGTTTCTTCCTCGGCCTCTGAGGGCCATCGGTCAGCGGTAGGCGGCCTGCAAAGAAGCGTAGTCAGAACGCGGCGCACGAATGTCCAGTTTGGCAATCGACGCCGCCGGTAACCCGCTTTGCTCCTCAAACGTGGCACGGTCGGTGCGGTAGATGATGCCGAGCGGGATGGGGCCTTCGCGCGTCAGCGCATTGAAGGCGCCGAGCCGGTCGGCCGGCGCATAGTCCGCACGCCGCGCGAGATCCTCGACGTTTTCCTTGAACCACGCGTACGTGTTGAACTTGTTGTAGGTCACGCATGGCGACATGACCTCGACGATCGAGAACCCGCGATGATTGATCGCGGCCTTGATGAGTTCGACGAGCGGCTTCGGTTGGGCGGAAAAGCCGCGCGCGATGAATGTGGCGCCCGCGGCCAACGCGAGCGCCAAGCCGTTCAGCGGAGCGTCCGGATTGCCGCCGGGGCTAGTCGATGTCACGTACCCCGTAGCGCTGGTCGGCGACGACTGCCCCTTGGTCAATCCGTACGTCTGGTTGTCCATGACGATGTACGTGATGTCGGGATTGCGTCGCACCGTGTGGATGAAGTGGCCGGCGCCGATCGCATAGCCGTCGCCGTCGCCGCCGGCCGCGATCACCGTCAAGTCACGATTGGCCAGCTTCACGGCGGTTGCGACAGGCAGCGCGCGTCCGTGCACGCCGTGAAACGCGTAACTATGCAGGTAGCCGGAAATTTTTCCGGAGCAGCCGATGCCCGACACGAACGCGACGTCTTTGGGCTGCATGCTCAGTTCCGCGAGCGCGGATTTCAGCGCTGAGAGAACCCCGTAATCGCCGCATCCGGGGCACCACCACGACGGCGTCGCGGTTGCAAAATCTTTTGGTGACATGACGGCCATCGTGTGTTATACCTCCGCCGGCTGCTCGACCGCGGCGGCGTGCCGGATCACTTCGATGATCTCGATGGGCCGAAACGGCCGCCCGTCGTATTTGCGCACGCCGTGCAACGAATCGAGCGGCCCCACGACCACGCGAATGAGCCGTTCCAGTTGGCCCGTGAAGTTGTTTTCGACGACGAACACGTGCTGGGCGCCGCGGAAAAAGGCGCGAATGTCGTCGTCGGGAAACGGCCACAACGTGCGCAGCTGCAAAAAGCGGACGGGTATGCCGGCCGCACCGAGGCGGTCGACGGCCTCAACGATGGGACCGCGGTTCGCGCCGTATCCGATAATCCCGATGTCCGCGTCGGCAACGCCGTGGATCACCGCGCGCGGCAAGTCGTCGCGCATGGTCTCCAGCTTGCGCATGCGCTTTTCCATCATGCGCGCGCGGTTCCGTGCGTTTTCCGTGATGACGCCGGCATCGTTGTGCTCCGATCCGGGAGCGAGGTGCATGCCCCCGGGAATGCCGGGAATGACGCGCGGCGATACGCCGTCGTCGGTGAACGCGAACCGTTTGTACTCGCCGAACGTCACCTCGCCGCCGTCGATCAGCTTACCGCGATCCACCGCAACGGCGTCGATGTCCAACGGCGCGAGCGTCGCCTTGCTTTGACACAGCGCCTGTTCCGTCAACACGAAGACGGGAAGCTGATACTTTTCCGCGAGATTGAAAGCGAGGGCCGACAACTCGAACGATTCGCGGATGGTGCCCGGTGAGATCACGACGCGCGGGATCTCGCCGTGTCCTCCAAAAATCAATTGATTGAGGTTGCTCTGCTCGGTTTTCGTCGGCATGCCCGTCGACGGTCCGGCGCGGGCGCATTCGACGACGACGACCGGAATTTCGAGAACTCCCGCCAAGCCGATCGCCTCGGTCATCAGCGATTGGCCGGGACCCGATGTCGCCGTCATCGCGCGCACGCCCGTAAAGGCGGCGCCGAGCACCATGTTGATGGCCGCAAGCTCGTCCTCGGCTTGCACCGCCACGCCGCCGAAGCGCGGCAATTGCTTGGCCATCCATTCCAGAATGTCGGTGGCGGGCGTGATGGGGTAACCCGCCATGAATCGGCAGCCCGCGACGAGCGCGCCGTATCCGATCGCGTCGTTGCCCATCATGATAAGCCGGTCGCCGTCGACGCCCGCCTCCAGCGCGTAGCCCGTAGGCCGACCCGCGAAATGCTCGGACACGTACCGTTCGCCGGCATCGATCGCGCGCATGTTCATATCGACGAGCTTCTCGCCTTTGCGCTCGTAGATGCGGCGCACGTCGGCGCGCACGATCGCGGGATCCATACCGACCAGCGCGCCGAGAACGCCGAGCGAGATCGTGTTGCGCACCAGCTCGAGACCGAGATCTTCTTTCGCCATGCGTGCGAGCGGAATGTCGTACCACGTGACATCGGCGCGCCGCATCTCGTCGGGAACCGTTTCCGACGTACTGTCGAATACGACGAAGCCGCCCGGACGCATTTCGTCGATGTGCGCTTGCACCGCTTCGAGATCGAAGGCGACGAGAGCGTCGACGAAGTCGGCCATGCCGTAGTCGGGCCGTTCGCTCGCGCGGATGACGTAATTGGTGTGGCCGCCCCGGATGCGCGAGGGGAAGTCTTTGTACGTATAGACCTCAAGGCCCATGCGCTTGAATACGCCGGCGATCAGGTCGCCTGTCGTCAGGCTGCCATCGCCGGCTTGTCCCCCGAACATCACTTCCACGCTGTTGCGGATCACTCGCGCCCTCGTCCCCCGGCCTCTCAAGAAGGGCCTTTCGTCATCGTTCCGAGCGTGGGCGGGACGACCCTTCGCGGCGCGTACGAGGAGCGCGGCGGCGGCAACCGCTAACAACGCGGTGATCGAGCCGCACGTGCGGCGCGTAGAAAGGACAATCGTTTTGTCACTGCCCGGTCGAGAATCTATTCGCGTGGAAGGCGCCGGCCCCGTGTACGAGGGCGTCGTCGCGGTCTGCCGTTCGCGCGGATACACGGTGGTCGACGATGCCGCGGCCGCCGCAGCGCTGTTCGTACTCGCCAACGTGCAGCGCATCGTGCCGGCGGCCGAGTTCTCCGCACCGTCGCTCGGAACGCTATGTTTTCATCCAAGTTTGCTGCCGCGCCACCGCGGACGCGACGCGGTGTATTGGCAAGTCAAAAAAGGCGATAGCGAGACGGGCGTGACATGGTTCTGGGTGACCGACAAAGTCGATGCGGGCCCGATCGCGGTGCAGCGGCGCATTGCCATGCCCGCCGGCCTGGGCCCGCGCGAACTCTACGAGGCGCATCTCGCGCCGCTGGGCGTACGCGCCTTTGCCGACGTGCTGCAGCACATGGAGAGCGGCGACATACCGCGCACCGCGCAGGATGAAACGCTGGCAACGTTCGAGTACGCGCGAGAGACGCTGCGCAAGGGCGTGCCGTCGTAACGGTCAGGCCGGCGTAAGAATGGTTTTGCCGATGCTTTTCCGCGATTCGACAAGTTCGTGCGCCGCTGCGGCGTCGCGGAGCGCGAACCGTCGTCCGATCAGCGGCTTCACGGCGCCGCGTGCAACGAGCGCGAGCGACGCTTCGGCCGCCGGCCGCAGTGCGCCGGGACGCATTTTGCGGTAACTGCCGCTGCTATAGCCCGCGATCGCGCGATTGGACGAATGCAGGTCATTCGTTTTCACCGTTCCGGGCGCGCCCGACGCCTGACCGAAAACGACGTAGCGTCCGAACGGCGCGAGAACGGGGAAGCCGTTCGCGAATACGTCGCCGGCAACCGAATCCAGGATCACGTCGACGCCGGCGCCGTTTGTTTCGGCGTTGATCCGCGCCGCCACGTCTTCGGCGCGGTAGTCGATCGTGATGTCCGCGCCCGCCTCGCGCGCGACGCGCAGTTTGTCCGCGCCGCCGGCGGTCGCGAAGATCCGTCCCGCTCCGAGGGCGCGCGCGATTTGCACCGCGGTCGAACCGACGCCGCCGGCAGCCGCGTGGATCAAGATGCTTTCGTTTTCTTGCAAGCGTCCAGCCAAGGTGATGACGTTGTATGCGGTGACGAGCAGCAGCAGCGCCGCTCCTTCCTCGTCCGAAACCAAGTCATCCAGGGGATAGGTCAAGATCGCGCGCGCGATGACGACGTCCGCATACGACCCGCCGTCCGGAAACGCCGCCACGCGCCGGCCGGGCTCTATTTCGGTAACGCCCGGGCCGACGGCGACGACGGTACCCGCGCAGTCGAGGCCCGGAACGAACGGTGGTCTACCGCCGGCATGGTAGTTGCCGCGGCGTGCCATGATGTCGGCAAAGTTGACGCCCGTCTGCGTGACGCGGATGGCGACTTCGCCCGGGCCGGGCTTGGGCTCCGGGCGCTCGACGGCATGCAGGACCGACGCATCGCCGTAATCCGTGACTTCGATTGCGAGCATCGGTTAGGCGCCCGCCCAGACGTCGCGCATCCACGCTTCGATCGCATGGGGATCGCGCGGCAAAGCGGCGCTCAAGTTGCGGTAGCCGTCCGGCGTAATGACGACGTCGTCCTCGATGCGCACGCCGATTCCCCGAAAACGTTCCGGTACGGTCAAATCATCGGGCTGCAAGTACAGCCCCGGCTCTACGGTAAGCACCATGCCGGGCTGCAGCTTTCCGTATTTGTACGTTTCGCGACGCGCCGCGGCGCAATCGTGCACGTCGAGGCCCAGCATGTGACTGACGTTGTGCAGCGAGTACCGTTTGTAGAACTGGTTCTGCTCGCGCAGCGCGTCTTCGGCGCGCATCGGCAAGATACCGAGCCGCTCGAGGCCGTACGCGAGCACGCGCATCGCGGCCGCATTGGGCGCCATGAAGTCGTTGCCCGGCGCGCACGCGGCAAAGCCGGCATTCTGGGCCTCGAAGACGAGCGAGTAGATCGCGCGCTGTTCGTCGGAGAACCGGCCGCCGACCGGAAGCGTGCGCGTGACGTCCGCGGTATAGAGCGTGTGCGCTTCGACGCCCGCGTCCAGCAGCAGCAGATCACCGGCGCGCAGCTCGCCGTTGTTGGCGGTCCAGTGCAGGATGCAGGCGTGCCGGCCGGCTGCGGCAATCGTGTTGTAGCCGGTATCGTTGCCGGCAATGCGCGCTCGCAAATGAAAAATGCCTTCGACGTGCCGTTCGCTCGCGGCGTTCGGCAGCGCGCGCACGACGTCCGTAAACGCTTGCGCCGTTGCGGCAACGGCTTTCTCCAGTTCGCCGATCTCGAAATCGTCCTTGATGAGGCGCATCTCGGCGAGCGCTTCGGCGAACTCGGCGTCGCGCGTTCCGTGCGCGGGCAGCACTGCATCGAGCGGTGCGTCCATGCCGCGCAGCAGCCGAAAGCGGCGCGGCGCGTCTTCCCGGTTCAGCACTCGCACGTCGTCGAGCAGCGCGGGCAGACCGCGCGCCGCGATGCCGAACCGCTGGGCGCTTTCGGCGACGCCGAGCCGCGGCCCGACCCATAATTCACCCTTCGCACGGTCGGTGAAGAACGTCGCGTCGGTCTTGCCAGGGTTCGGCTCGACGTAGAGCACGGCGTCGTGACCGCCACCGGCGTTCGGCAGCATCACGAGAACGCAATCCGCCTCCTGATTGCCGGTGAGGTAATAGAAGTCGGTCCCCGGCCGAAAGCGGTACGTCGTATCGTTCGCGCGCACTTTCTCATGGCCGGTCGCGACGATCAGCGCCTCGCCGGGAAAGCGCGCCGACAGCGCGGCACGCCGCCCCGCAAAGCGCTCCGCGCCCGCGAGCACTTCCGGCGGCGCGCTCGGCGCGGCCCATTGCGTCACCATGAATGCGAGCAGCGCGGGGGGCGGACCGTCGTCGTATGTGTTGGTTGTCGGAACGTCGGGGGCGGCGACGTGTGCCGCCGATTCTGCGATGTCGGCCATACGCTGCGGTTCGGCGGCCCGGGTGCCGCGGCTTCTTTGGGCACGACTACGGCATGATGTTCGCGGACCGCGGCGCCGCAGGCCGCGCGCTCGCCGAACGGCTCACGCGCTATGCCGGCGCCCGTACCGTCGTCTTGGCGCTGCCGCGCGGCGGCGTCCCGGTCGCCGCGCCGATCGCCCGCGCTCTCGCCGCACCGCTCGAGGTCTTCTTGGTGCGCAAACTCGGCGTTCCGGCCGAGCCGGAGTTGGCGATGGGCGCGATTGCAAGCGGCGGTGTGCGTATCCTGAACCGCGACGTCATCGAGGAACTGCGGATTGACGCCGCGACGGTCGCGCGGGTCGCCGCCGCTGAAGAGCGTGAGTTGGCGCGGCGGGAGCGGGCATACCGCACGGGACGCGCACGCGTCACGCTCGCCGGCGCCACCGCCATTGTCGTGGACGACGGCGCCGCCACCGGCGCGACCATGCGCGTCGCGGTGCGCGCCATTCGTGCGAGCGGCCCCGCGGCGCTCGTCGTCGCGCTGCCGGTCGCCGTGCCCGAGATTTGCCGCGCCTTGCGATCGGTCGCGGACGATGTCGTGTGCCTGCTCGAACCGGTTCGTCTCGGCGGTGTCGGCCGCTGGTACGAGCGTTTCGAGGAGGTGCGCGACGATGACGTGCGGACGCTGCTGGGGGGCGCGTAACGGCGGCAGGTGCGCTCAGACGCGCGCGTGGAGAAAGCGGTATGAACGACGAGCCGGCCGGCGTCCCGCACCCGCCGTACGACGAACTGCGCGCGGCCTTGGGCGATCGTCCCGAAGGCCACGCCGCCGTGGACGATCTTCACGCCGCGATGAACGCGCCCGCGCCCGAACCGCTGCACGTCCGCTCGCAGGCGGACCGGCTGCGCGGCTTTCCTGCAATCGAAGCGCGCATCGCGAACTGGTTCGAATCGCCCGCGGTGCAGCGCTGGCTTTCGATTCTGAACGACGCGGGGCTCTAGGGCGTCAACTGCGGCTGAGGCTGCGAGGGGATGGCGGGAATGGCCGTCCGCCGCGGCACCGGGCGTCCGGTCTCGATCACGCGCGGCGTCGGCCGCGGCGGTTCCGGCGTGAAGAGGGATGTCGGCGTGACCTGCGGCGCGTGAGGGTCGAAGGGCGCCGGGGTCGCGACCTCGCCGTCGTCGGTCAGCACGATCGACAGGGTTTTCGTGCGGGCATCGAAGACCGCGGTGCCGCCGAGCGCGCGCACGACCCGCGCGAGCGGCACGTACGGCGCGTCGTCCGCGATAAAGCTGACCGGAACGAGGATACGGCGCGACGCCCGCTCGATCAGAACCGTACCGTCGGCCGGAAAATAGGCCGCCCGCGATGCCAAACGAGCAACGACCGGCGCGACCGGCCCGACGACGCGCCCCTCGACGATGCGAGCCGGCGCGAAACTGGGAACGATGGCGCCGTTGACGACAATCGTGACGACCACGGAGACGATCATTGGCGTTCATCCGGATTCTGCGCGCCGCCGCGATTCAATTTTCGAGTGACGGAGCGGCCTTTCTCGCGCAGGCGATCGCCTTCAATACTCTGTTCGCGGCTATCCCGCTCACGCTGTTCCTCGTCGCGCTCTTGGGCTTCGTGTACGGAACGACCGAAGGCAACATACAAGCTTTGGCCCTCGTGCACACCTATGCGCCGGCGCTGCAAGGCCTGGTGACGCGCAACCTCGATTCGGTCGTGCGCTACCGCGGGCTTTCCAGTCTCATCGCGATCGGCGGGTTGATTTGGAGCGGCAAGAACATTTTTCAAGCGCTCGCATACGCCTTGGACCTGTCGCTGAAGGTTCCGCGTCACCGGCATTTCGTGCACGACATCGCCATCGCGATCGTGCTCGTGCCGATCGCCGGCATCGTGCTCGTCGTCGCCAGCGCGCTGCCCGTGGTGATGTCGGTGATCGTCCGCGTCCTCGATCTGTCGGCGTTCAAGTACCTTCCGGAAATCGGAAGCTACGCCGCATCGCTCGGCGTCGTATTCGTGATCTGCTCGCTGCTGTACACGTATTTGCCGAACCGTCCCGCGCCGAGTCCGACGTTCGGCATGCCGGGCGCCGCCGTAACCGCTATCGGCTGGTCGCTGGCTCAGGTGGCGTTTGCCGTCTACACCACCCATACCAACTTCCTCAAAATCTACGGCGCGGTGTCGGCCGCATTTGCGCTGCTCTTGTGGATCTACCTAACCGCCGTCATTTTCTTATACGGCGCACACGTGAGCGCAGCATGGGAACGGCGCGTAAGGAAGAGCGTTGCCCGCGTGGAAGCCGCCTAAGTGCGCCGTTTTCTCGCCGGACTGGTTACCGCGTGTCTCGCGCTTCTGCTGCTGGCGGCGGCGCCGCCGTCGTTTCTGCCGACGCCGACGGTCGTCGTATACCCGCTCACCGTGAACGGTTCCGATGTGGACAAAGAATCCGGTTCGCGGCTTGCCGTGGTGATCGCGCAGTCGATGTCGAGCGCCGGCGGCGTCACGGTGAAACCGGCGCCGCCGGGCACCGAACGCAAAAACTTCTTGGAAATCGCACGCTCGCAAACCGCCGACTATTACATCGCGGGCTATGTCACGCCGCTTGGGAACGACGTCTCGGTCGTCGAGCAGCTCCAAGAGCTCGCCGATGTTCCTCTCACTGGCGATCGGATCGCGCAGCGGGACGTCGGGGTTGACCGTGTAGCGGTTACGACGGCCGTTGCGCTCGCGGGTGATGTACCC
>JBHEMQ010000035.1:0-548 GCA_046262475.1 Candidatus Velthaea sp.
TCGGTGAGCAGCGTGCAGCCGCCGAGGCGCAAGATAGTCGTCGCGTTGCCCACAAACGTGAGGGTCGCCATGGACGGATCGGCAGTAATGCCGGACAGCGGTACGCGGCGCATCTGTACGGTGTTCCCAACAAAGCGGTCCGGTGAACGCATGCGGTAAACGTACGCGTCGAGTCGTGCGATTTTCCCTCGGCGTCAATTATTGGCCGCGGCGCAGCGCGATGGCGATGTGGCGCCGCTTCGACGCGGGTGAAATTCGCGACGACTTCGGCCACATTGCCGCGCTGGGACTCGATACCGTGCGGTTCTTTCTACGCTGGGATGAATTTCAACCGGCACCGGACGATGTCGACGCCGGAATGCTCGACCGCCTGGAAAAGATGGCCGGCATGGCGGCGGATGCCGGGCTGCAAACGATTCCGACGTTGCTCTGCGGCTACATGTCGGGAATGAATTGGCTGCCGCCGTGGTCTGTCGATCGCAACGCGCGCGGCGCCGGCGACGTCTTTGGCGGAAAACTCCTCGACGCGGAAGTGCGCCTCGTGCGCG
>JBHEMQ010000035.1:584-28182 GCA_046262475.1 Candidatus Velthaea sp.
CCGTCTCGGCTCGCTGTGCAGCCCGTTCGCGTTCGCATCGATGCAGGGAACCGCGGTCGGGAGCGCGTTCGCACGCTCGCGCCTCGACCCGGAAGCTGTTCCATTCCTGGCGATGCTCGCGGCGGCGTTCTCGTTTAAACCGGTGCTGGTGACCGGATTCGGCAATCCGACGTGCCCCGCGGACAAGTATTCGGCGTTCGAGCGGTTCGCGATGCCGTACGAGCCGCCGAACATTACGATCGCGCCCGACGACACGGCCTTCGCGACGTATCCGTGCTTGACCGAACACGAAAACGCCGCATACTGCACGAGCGTGCTCGAACGGCTGCATGCCGATGGCCGGCTGGGCGCCTTGTGGTGGTGTTGGACGGACTATGACGAGCAGCTGTCGACGGAACCGCCCTTCGATCGCGCACCGCACGAACGGTTCTACGGCATCCTACGCAGCGACGGCAGCGAAAAACCCGTCGCAACAGCCCTTGCGGCATTCGCGCGGCAGCGGCGGACGGTGCTCGAAGCCGCCGACATGCCGATGATTTCGAGCGAATATTACTATCGAACGCTGCCGGCGAGCACGAAGACGCTGTATGACGCCTTTCTCGACTTTGTTCGCGCGCGGCGTTCCGTCGCGAACGGCGCCGCCGGCCCTTGACACTTGCCACGGCGCGCGCTATAAACATATAACCTTATGGTTATGAATCAACGGCTCGATGCCGTTTTTTCGGCACTCGCCGATCCGACGCGGCGCCGCATCGTCGAAAAGCTCGCGCGCCGGCCGTTGACGGTCGGCGGAATCGCCGACGGCTTCCCGATGTCGCAGCCAGCCATATCGAAACACGTTAAAATCCTCGAAGACGCCGGTCTCATCGCACGTGACGTCGTCGGCCGCACGCACCGCTGCACGCTGGTACCGAAAACGATGCACGTTGCGGCCGACTGGCTCGACCGGCAAGAGCGGTACTGGAACGCTGCGCTCGACCGGCTCACTGATTTTCTGCAAGAAACGAAAGAAGAACACTGATGCACGACACAACGACCAGATCCGTACCGCGTCTCGTTATCCGGCGCACGCTGCCGGCGCCGCGCTCGCGCGTGTTCGCGGCGTGGACGCAGCCCGAGCAAATGCGCCGCTGGGCCGGTCCCGACGACGTCACGGTTCCGGAGGTCGAATCCGATTTTCGCGTCGGCGGCGCCTACCGCATCACGATGCGCAAGCCCGACGGCGAAGTGCTCGCAGTACGCGGCATCTTTCGCGAGATACGCGAACCGGAACGGCTCGCGTACACGTGGAGCTGGGAAGAAGACCGGCCCGAGGACGAAATCGAGACGCTGATCACGGTTGAGTTCAACGAGCGCGGCCAGGAAACGGAATTGATCCTCACGCAGGAACAGTTCGCGACGGTCGCATCGCGCGACAATCACCAGCACGGCTGGAACGGCGCGCTCGACAACCTTGCAACATACTTGCAGTCATAACGAACGGGAGGCGCAGATGAGCGCGGTACGGGTTCTGGTCGGTACGCGAAAAGGTGCGTTCATTCTGACCTCGGATGGAAAGCGGGAACGCTGGGACGTCAGCGGACCGCATTTTGCGGGCTGGGAGATCTATCACGTCAAAGGTTCGCCGGCGGACTCGAACCGGCTCTATGCATCACAAAGCAGCGGCTGGTTCGGGCAAGTCATCCAGCGATCGAACGACGGCGGCAACACGTGGGAACCGGCCGGCAACAAGTTCGCGTACGAGGGCATTCCCGGCACGCATCAGTGGTATGACGGCACGCCGCACCCGTGGGAGTTTGCGCGGGTGTGGCATCTCGAGCCGTCCCTGACGGACCCGGATACCGTGTACGCCGGCGTTGAAGACGCCGCGCTCTTTCGATCCACCGACGGCGCGCAAACATGGAGCGAACTCGGCGGACTCCGCGGCCACGGGTCGGGGCCGTCATGGCAGCCCGGCGCGGGCGGCATGTGCCTGCATACCATCCTTCTCGATCCCGGCAATGCCCAGCGCATGTTCGTTGCGATTTCCGCGGCCGGCGCATTTCGCACCGACGACGGCGGCATCACGTGGCGGCCGATCAATCGCGGTCTGAAGTCGGAAGGCATTCCCGACGCCGAGGCGGAGGTCGGCCACTGCGTGCACCGCATCGCGATGCACCGCTCGCGGCCCGGCGTTTTGTTCATGCAAAAACATTGGGACGTGATGCGCAGCGACGATGCGGGCGATTCGTGGCGCGAGGTCAGCGGCAATCTGCCGACCGACTTCGGTTTTCCGATCGACGTGCACGCGCACGAACCGGAAACGGTCTACGTGGTGCCGATCAAAAGCGATTCCGAGCATTTTCCGCCCGATGGAAAATTACGCGTCTACCGGAGCCGCACCGGCGGCGACGAGTGGGAAGCGCTGACGAACGGTCTGCCGCAGCGGGACTGCTACGTCAACGTGCTGCGCGACGCGATGGCCGTCGACGCCTTGGACACGTGTGGGATCTATTTCGGCACCACCGGCGGGCAAGTGTACGCGTCGGCGGATGCAGGCGACAACTGGAGCGCGATCGTCCGGGACTTGCCGGCCGTCTTGTCGGTGGAAGTGCAAACGCTGCCGTGATCCGCGTGGTGCTGCCGGCGCATCTGCGAACGCTCGCGCGCGTGAGCGGCGAGGTCGTCGTCGACGTGAGCGGTAACGCTACGCAAGGCTCGGTGCTCGACGCGGTCGAGGCGATGTATCCGATGCTGCGCGGCACGATCCGCGACCAGGTTACGCGCAAGCGCCGGCCGTTCGTCCGGTTTTTCGCGTGCGAACGCGACCTCTCGCACGAATCGCCGGAGGCGCCGCTGCCCGACGCAGTCGTCGCCGGTGCGGAGCCGCTACTGGTGGTCGGGGCGATGGCCGGCGGCTGATCGAGCGGGGCGCCCGCGCTCACGTCTTGTTGATGCGGCCGCGGCAGTCCGGGGCGTTGCACGTGCAGCGCTTGCGGTCAGAGTGCCACGTCGATTCGTAGTCGATCGTCAGCTCCTCACCGGCGCGAATATCACGAAGCGCGAGGACGAGCAGGTGGCCGCGAACCGTCTGCATGAAGCAATTCGGACGGCAGGAGTGGTTGATATAGTGCGTGCCGTTGCCCCCGACGCTGCCGTCGATGCTCCAGCGGCCGTCGAGACCGCTGATGCGGAGGATGCGGCGGTGTCCGCGGCGCGCGGCCTCCGCGTTCGTGATCTTGCGGCCGGTGTACTCCGCGATCTTCCTGCGGCGCGCGAAGCGGATCGTTGCGAAGCAGCCTCTGCCGTGAATGCTCGACGGCCGAACCGTCAAGCCGGGTGCCAGCCGCATTCTCATGCAAACGAACTGCGAGGACGACCGCGCATGTGCCGGAACATCAAAAACCTTTTCAACTTCGAGCCGCCCGTTGCTTCCGAAGAAGTGCGCGCCGCCGCGCTGCAGTTCGTCACGAAGCTCTGCGGTTTCCACAAACCGTCGAAAGCAAACCAGCCTGCATTCGACGCGGCGGTCGAAGATATCGCCGCCGTCGCGCAACGGCTGCTGCATTCACTCGAGACGACGGCGCCGCCGAAAAACCGGGAGACGGAAATAGCGAAAGCCAGGGCCCGTGCGGCGGTTCGGTTCGGTGCGAACGGCGCGCGGTAGCGATTTGCCGGCTTCGTGTGGATTGCCGCCCCCGGCCGCCGGCGACCGGCGGCGTCGTCAGTGCGGCATTTCTTCGTCGTCTAAGCCGAAATAGTGCCCCAGCTCGTGGATGATCGTTTCGCGAACTTCATGCACCGCCTCGTCGCGCGTGCGCGTGAAGCGCAAAATGGGGCCGCGAAACACCGCGATTTCGTCGGGCAGCAACGGGGCGTCGGTCGAGCGTTCCGTTAGCGGCACGCCGCGATAGATTCCCAGCAGTTCCATATCGTCGTCATCGTCCGCATCATCGGCCAACGTGTCGAGATCGTCATCGGTCGGTTCGTCTTCGACGGCGATGACGACGTTGTCGATCATACGCGCGAAGCGTGCCGGCAGCGATTCCAGCGCCTCGTCGACGACGCGCTCGAATTCTTCACGCGAGAGTCGGCCCATCCGCCGAACGCTTCGGTCGCCGCCCGATGCATCCCCGGCTGCGCCGCTCAGCGATCCTTCATCTGCGGCGGATAGCGCCGGTACAAACGATCCGAGGCGTCCGCGCCCGAAAGGCGAAGCCTGCAGCGTTTCCACACGACCGGAAAGGAACCACTGGCATGGCTTCGCTGCTCGAGCGCCCGGTGCTGATGAAGACGCAGGCATACGTCGGCGGACGGTGGACGTCCGCCGATTCCGGCGCCACGTTCCCTGTTTACGACCCGGCGACCGGTGAAACGATCGCGGACGTGCCGCGCTGCGGCGCGACGGAAACGCGACGTGCGATCGATGCAGCGCACGCCGCGCTGCCGGCGTGGCGCGCGACGCCGGGCAAAGAACGCGCAAAACTCGTTCGGAAATGGTTTGAGCTCATCGTACAGCACACGGACGAGTTGGCGCACATCATGACGCTCGAGCAAGGGAAACCGCTAGCCGAAGCGCGGGCCGAGATTGCCATGGGCGCCGCCTACGTCGAATGGAATGCCGAGGAAGCGAAGCGCGTCTACGGCGACACGATTCCGACCCTCGCGAACGACCGCCGCATGGTGGTTGTGAAACAGCCGATCGGTGTGTGCGTCGGCATCACGCCGTGGAATTTTCCGCACGCGATGGTGACGCGCAAGGCGTCGCCCGCGATTGCCGCCGGCTGCACCTTCGTGCTGAAGCCGGCCGAACAGACGCCGCTCTCCGCGCTTGCCGTCGCGGCTCTCGCGGAAGAAGCCGGACTCCCGGCTGGCGTGTTCAACGTCGTCACCGGCGACGCGGATGATGCGCCGGTGATCGGGGAAGAAATGACCGCCAACCCGATCGTCCGCAAACTCGGGTTCACGGGATCGACGGCGGTCGGCAAACTCTTAATGGCGCAGTGCGCGCGAACCGTCAAGAAAGTGTCGCTGGAACTGGGCGGAAACGCGCCGTTCATCGTGTTCGACGATGCCGACGTCGACGCTGCGGTGTCCGGCGCGATGAGCGCGAAGTTCCGCAACGCCGGACAAGTGTGCGTCAGCCCGAACCGGATTTTCGTGCAAGACGGCGTGCACGACGCATTCGTCGAGCGTCTCGCGGAGCGCGTGCGCGCCTTGCGGCCGGGTCGGGGTTTTGATGAAGGCGTGACGCTCGGTCCCCTGATCGAGGAGCAAGGCTTCGCGAAAGTGGTCGAACACGTCGAGGACGCTTGCGCACGCGGTGCGCGCGTCGTGCATGGCGGAAAGCCGCACGCGCTCGGGCGAACGTTTTTCGAACCGACCATTCTTACGAACGTCAGCGCGGACATGCGCCTCAGCAACGAGGAGACATTCGGGCCCGTTGCCGCCATCGCGCCGTTCGCGAGCGAGAGCGACGTGATCGCCATGGCCAACGACACGCCGTTCGGACTGGCAGCGTACTTTTACAGTCGCGATGTGGGGCGCGCGTGGCGCGTCGCTGAAGCGCTCGAAGCGGGCATGGTCGGCATCAACACGCCGATGATCGCCAACGAGCTGATGCCCTTCGGCGGCATCAAGGAGTCCGGCATCGGCCGCGAAGGATCCAAGTACGGCATCGATGAGTGGGTCGAGATCAAGTACATGTGTTTCGGCGGGCTAGAAAGGTAGTCAGCGCGTCGAGTCCGGGAACGCCGGCGTGTTCGGTGAACAGCCGTCGGCGGAACCGACGGGCGGCGTGTACGGCAGCGGCTGCACGTCGGTCGCCCCAAACTCGACCGGATAAAACGAGCCTCCGTCGGGCATGGTGAGCGTCGTCGACGAGCCCGTCGAATGCGGCGCCAACTGATAGGTGGCGAGCCAGTACGGCTGCGAGAGACGCACGCAGCCCAGTTCGCGCAACTGTCCGTCGATCAAAAAGCTTCCACGCGCGGGACCGCCGAGCGGCTTTTCATACAAATACACGACGTGCGGGTCGTCGGTCGGGTTGACGAGCGTCATCGTGAGCCGGTGAACGACGCCGTAATCGCCGTAATCGTGACCATCATCGCTAGCATCGATGTTGCGCGGCGTTGGCGCGCGTGCGCCGTACTGTACGGCGGCGGGCGGTCCGCCGACGGTGTATGTCTGCGCCATGCTTCCATAGCTGGCCAAGTCGAAGGTGCCGTGACGGCGGTGTCCGTCGTACGCCACGCGCGGACCCCGCAGATATTGCTCGGGACGGCTGCCCGCCGCGGAACCGACGACGGATACGCCGACCGTTCCGCCGCTCAGGACGTGTACGTCGACCGTGCCGGCCACGACTTCGCTTTGCAGCAACAAGGCGTGCCGCACGATGAACGGCGCGCCCGGAAGAATGTCGACGACGATTCCCGCATCGTCACGTTGAAAGAGCAAAAAGTCGCGCGAGACTTTGTGGCCTGCGCTCATCACATCGAGATCCGGCCCCGCCTCGGAGTGGATGAGGTGCACGCGCGAGGGCACGTTCGCCGTCAGCGCCACGTCCAGATCGCGTGGCACGCCCAGATCCGAGTGATAGTAGTAGAGGCGCGAAGCCCGAGCCGGCGCGACGTCGCCGCGAAAAATGAGCCCCTCGGTCTGCACGTACTCCGGATCGTCGCTCAGGAACAACATGTCGGGCGCCGGCGCCGGAACGGCGACGCTGTTGAGCGTCACGCTGGTCATTCCCGTGACGGCGGTGCTCGTGTTGTCGCCGGCGATCGTCACGGTCACGTTCACCGCGGCGCGGTCGCCGAACGGCAACGGCAGCAGCGGCCATGGAACGATCGGTCCGAACGCGATGGACGCGCCCGGCCGAAGCGCCGGGCGGATGCGACGATCGAGCGCTCTGCGAATTTGCGCGTCTAAAAACGCCGCGTTGGCGAGCGGGACGCCCGTCACATCGAGGACCATCTCGCTCGGGATGACGCCTGCCGGCGGAGGCGCCGAAGGCACCGCCGACGGCGACGCAACCGGAAGCGGCTGCGCGCCGGCGGCGACTCCCACGCGGAGAATCGCCATGAGGCTCGCGATCGCGACGAAGCGATAGTTCACGGTGCAGAATGTCGCGACGGCATGCGCACGCGGCAGTTCTTCGAAGGCCGCTTTGTTCCCGGCTGGCGCCTGCTGCAGCGCCGTGCTACATTGGTTCGTTCAACCGCGGAGTCCTCAGTCGTCGCGCAGCGGCTTGCCGTTGGTTTCCGGCAAGAACGGCGCGGCGCAAAAACCGAGCACGTAGATCGAACTGACGAGCGTGGCCGCATAGCCGTAGCCGCCGAAACGCGCGATCAGCGAGCCGGCCACCAGCGGCCCAAGGAAAGCGACGAAGCGCGGCGCGTTGAACGCAAACGCGACGGCCGTTGCGCGAATGCGTGTCGGATACACTTCCGGCAGCCAGGTCGGCATCCACGTATATTGGCCGAGGGTGAAAAATCCGTTGACGGCACAGACCACCAGCACGAGGCCAAGGTCGTGCGTCCACAAGAACCGCACGGGAGTCAGCAGCAGTGACATGGCGAAGAATAGCATCGTAACCGGTCTGCGCCCGTACTTGTCGGCGAGAAAACCCAAACCGATATAGCCGAGGATCGCACCCGCGTTGTAAACCATGCCTGCGATGCTCGCCCACTGCGGCGCGACCAAGCCGCGCGCCGCTGCGAGGGAGCCGACGTACGGCGGGACCCAGGTCGAAATTCCCCACCATGCGAGCGTCGTCGTAAGCGACATCAGCAGCGCCACGATCGTCGTGCGTCGCGTGCTCGCCGTCGCAAGCAATTCGACGAGCGTAAAGCGCTCGCCGGAACTTGCTCGCCGGCGCGCCGCCGCGGCGGTCCACCGTTCGGGCTCCTCGATGCCGCGCCGGATCCAAATCGTAAGCAGCGCAGGTATGATGCCGATGAGGTACATGATGCGCCATGCCGACGGTCCCGTTCCGCTCACGAAAAACCAAACGGCTGAGGCGAGGAAGAACCCGATTCCCAAACCGCACTGCATGAGCCCCGCGCCTTTGCCGCGCGTACCGTCGGGCCAGATCTCGGCCATCATCGACGTTCCCGTTCCCCACTCCGAACCGAGCGCGATTCCGACGAGGAACCGCAACGCCGCAAAGGATTCCCAGGACCACGCGACGGCGCTCAGCCCAGTGACGACCGAATAGGCGAGAATCGCGTACATCATCACGCGCTTGCGCCCGAGATAGTCGGCGAGAATTCCGCCCACGATGCCGCCCACGCCCCAACCCAAAAGCGTCAGCGCGATCGTCGCGCCGGCTCGGAACGGAATCGCGGAATACGCGCTCGGCGCGAGCAGCTGGTGCAGCGCAACGCCGACGGTGAGAATGAGCGCGTACGTCTCGTAGCCGTCGAAGAGCCAACCGAGATTTGCAGCAAAAAGCGTGCGCCAGCGGCGCCGGTCGAGAACGCGGTACCACGCCACGGCTTTCGTCGTGTCCGTCATGCGGTTCAACCTGCGCTCGCTGCGGCTTGCACCGCGCGGATGATATCGGGATACGCTGCGCAACGGCAGAGATTTCCCGAGAGATATTCGGTGATCTGCTCGACCGTCGGCTGCGGATACTCCGCCAGCAGCTGTTTTGTCATGAGGATGAAGCCCGGCGTGCAGAAGCCGCACTGAAAGCCGGCGTTCTCGAGGAACGCACGCTGAATCGGATGCAGCGTCGTGCCGTCGGACAGGCCTTCTATCGTGTCGACCGCCGTGCCGTCCAGCGACCGCGCGAGCGCGAGACAACCTGACACGGCGGTTCCGTCGACGATGACCGTGCAGCACCCGCACAGGCCCTGGCCGCAGCTCACGCGCGCCCCGAACAGATCGAACTCGCGCTCCAGCACCTCGACGACGTTCTCGTGCGAAGCGACGTCGGCTGCGACCGCGCTGCCGTTGAGCGTGAAGCTGATCGTGCGTCTTCCTTCCATTAGGTTTCCTCCAACGGCGTGCCGGCGTGCGCGCGGATCGCGCGCAGCACGCGCTCCGGTGTGAGCGGAAGCTCGCGAATACGCGCGCCGGTCGCATCGCAAAGCGCGTTCGCGATTGCCGGTGCAACGCCGAAGGTTCCGGTCTCGCCCACACCCTTCGCGCCGAAGGGACCGGCGTGATGCGGGACCTCGATAAGGTCCGAGTGCAGTTCGTGCGGCAAGTCGTGGAAGCCGGGCACCTTATAGTCCGCAAGGCTGCCGTTGACGAGCTGTCCGTTGTCGAAAAGCATCTGCTCGAACAGCGCACCGCCGAGCTGTTGAATCGCCGCGCCGTCGAGTTGCCGCACGACGATTGCCGGATTGATCGCACGCCCCACATCGCCGGCCGTAACGAGTTTTTCGACCGTGATGCGGCCGGTTTCCGTGTCAACGGCGATTTCGACCGCCGTTGCGCCGACCATCCAGAAGGGCGTGATATTCGCGGACTGACCGGTTTCCGGATCGACTTTTTCATACGGCGGCGCGAACGAGCCGACGCCGACCACATTGCCGGCCTGCATACCGAAGCGCGCGATGAAGATCTCGCGCAGCGTCATGCTCCGTCCGTCGCGTGCGCTGACGACACCGTCGGCACAGCTCAGCTGCTCCGCCGGGACGTTCAGCTGCGTCGCGGCGAGGGCGAGGAGCTGCTGGCGCGCATCGTCGGCGGCGCGCCGCACCGCGTTGCCCATGTGATAGGTCGAACGCGAACCTAGGGTCGCCATGTCGTAGGGCGTTATGTCCGTGTCCGGGTGCAACACGCGGATGGCCTCGGTCCGCACGCCTAAGACCTCGGCCGCAACCTGCGCCATCGCGGTATCTGAGCCTTGGCCCATGTCGACGGTACCGCAGTGCAGTCCGCACGAGCCGTCACCGTAGATGGTGAGGATTGCGACGGAGGTGGTCGGCGAAATCGACGCCTTGATGCCGACGGCGATGCCGCGGCCGCGGCGCACGGCCCCGATTCCCCGGTCGAAAGGGTTGTCCCACCCCAAGCGCTTCGCGGCGGTTTCCAGCGTGTCGGTGATCCGCGCGTTCTCCATGATGGTTCCGGTCGCGTGCTCGCGGCCGTCGCGCAGCACGTTTTTCAGCCGGAACGCGAGCGGGTCGATGCCGAGTTCGCGCGCGATTTCGTCGGTTTGGCTCTCGTACGCCCACACGAGTTGGGGAATTCCGAAGCCGCGGAATGCGCCGGCGGGCGGCAGATTCGTATAACACGCATGCGCATCGAGCTGCACGTTCTCGATGTCGTACGGACCGTGCGCGGTGAAGCCCGACTTTTGCGTGACGCGCGGCCCGATGTCGGCATACGCGCCGCCGTTCCACCACGTTTCGGCCTGACGCGCGACGATCGTGCCGTCGTTCATCACGCCGGTTTTCATGCGTACGGTCGTCCCGTGCTTGGTGATCATGAGAAACTGTTCTTCCATGGTCAACGCGATTTTGACCGGCCTGCGAGCGAGCAGCGCGCAAACCGCGACCAGCGCTTCCAGCTTGATGTACAGTTTCGCGCCGAAACCGCCGCCGAGGTACGCGGTGCGCACGCGAACCTTGTTCTCGGGCCAGCCTAACAGACGGCTGACCTCCATGCGGACGAACGACGGGCTTTGCGAAGCCGTGTGAATGACGAGTTCTTCACGCGCACGCGATTCCGCCAGGGAAACGAGCGGTTCGAACGGCGTGTGCATCACTTGTCCGGTGCGATAGGTGCCTTCGATAATGCGGTCGGCCTTTGCAAAGCCGGCCGCCACATCGCCGTGGCGAACGTGCGCGTCCAGCGCGACGTTGGTGCCCGAACGCCCGGTCAAATATTTGAGGTCGGTGAATGTTCCGGCGGGCTTCAGCGCGTCGTGCACGACGGGCGCACCCGGTTGCGCGGCCTCGACCTCGTCGAATACGGCCGGCAGCATCTCGTATTCGACGTCAACCAAATCCGCCGCTGCGTCAGCGACGTGCGGGTCGCGCGCGAGCACGACCGCCACGGGATCGCCGACGAAGCGGACCTTGTCGACCGCGAGAATCGGCTGATCGTGAAACGCCGGCCCGTAGTACGGCGACGGCACGAGCGTGAGGACGTCCGCGCCGGTGACGACCTTGAAGACACCGGGCATCGCGAGTGCCTGCGACGCGTCGATTCCGGCAACGCGTCCGTGCGCGACCGTGCTGCGCACGATCTTGCCGTACAACATGCCCGGCAGACGCAAGTGATGGATGTACTCGGCGGTGCCGGTCACTTTTTCGATGCCTTCGACCCGCCCGACGGAGCGCGAAACTTCGCGCAGATTCGTCACCTCGGGCAATACGGTCGGGTCGACCGTTGTGGTTGCAGCCACGATCAGCGTCCCTCCTCGTCGGCGGCGCTAAGCGCACGGCGCACGCATACGCGCACCATCTCGCGTTTGTATGCAGCCGAACCGCGCAGATCGCCGAGCGTTCGCACCTCGCTCGCCGCGGCGTCCGCCGCTTCCGCAAACGCGTTCGGGCCGGATTCACCGAGCGCGCGTTCCGCGGCGGTGAGCCGCATCGGCCGTTCCGTCGCGGCGCTGACCGCGATGCGCGCGTCAACGATTGTATCAGCCTCGCGGCGGAAGGCCACCGCGACGCCCACCGCCGGCCAATCATCGGCGGAGAGTGCGGTGTGCTTGACGTACGCGGTGCGCGTACAAGTGGGGACGGCGGGCAAGGTCACCTCGGCAATCAATTCGTCACCGCCGAGCGTCGTCTCGTAATAGCCTGCAATCAAATCGGCGATCTCGATCCAGCGCTCGCCGCGCGGCGAAACCGCGCGCACGCGCGCTCCCAGCGTGAGGAAGATCGGCGGCAGGTCCATGTGCGGATCGCCGTGCGCCAGATGCCCGCCCAGCGTCGCGACGTTGCGGATGCGCACGTTCGAGAGCGTGCGCAGCGCCCGGGTAACGACGGGTGCGAACGCCGCGAGCTCGCGCGAGCGCTCGAGCTGCGTCAGCGTCGCGAGCGCGCCGATCCGCAAAGCGCCGGCGGCATCGTTGTGCAACGTGCCCAACGGTCCATTCAGCCGCCGCAAACTCACGAGCCGCTGCGGCTGAAAGACACGCGATTTCATCATGAGCACCAGCGCCGTCCCGCCGGCGATCGGGCGCACCGCTGGATCGCCGGCATCGAGAGCCGCGAGCGCTTCTTCCAGCGTCGCCGGTTCGAGCAGCTCGAAAGGCGTCATCGCGGACTTCCCTCTATTGCGGCGCGTAGGTTGTCCCCGAATTCGCGCGCCAGCTGTTCGCTCTTGGACGTGAACACCGGCTGGCCGATGCCGCCGAGTTTTCCGGTGAGTCCGAGCTCGACCGCATACCGGATCGCCGTTGCGCCGGCATCGGAATCAGCAAGCGTCATCGCCGCGCGCGCTTCGAGCCGCCCCGCCAAGCCCATCGGTTTCCCGGTGATTGTTGCTTCGATTGCCTCGTTGGGCTCCTGTTTCGTGATCTCGACCGTGACGTCGAAGCGCACGGTGATGAAGCCGACCTTGCTCCCCAGCACCGCGGCATACGTTCCGGGCGCGAGCTCGCGCAAGTCGGTACAGCCGGGGATGCACGCCGCGAGCCGGCGCGGATCGCTGATAAACGCATAGGCCTGCGCGCGCGGTGCGCTGACGGTAATCGTGCCGGACGTCTGCACCGGATACTCCTATTGCGCCGCACGCGCGTGGACCTCGCCGAGTATTTCGGCGATCGTGTCGGACTTCTCGAGCGGCGTGAGGTGACGCGCTTTCGGAAGCAAACGAAGCGTCGACCCGGCGATGCGCTCGTGGAGATCCTGCGCCATCGCCGGCGGCGTCGCGTAATCTTCTTCTCCGACCGCGATGGCGCACGGTGCGCGCAAACCGCCGGCGCTCTCGCGCAGATCGAAACGGCCGAGCATCGAACACGTCGCGGCAAATGCGTCAACGTCGTTGGCGAGGAACGCCGCGCGCGCCGGAGCGATGACCTCCGGATGCGCGCTGCGAAATTCGTCGCTGAACCAACGTGATTCCTGAAAGTCGATCATCGACGCCAAACCCTGACTGCGCGCCCGCTCGCCGCGCTCGTCCCACACGGTTTGCGCGTCCGCGCCGTACCAGGCCGTCGTGTCCACGAGCCCCAGCGTGCGAACGCGAGCGGGGAACAGCACCGCGAACTGCAGCGATACGCAGCCGCCCATCGAGCAGCCCGAGATGTTGACCTGCGCCCAACCCAAGTGGTCCAGCAACGCCGCGAGATCTGCGGCGAACGCCGGCAGCGCGTAGGGTCCCGGCGGTTTCGAGGAATTCCCATGACCGCGCGCATCGTACGTCAGCACCGTAGCGCGCTCCGCGAGCCGTTCCGCGACGGATTCCCAGACGAAGCGCGTGAGGCCGAGTGAGTGGACGAGCGCGACCTTGGGCCGTGCGTCGCGCGCATCCCCGCGCACGACGTACTCGAGCGTCACGCCCTCGGCGGTCTGCACCCGCTGCGGAACGAGCGCCATCAAGAATTGGCCACGGGGCTGATGATATCGGCGGCGGGAAAGGCCGCCTTGATGGCGCCGTACTTCGCGGCCGCGTCGATGTCGGGTTGAATCAATTCGGGAGTCATGCGGTCGCCGAAGGTCGCGCGGGTCACCGCCTGGATTCCCTCGAGCGTCTGGTGCGCGTAGCGCGTCAGAATCTGCGCCGACTCCTTATGATGCCCGTTCGCCCACTTGGCAGTCTCGCGCATTACGGCAACGAAGCTCCTCGATTCGCGGGGATGACTCGCGACCCACTCGGTGGTACTGAACCACACCGACGGCGCGAAGCGCGCCCCTACCGCGTCGAAGGTGCTGCCCAAGCGCCGAATCGGATCGTCGGGCTTGCCGGCGGTGGGATCGCCGATCGCGTCGAGTGCGGCGGCGTCGACGCGGCCGGCAACCACGGCCGGCGACATCTCCGAGAACGGCAACTCCAGGAATTTTACGGCGCCCGAATCGCCGCCGTTCTTATCGATCCACAACCGGGTCGCGACGTGCGCGATGTTGTTGAGCCCGATCACCGCGACGGTCTTACCGGTAAGATCCTTGGCGCTCTGAATCGGCGAGCTTTTCTTGACGGCGAGAATTCCGGCCGTCGGCGCACCTTGCACGTGCAGGTTCGCGGGTGCAAGGATCGTGAAAGGCAGCCCGCGTTCGTGTGCGGCGGCCAGTGAAACGACATTCGAGTAGCCGACGTTCGCCGAACCTCCGGCGACCGCGGCCGCAATGGACGCGCCGTTGTTGAGCGGCGTCAGTTTCGCATCGATGCCGGCCTTTTTGAAAAAGCCGAGCTCATGCGCGTAAAAAGCCTCGCCCGAGATGTCGCTCGGAATTGCAGCGATGGTCAGCGGCAAGAGGTCCGCGGCGCGCGCTGCGGGCGCGAACGCACTGGCGGCAAGTGCGGCACCGGTACCGCGAAGAAAGCGTGCACGGGAAGAGCGCATGAAAGGGCCTTTCAGGCGAGGCCGACGACGGCGCCCCACTTGGCGAGCGTCGCGGCTTTGAGGTCGTTACCGATGATGTTGACGCGCGGAAACTGATCGCGCCAGGTGTACGGACGACAGGCGTTGATGAGCATCGTCGACGTCGTGCTGTCGCTCGCCGCACGGCGCTCCGGCGGAATACGCGGGTCGAGGAACGTACCCGGAATCCCGCGGATGATGTCGATATCCTCGGCCGGGTTACAACGGGTCGTTACCGCGAACAAGACGTCGTTGAGGTCGGCGGGATCGACGTCCTCATCGACGACGATCACCGACTTATTCATAAATATGGTGCCGTGTGACGCGAGCGCGGCGAGCGCCGCCTGTTTCGCGTGGCCCGGAAAGCGCTGTTTGATCGCGACGACGAGCACGTACGAACCGGCTTGACACGGCTGGTAGAGCGAATACACGCCCACGACGCCGGGTACTTCACGCTCGACGCTGTCCCACACGATCGCACTCGTAAAAATTTCAGCGCCAAGCGAATGCATCATCGCTGAGCCGTGCATCGTGGGGCTGCCCTGCAAGATCGGGTCGTTGCGGTGCCAGATTTCCTCGACGCGCACGACGAGCGCCGGACCGTGTCCGGTATAATAGCCGGTGCACTCGCCGAAGGGGCCTTCTTCGCGCCCTTCTTTCGCAAGCGCCGGAACGAATCCGATCACCGCGATTTCTGCTGTCGCGGGAATCGGCAGGCCCGTGCGCGGCTCGACGATCACGTCGATCGGCGCGCCGGCGAAAGCGCCGGCGATATCGTACTCGGACTCGCCCCACTTGGCGGGCATACACGCCGCGGCGTAGGTGTGCGGATCTTGGCCGGCGACGACGACCACGGGGGCGTCCTCGCCGCGCGCCCAATATTTCTCCATCTGCAGCCACCCGTGATGACCGGGCGAAATCATCAGCCCGAGAGTCTTCGCGTCGTGCAGTTGAGCACGGTAGGGAGCGAGGTTGACCCAGTGCTCCTGCGGATCATTCGTTATGACGACGCAGCCGGTGCCGAAATAGCGGCCGCCGTCGAACTCGTGCCAGAAAGGCGTGGGAAACTGCATGAGGTCAACGTCGTCGCCGCGCTGCACGTTCTCGCGGATCGGTCCGTCGTCCACGAAGCGCGGCGGGCGTTTCGTGTGGCCCTTGGATATTTCGCGCCAGGCAGCGACCACTTCAACCCCCGGCGCATCGTCGGGCAGTCCGAGTGCGACCGCTTGCAAGCGCGGCGAGACGTACAGATTCGTCACCACGCGCCGCCCAGCCGCAAAGCCTTGCACCGGATCGAACATCAACGTGCGCGGACGTTTAGAGAGCGCAACGACCTCGGTGAGCGCGCCGATTTCTTTATCCCAATCGGCATCGCGCACATCGACGACGAGATCCTTCGCGCGCAGCACGTCGATGTAGGAACGTAGGCTTTCGAATGGCATCGGAGAGGGGAGGATTGAAGCATTGCGCGCACTATCCTGTCCAGGTTTTGTCCGTGCATCCAACCGTTCCGATCGATTCGCGCCTCGTTGTCGCGCTGATCGCGATTTTCGTCGCCGGAATCGCCAAGGGCGTGACGGGAATGGGCATTCCGGTCGTCGGGGTTCCGATTCTCGCGGCCCTATACGGTGATTTACGGTTAATTCTGCCGATGACGATCGTCGCCACCACGCTGTCGGACGTGGCGATGGCCTGGCGCTGGCGCCGCCCGCTTGGTGAGGCCCGTATCTTGGTGCCGTTCGCGGTCGCCGGCTTGGTCGGAATCGTCGCAGGCACGCAGTTGCTCGTGCGAGTCCGCCCGCAATTTCTCAGCGCTCTGCTCGCGTGCGTCGTCATTGCGTTCGTGGTCGTTTCGTTGCTAGGCAAGATGCCGACGCTGGAGCGTGGGGCGGCGGGACGCTGGGGCGCGGCGATCGGCCTCGCAGCCGGCGCGATACAAGGCAGCGCCGGCGCGAGCGGCCCGATCGTCACCAGTTACTTGCTGAGCATGCAGCTTCCCCGCGCGACGTTTCTTTTTGCGATCAACGTGATCTTCGCGGTTTTGGACGTCACGCAGACCGCTTCGCTCGGGCGGCTGGGACTGCTGCACGTCGCGAGCCTCGGTGCGGTCGCCGTCGTGACGGCGCTCGCGCTGGTCGGAATGTGGATCGGGTTCGCCGTGCACGACCGCATCGACGACCGTGCCTTTCAGCGCGGCGTGCTCGTACTGCTCGCAGTCACGGCGGTGGGCTTGCTGGCGCGCGCGGCCCGCGCGTAGCGGCACGCGGAGGGGCTGGTCTCCGCGGCGGCGCAGAGGCGCGCATGACTCGCGTGATTCGCCTCGCGGGGGCGGTCCTGGCCTGCACGCTTGCAGTGTCCGCAGGTGCGCCTTCGCCCGCGCGCAGCGCCGAAACGTACACCGTGCGTGTCGGCGTGCTCAGCATCATCGTCGATGCGCCGTTCCACATCGCCGATAAGAAGGGCTACTTCAAAGAGGAAGGCATCGACGTAAAATTCGTCACCTTCGCCTCCTCCGGCAATATGGTGGTACCGCTGACGACCGATCAGCTCGACGTCGGCGGCGGCGCTCCGACGGCCGGCATTTACAACGGCTTCGTCAAGGGTCTCAACGTCAAGGTCGTCGCCGACAAGGGCACGGACGCCAAGGGCTACGGCTTCAACCCGCTGATGGTCCGCAAAGAGCTCGTCACGAGCGGCAAATTCAAGACGCCGAAAGACCTGCGCGGCATGACGATCGCCGTCAACCAGCCGGGCAGCGTCTCGGCATCGTCGCTTTTCGAGTTACTCAAGAAATACGGCCTGACGCTCGCACAGGTCCGCCGCGAAAACCTCGACTACCCCGAACACGTCGCCGCATTTTCGAACGGCAAGGTCGATGCCGGGATCACTGCCGAGCCGTCGGCCGCCGATGCGGAACGCCGGGGCGTCGCCGTGCGGATCATGGGAAACGACGCTTGGTATCCAAACCAGCAGCTGTCGGTTGTTATTTACAGCAACGACTTCATCACCAAGCACCGCGACGTCGCGCAGCGCTTCATGCGCGCATACCTGAAAGGCGCGCGCTTTTACTACGGGGCCCTCAAAGACGGCCACTTCGCCGGCCCTAACGCCAACGAGGTAATCGCAATACTTACGGCAACGACGAACATCAAGGATCCGCAAACGTACCGCGAGATTCGCCCCAGCGCACTCAACCCCGACGGCCGTGTCAACCTCGTTAGCATGCGCAAAGATCTTACGTACTTTCGCGACCAGGGCATCGTCGAGGGCACCGTGCGCGTGGAAGATATCGTCGACGAGTCATTCGTGAAACAAGCGGCGAAAGAACTGGGGCCGTACAGGCCCCCGGGGCGGTCGCGCTAGTTCTCTGCGCTCACTCCGGAACGTCGCGCACTTCGGTGTTCATCGCGACGTCGCTGCGGCGCCGCGCGATGAGCGTTTCGCCGTACGGGAAGTAGTCGCCGCGGGTCGCCGCCTCCGCGGCCGCATCGAGTTCGTCCGTCCATTCGCCCAAAGAATAGCCGAACCAGGGTGTTTCCGGCCGCAGCTTCGGTAGACCGAGCTCTTCCCAAATCTTCTTCGCGTTCTCCATGAACTCGCGCTTGGGCAGGGAAATCGGCGGAAACTTTTCTTTGAGCATCGCATTGAGCAGCACCGAGGCGTCCTGGCCGTTGTTGCGCTTGCTGCGCGGACCGTGGCCTTGATCCTTGTGCTGGAGCAGCTGCAGATCGAGTGCGGGATTCGCGCGGTAGGCCATCGCCCACAGCAGCATGTCGGAGTTGCGCGGGTCGATGTCTTCGTCGACCGCGATGACGTATTTACCCGCAGCCGCATGCAGCGAGGCCGCACCATACAGCGCGCGCCACACTTCGGTTTCCGGCGTACCCGCGCGGAGTTGAACGATGATGAACTTGCGCAGATTCGTCAGCGGCTCGTGCATCGAGACCTTCACCACACCGCGGATTCCGAGGACGTCGCGTAGGTGCGCCGTGAACATCGGTTCCAGCGCAACGCGCTTCATGAGGCTGGATTCGCTCGGCGTCACTTGCGAGATAATGGAAGTGAGGATCGCGTCGCGTTTGCGCGTAATCGCGGTGACTTCCATGTAGGCATTGAATTCCTGTAAGTTGACGTGGCCGTGCGACTCGCCGAAGGGCGCCTCGGGCTCCAGGTGCTCGGTGACGATGTAGCCTTCGACGACGATCTCCGCCTCGGCCGGCACGACGAGGTCCACGGTCTTGCACCGCACGACGTTGATGGGTGCGCCGGCCAGCCCGCCGGCGACGTGAAACTCGTCGAGCCGCTCGGGCACCTTCTGCGCGGAGGTGAAGGCGACCACCGGCGGGCAGCCCAGCACGACCGCGGCAGGCATCCGCTCACCGCGCGCCTTGTACTTCTCCCAATGCACGTAAATGCCGGGACGCAGCTCGAGTGAGGGATTCATTCCGAGCCGCGTCGGCGATTTGAGCTGGCCGCGGTAGATGCCCATGTTTTGCACACCCGTTTCCGGGTCGCGCGTGACGTACTGCGAAAGCGTCGTATACGGTGCCACGTCCCAGCCGGGCGTCGAGATTGGGAGCGGGATCATGTCGAGTCCGTTGCCGGGCTGCAACAACTCTTCGCCCGCGACGACGATGTCCTGACAGGGCGCGGTTTCTACGATGACCGGGGCGATCGGATTGGCGATCGCGCGTTGCCACGTTGCGCCGATCTGGTCGAGCGGCACACCCATCCCGATGCGGTAGATTTCCTCGCTCGCCGCGAGCGCACCGACGACGACCGGGATGTCGTACTGGCGCCCCTTGCCGTCGACGACGTTCGTAAAAAGAAATGCCTTGCGGTCCTTCTCGTCGATTCCGCCGCGGTATTGCCAGCGCACGAGCGGATGCAATTCGGTGTCTTTGTTGATCGGACGGGTGACGCGCACCAGCAGGCCGGCGCGATCCAGCGTCTCGAGGTGCTCGTGCAGGTCAGGGTACTTTCGCGGGTGCGCGGCCGGCGGGGCGGCGGGGTTCTGAATGGCGCTCATTTGCGAGAGCGCTTCTGCACGCGCGGCTGGATGCTTCCTCGCGGCGGCCGGAGAATCGCGCTGCATGGGACACGCGCCGCACGCCGCCGCGATCGCCTGCGTCGCGAGCAACGTCGTCATCGTCACGACGGCCGGCGCCTTCGGCATCCACGGCTCCACCGCGAACGTGTGGTGCGAACCCGCAGAGCGGCCGTACGCTTTCATCGTCCTCGACCCCGCGCACGAAACGTACGCGCACGTCACGGACTCACGCGTATTCGCCGTAAACATCCTCGGCGCCGGCAGCGAGAGCGTCGCGCTGCAGTTCGCTGGTCCGCAGAGCGACCGCTTTCGCAGCATTGATTATAAGCCCGGCGTCACGGGCGCGCCGCTGCTCGATTGCGCGATCGCCGTGCTGGAGTGTGAGTTGCACCGCGAAATGCTGGTCGAAGCGCACGCGGTACTCGCCGGAGCGGTCGTCGCATCGCGCCTCGGGACGAAACGACGCCCGCTGACGTATGTCGACGGGACGTTTGGGTAGCGGCGCTATTCGTTCACGAGCGCATCGTCCAAGGCAAAGATTTCCGCATAAACGAGCCGGCTAGCCTCGTGCGCGACGCCGCCTTCGGGATTCGCAAAGTCGGCCGAAACGAATTCGTGCTCTTCGATGACGAGACGGAACTCGTCCGATGCAGGCTTTTTGGTAAAGTGAACCCTTCCGGCCCAAATCGCGAGATCGGCGTCGCCCGCGACCGGCCCGTCCTTTTCCGCGATAACGGTCGCAACGGTGGCGGCCGCATCGTGCCACGCGAGGTCGCTTGCAATCGTGCCGTCATGCTGCTGCACGCGGACCGTAATACGCGTGGGACGCGTTGACGACGGCCCGCGCGGCGCGACGCCGCTGACGACGATCCGTACCGTCCGCGGATGATGCGGATCCGCAGTTACGGTCGCGACGCGATCCGGCGCGAGCTGCGCGAAATCGGCAAGCACGACCCGGCTCACTTTGGCATCGGCGAGCGCACGCGGCTGGTACCGCACGAGGGCGAGCCGTACGAACGGCATGTACGTCTCGGTCGGCACATCGATCGTGAGATCTGCGAACCAGAGCTTGCGCGCCTCGTCATACTGCGGCGCAAAGCCGGCCACATTAATGCGGCCGGGCAAACCGTCAGCCGTGCGTGCAGACGCTTCTTCCAGCGACACGGCATATTCGCCGTCGTCCGCATCAACGAAATCGTATCGCCGGGGAGCATTGGTGAGCTCGCCGGTCTGCCAAATCGGATCCATGCCCCACTGCGTGATAAACGGTTTGAACTTATCGCGCACGCCCTGGTCGAGATTTTGGCCTTGATAACTCCAAAGCGCGACTCCCAGCAGCTCACCTTCACCGGACGAAAACCACGGGCGACGCAAGTACACGCGCAAGCCGCCGCCGAAGCGCACGCTCCGCTTCAGGTTCGTATCCATCTGGCGTTCCCACCCGAAGGTCGGTACGACGTACACGACGTCGGGCGCGAGCGGCCGTGCCGACGCCGGAACGTCGACGACGACCGGCGCGCTTTCTCGCGTGAACGCCGCCGGCTCGAGCGCCGCGTCAAAATATTCGCGATAGCGCGATGACGCCGTCGCCGTGTACCTCACGACGTGATGCTTCGTGTCGTTGAGAACATGCCGCGGCGCCGCGGTATCGAACGTGAAGTCGTCGTAATTGGTGTCGTCGCCGTCGCGAACGAATAAAATTTGATCGTGTTGCGAGTCGTAATAGCCGACGCGGCGTGGATTTGCCTCGGCACCCGGCGCATCGAGGTAAGCGTCTTCGAGCGCCGGTAGCGGCAATTCGTCGACCGGCGCCGCACGACGCACCGTCGTCCAGGCCGGCTTCGAAAGATCGTCGATCGGATCGTCCCAGACGGCGTGCAGATCGATACGTCCCGTGCTCGCGCCGTGTATCTTGAGCGCGCCGAGGAGGTACGCTTCCTGGCCGCTGGGACGGCGCCAAGCGGTGACCGGCGCGAGTTCCGTGCGGTCGCCTCGGCCGCGGCCCGGCGTCGTTTGCAACGGAACGGAATCGTGCTTCGACGACGTGTGATGAACGGGCGCAGCTGTGAATTCCGGACGGCCGAGCGGCTGTTGCACCGCATGCACGAGCGTGAGCAAACGCGGCGGCGTCAGCATCCAGTGCCCGCCTTCGACCGCGCGTTGCAGGACGTGCGCGACGGCGTCGAGGTCCGAACGGGGCTGCAACCGTGGTGCGCGAGGATTGGTGACGGTCAGTTGATCGATGTATTCGCGCAGCCACTGCCAGATGCCCATGAGGCGCAAGTCGTCCGGCTGCATGTAGCTCGTGAGCGGCACCGTTGTTGTCGCGCCCTTCGGTAAGTAGACGGTCAGCACGCGCTGTGCCGGTTCCCAATTGGGTCGCAGGTCCGTTTGCGCCGGCGCCGGCTCCGCCAACACGAACCGAAATCCGCGCGTTGTTTGCCAATCTCCGGCGCCGAAACCGACTAGGGTGGCCGAGCCCGGCCGCGGGTTAGGATCGCTGAGCTGCTGGTAGTCGACACGTGCGTCCGCTCCCGTGTCCGGAACCGCCCGACCGATCGCGCCGGAAGGGCTGCCGGGAAGGTCGCGCAACGCCGCGCCGCGCGACAGCGGATCGGGGAAAAACGGCAAAGGATCGATGCTTTCGTTCGGCTCGAGCGGATAGACGCTCGAGCCGTCATCGGGCACCGGCTCGGCGCGGCCTTTGATCGTGATTTTCTTGGCGCGCAATTCGCCGCTGTCGCGCTCGGCGATCAGCTTCCACGTTGCCGGATCCGATTGCAACTTACCGCTCGCGTCATCGAAGGTGCTCGAGCGTTCGCCCATCTCGATCGCCGCCCGCGGCGGAATGATGTGGCGTTCCCCGAGGGACACGTCGGCGGCGTCCGCGTCTTTGACGATATCGTCATTGAACGTGCGAATGACGAGCCGGTCGATGGCTGATCCCGGCTCCGTCACGACGGCGTCCGTCCGCATGACGACTAGGGGCGCAGGGACGGGCTCAAAGCGCAGATACGTGAATCCTTCAGCATCGCGCGGAAGCCCGAACAGCGCTGCGAGAGTATCCGCCAGCGTGTCATCGTGCCGCAGGCTGTTACCGGCAAGATCGACCGCGCGGGCGCGAATGCGGTAGCGCGTGCCGAAACGCAACGACGGCAGGGAGCCGCGCACGAGCTCGTATCGCGAACTGACGCGAAACGGCGTCACGGCCTCGTTCTCAGCGAATTTGCCGGGCTCGTCGGGCCGCGGAACCGCGTCCTTCGCGTCGGCGTAGCGGCTCAAGTGCCGCCCGGGGCGCGGCACGCTCAAGCTCCAGCCGGCCCAACGCGCAATGGCTTCGTGTAAATACAAATCGCGATCGGCATCGCCCGAACCCGGCGCGGTCTGAGTTGCGGCAAGCTCGACGAAACCTTCTTCCGGTTCATTTTCAGGCTCGTACGGAACGTCGCCGACGACATATTTCGCGTTTCGCAGATGCAACGAATGCCACGTTTCTGTACGTGAATCCCATACGTCGAGGCGGTACCCGCGCACCAGATCTTCTGCGTAGAGCGGCCGCGCGGGCGAATGGCCGCCTTTGAGGGCGTCGTTAAAAGTCTTCGCATCGCGTATTGACTGCAGTAACTGCGCCGCGCGGTCGTCGGCGAACAATGAAAATCCGCCTGAGCGCAAAGACGGCAGCGTTGCTTCCGGATCGAACACCTCCGGATGCTGGGCGGCCTGCGGCGTCGCATCCGCAACGCGGTTGTGATCGCCCGACGGGTGCAGCGTCTCCGCGAGCATGATGGCTTTGTGCAGGCCGCCGTCGACGTCGACTTGCGCGAGACCGAAGTGTTCGGGGTCGAGATCGAGTAGACCGAGAACAGCTGCGGCTTGGCCGGAGTCGACGACAGAACGTGGCGCGGCAAAAAACAGATTGTCCGGACCGAGTGCGATGCTCATATACGCGGTCGCAATCCGGTGCGTGTGCGGCCGCATCGTCCAGTCCCAGCCCGGAATGGCGTCGGACACCGCAATCGGCCCGGGCTTATCTAACGGAGTGCCCGCGACGAACTCGTTCGGGAGATCGAGATCGAAGACGAGACCCAGTGCGCGCAGCAGCGCCGGATAGGCGTTGAGCGCGGTGAGCGCTTGGTGGAAATCGAACAGCGTCGAGCGTTCGGGCATCACAACCCCGTCTTCGTACGGCGGCGTGGGCATGTGATGAAACACCGCGAACGGCGCTGCGACCGCGCTCAGACTGCCCGCATCAGGCTGCGCTGTTGCAAGTCCTTCGGAATCGAGCGGGCCGAGCGGTTGCGCCCGAGTTGCTTTGGCCGCATAGCGCCGGCGAACGGCTTTACGCAGGCTGCGCGCTTCTCGGCCATCCCAATGCACTTGCAACCCATCGACGAGATCACCCAGCCGTTCGCGATTGGACGGTCGATCGTTTCCGCGCGTACGCGAAGCCGGATCGGGCAGAGCCAGCGCGACGCTCGCGGCTTGGTAAACGGATTTCAGCGCGCTGAGACTTTCACGCATCGAAAACGAGAGCGCGCCGCGCGTGCTGTAATCGTCAAAGCTCGCGTGGGACCGCACGAACGTCTCCGTATTGAAGAGCTGCGCCCACAGGTCGGGCCGCAACCCCGTGCGGTTGACGGCAAACGTTCGCGGTGCGGCCGCGCCGCATTGCAAGGCCAAGTCGAGGCCGTCATCGCGCACGCGCCGCGTCCAATCGACCCAGTCGCCGAACGCGCCGAGCCGATCGGCGCCGTCGAGCCGTGGCGACACGAGCACCGAGACCGGCTTGCTCGATCCATTGCGCGTGACGCCGCGCGGCATTACGGTAAAGAGAATCGTTTGTTCGGCAGACATTACTCGGTCCTCACGCAAACGCCAGCGCGTAATCCGCCCACGGCTGCGGATCCGGAAAGAAGTCGATAAAATGCGGATCGCCGCTGCCGCCGAAGGCGCGCTCGACCGTCAACTCGACCGACGCGCTGAACATCAGCACGTGGACGGAAACCGTCAACGTCGCGCGGCCGTATGCTTTGTCGCGTGCGCCGTCATATGTAAAGCTGAGGTTGAATTCAACCGAAATGCTGACGAGGCCGAGCACGTTGAGGGAGCCGCCGAGACGCAGATATCCGGTCAGAATCGGGGCGAGGTCGGTGCTGCCTTCCTTGCGTTGGAGCGAGAAGTAGATGCCCGCCATGATGTGGACTTCGCCGCTGGCGACGCCGATGTCGAGCGCCGCCGTCGCACCGAATTCCAGCGCGATCTCGAGCGCCTTCATGCCGGCGGTGTCCAGCTGAAGATGGAAGAAGCCGCCGCCGCCAAAGATGCTGACGGCGAGCAAGAACGGGTGCGCCCGCTGCGAGATGTTGAAATCGAAAATCGGCTTGCCGTCGAGGAACGGCAGCGTCAAGGCAGCCCCGAGCGACACGTCCTTCAAGGTAAAGACGCCGACGGTCAGCGGCGGCAGCGCAAACGCGAAGCCCGCACGAATACCTAACGGATCCGTGATCAGCTCGAGCGACGGCCCGTCGCCGAACAAGCCTGGCGGAATCGCATTGCGAATTTCTTCGACAAATGTCAGATCGCCGCCGAACCGCAGCGGCATCTGGGGATCGAGGTGGACGGTGACCGCCGCCTTTTCGTTCGTCGCTTTACGGAAACTGAAGCTTTTGAATTGGATGAACACCGATCCGAGGATGCTTACGGTAAAGGCGTTCAGCGAGCCCGAAAAGTCAGACTTTACGCCGTCGGAGGTGCCGGCGATCTGCGGATCGACCGGCTTCGTGATCGTCCCGCTGATGTCGAGGACGCTCGTCCCACCGGTGTTCTTCGTAATCGCGGCGACCGTCGCGTCGAACGTGCCGGTCGGCTCCAGAAATTTCGGCTTCCAATCGAGTGTCGTGACGACAACGGCGCTGCCGCCGGGGCCATCCACCTTCTCCGTGCGCATTTTCGGTGCGTTTTCGCCTAGCGTCATGGCGGCTGCGTCGCCCGGTTTGGGCAAAAACAGTTCGATCAAATCGAAGCTCCCGAAAAGCATCGCGGTGCCCTTCGGGAAGAACGTTGTCGGATCAAAGTTGTTCTTTACCGCATCGCCGACATCGCCGGCCAGCGGTCCAAGTGCGCGCGAGAGGGTTGTCACGGACATATTGGGCGTCGCCATGCCGCCCGCTTTTTCCGCCGCGATCTTGACGCCCAGATTCGCCTGCGGAAGCGTCACGCTGAACTCGTTATAATCGTCACGCACGATCTGCGCGAATACGCCGGTTGCATTGGCGCTGTCGTCGGCGCCTTTGGCGACGTACGCGGGAAACAGCGCGATTGTCGTCGGCTGGTCGGTGCCCAACAGCTCCTGCACTTGCGGGATTCGGACGGATGCTTTCAAGAGCGCCGGCTGCACGCGCTGCGGATCCATGTAAAAATTCAACGCGTCGGTGACGAGCTGGGTGGTGTCGGCCGGCTTCGCCGGATCTTTGGGCGCGAACGCGACCTTTTGCCCCGGAATGTTGCACGCCCGGAAGTCCACGTTCGCTTGGTCTTTGTCGTTGTATGCCGTAACGACTTTGGGCTCCGTCGTGACGTTCCCGACGTCGCTCTTCGAAACGAACAGCAGCGGCACCGTAAAATCCACGGTGTTGTGTTCGATATCGGTCCCGACCGCGTGGAAGTGAAAATAGTTGCGCGTCGTCGCGCCCGTCATCACCTCGACCCAAAACGTGCGGTTTGTCGTCAGCAGGTGCGGATCGGCGATGTCCGGCGTCACCACGGTCGTGAGACGCACGGATTTCAGCGGGTTCGCGCGGTCCGTGCCGGCGAATTCCATCACCGGCTTGCGCACGACGATGAACATGCGCTGCATCAAGTAGGCGCCGACGATGCCGCCGGCTTCCTCAAACTTGCGCTCCGTCACTTTGACGAGCGCGGCCGGGTGCCGGAAGGGCCAGAGCTCGCCTTCGTAAACGATTTTTACGTAGTGATCGCGGCCCTGCGTCGCGACATGCACCCACTCGGAGAGATCCAGCTGCTCCGGGCGCCGCTCGAAGAACAGAAAAGAACCGTCGAGGAGGTCGCGTGCGCTCACGGTCGGGCGAGATTCGACCGCCAACTCTGAAATTTTACTGGCGACGTCGATCTTGCCGAAGATCTTGCCGAAATCGGGCCGGCCCCGTGGAACGGGTTTGGCGCGACGCGGCGGGTCCCATTGGCCGCGCGAACTTAGCCATCCGCCGAATGCGGAGAGCATCAGCCGTTCGGCATGGAATGGCTCCGGCAGGTACGGCGAGGTGACCTTGACCGGATGCCGCCTGCGCGCGTGCACGGTGCGTTCCACTTCGTAGCCGTGGAATGCCGACGTGAGCACGACCAGTTGGTGGCGGTCGTTGCCGCACATCGCCGTGCGCCCCAGTTTCGGGTCGTCGACGACCGGCGGGAGGGCGGTGGGATCGTAGTCCGGGGACCAGATGGCGCGCAACGGCGCGAGCGCGCTCTTGGAAAGTTCCGTGACCGTGTCGCCGGTCTTCAGAGCGAGGCGCGTATGCCACAGTTCGGTGCGTCCGCGCGAGGTGAACGGCTGCATCCGGTGGAGCCACGTCACGTCGCGCGTCGGCGAGATCACGAGCCGGTACGGCAGCTCGAGTGCGGTCTCGTTCGTACCCGGCTGCGCGATCGCCGGTGCAGTAGCAACCTGCGCCGCAGTCGGATTGTCGCCGATCGCCGCGATGCCCGTCACGCTCAACTCGAGCTTGGACCACTCCAGCAGCCCTTCAAAGGAGTAGGGAATCTGTGCGTCCGCGGGTACGACGAACACGAGACGGCTGGGATGAGCGATCTGCGCGACGGCGGCGGTGGTACCGGCGGCCTGGGCGGCAACTTTGGCACGCGAGGACGCGGTGCCGGGCGACGCCAACGGATCGTGGGTCGAACTGCCCTGATCGGCATCTTTACGGTTCGGATCGTTCGCCGCAGTAATGGGCGTCGTCGTGTTCGGAACGAGAGCGGCCTCGAAGAACGCCGATTCGGTTATGGTTTGCGGCGAAAACGTGAAGCGCAGGAACGCCGGCTGATTCGGGTTCTGGATCCTCAAC
>JBHEMQ010000036.1:0-591 GCA_046262475.1 Candidatus Velthaea sp.
GCTCCCACCACCGCAGCGAGACCCATCTTCCTACGCATAAGCCCTCCGCAAGTCGCAAGTAGAAGTATTCGCCAGCATCTCGTCTAGTTTCCCGTGGAAGATACGCCCCGGAAGGGTAACCACCCCTCTGACTCTCGCTCAATTTTCTTCTTCGCGATCCGCGACGGGATCTCGGCGGCGGCGCCGCACCGCGGGCCGAAACCACTTGAGATGCCTGAACGGCGGATCGTTCTCGTGACTGGAGGTTTGCCCTCATGACGACAGCGAGCGATCGCGATAGCGCGGCGAAACTCGCCCGGCGAATAAACACCAATCGGGTCGACCCGTCCAAACAAGATGAGGTCGACCGACCTTCTGAGGACAAATCTCCCGGCTATGCGGACCTGCTGATGTCCGAGGCGCCTACGGCGTCCGAGGATGACGAGTTGAGCTATACCGATTGGGAACTCATCGCGACAGCGCTAGAACACTACGCAACGTGCCAGAACGACGGACGATGAACGCGCCGCGGCACCGTTGACGGGCTGATTACTCACTCGAGCCGACGATCGCCGCCTTCGAGCTTTCTAGCAGCGCGATCAGTTCTTCCCG
>JBHEMQ010000036.1:601-27440 GCA_046262475.1 Candidatus Velthaea sp.
GTGATGTGCAGATGCCGGTGAGAGTCGGCCATCGAGCGTCCGCTGTATGTCTGTGGTCCGCCTGTCGCCCAGCACGTCATCTCGGTCACGATATATTTGAAACCCGCCTTCGAGATGTGACGGTTCGCCTCGCTGACGCGTGGATTTGCTTCCAGCCTCGGATCCGTCATGATTCGGTCGATGAAATCATCGATGAGGATCGCGATCTTCCACGCGCCGCCTAGCCGCTTGTACAGCGACGGCTTGTCTTGAGCTTGCAACAGCGGCCCCCTGAGTGATCGAGTCAAGTGCGGGCGTCGTCCTGCCTTTCCGCTTTCTGGAAGTTACTGACGATCGCCTCGGCGACCGAATGCCCCCGCCGGCGGTCGCGTTTTCGTGGTTAAGGACGAGGCCGTTTCACTTCTCTCACCTCGATCGCTTGCAGATTCGAATCACGTCAGCATCCCACGGGTCGTCCGAGTTTCGGCGATAGCCAGCGACACAAACGATAACGAAAAGCCCGCGAACGTTTATTCTGCAGGCTTCTACGCTACTTGATGATACTGGCCGACATGAGCGTTTGCGAATCACGAATCAGCTGGTTTGCGCAGTTCGGATACCCCGTGAACGCGCGTTGTGCTGGCGGTGGTGCTGCCGAAGTTGCGCCTTTGTGGGCACGCGGACATTCTCGGACATCCACGGGCAACACGAACCGCCGACGAAACGGATTCGTAATCAGCAGGTCAGCGGTTCAAGCCGGCTCGTCGGCTTCATCAACAGCGTGGCGAGGGTACGCCACCATCCAGGCGCGGTGCTGAAACCTCCGGCAAGTCGGGGCTCTTTCATCCGGCGCGTCGGTTACGCCGATTGCGGCGTCGCGAGGCTGTGCAGCTCAACCACCTCGATGTCAGGATGAGCGTCCGGCGGAAGCTGCGGGCGCACATTGCGTTCGAACCATGTGGTTTGCTGCTCCGCGGAGTCCCATAGCTCGTTCACCGTAAACCCGTCAGCGGTCGGATAACAAACATGAGCGTGGAATCCAGCCTGACGCTTCAGCTGCGGTATGAGCGCCGCTGCAACGTGGTCATACATCTCGATTGGTAGACCGCGATTCGTAATTTTCACCAATACCGGCATACTTGAACCCCTCTCTCCTTGAAGCGATGCGCATGTGCGGCCGTTCGCGGCTCCCCGGAGCGACCCTATGCTGCGCGGTGGCCATTCGGCGGCCATGCTCGTCGGTCGCCTTTGATGAGACACGTTTCAACGAAACAACCGCGAGCGACGAGCCTCACAGAACGCCCTTCAGCATTGCTCAACGCCGCTGGACCAGCTTGAATGTACGGATTCAAATCCTGTCCCCGCAACCAGTGCAGGTCCAGAAAGTGCCGACTTTCTGGACCTGCTTCATTTACGGTTTACCGGCTCACGTCGATAAAAGCCGATTGAAGAATGACCGGTAGCGCTGCAGCGCCTGGCGCAGGGCCTCCGTGTCGTCTTCGCCGCGGCTCCAGCTGCCCTCGAGGCCCTCGCGTTGCCGCGTGAAGCCTTGCGACAACCGGTCCACGACCTCACCGACGAGATCGTGGGCGGATTGCACCGCCTCGCGCGGCTCGTCCACGAAGCGCACCTGCAAACGCTCCCAACGCGAACGGAAATCCATCAGCGCATCGCCACCCAGCAAGTCGACGTCCGCATCCGCGGACCGATCCCTGCTGCGGGTCTCCGCGCTGCGAGAAACTTCGGTCCGTGCCGCGGTCCCGGCGGATGCGGACGAATCGACGCGACGCATTTCCGTGTCACGATCGACCTGTATACGCGGCGCGTTGACGCCGTCGCGCGTGTCGCTCGTGCGTGTGTCGATGTTTCCGCGCTCCGCTGGAATGCGCTCTTCGCGCGTGCCGTCGGTTCGTTCTGGCATGCTCCTTTACTCCTTTGCTGTGCTTGCGCTAACGGGGTCTGTGCCGAGCAGATCCGCGAACAGCGAGCGATAGGCGACCATCGCGCTGCGAAGATCCTCCGTGCTTGCCTCGCCGCGATCGTTGCGAAGCGAAATTTCGCGTGCGACGCGAAAGTTGTTTAACACACCGGCATGTTGAACGGACAGATCGGCATCGTTTTGTTCCGCGTCGTCAGTCGGGTAGCCGCGGTCGCGCATCACGTTCGCGACGAGCGCGCTTGCTGCGGCGACCGCCGGTCCCGGCTCGTCGACGAAGCGCGCCTGTACGGAGCGCCATTCCTCGGCGTAGCGTGCCCGCGCGCCGGACGGCAGCGGCTGGATCTGCAGCTTCCGGACCCGCGTTTCGCGGGCCGCCAGTTCTTGCTCGGCCCGGTTTCGCGAGCCGGTATCCGCGAGTGTCCGATCATATTCGGATCCGAAACGCCGCCGCAGCGCCTGCGAACGCCGCTTCGCCGCGAGCACGGCCACGAGTATCAGGAGAACGGCGACGACGGCAACGACGACGATTACGGTGGTGGAGTCGAGCGCTGGGGATGCGGCCTGAGCGAGCATCGGCGTACCTCCTCGGACGTCGGACCGTCCGTGCAGGCCACTGTACCCGAAAATCTCGGCTCGCATTCGGGACATCGTCACGGCTCCTCGAGCCGTCAACCTTTGTGCAGGTAGTTGTACCACTACACTCTGGCGCCCGTCGCCATGTCGTGCGAAACTAACGGTAGAAAGCTCGCTGGCACAATGGGATGGAAACCGTGATCGGACACCGGCCGCCCGGTTCGAACCGCCGGATTTTTGCTCGCCGTGGCGCTCGCTGCCGGCGCACCGCTCGCAACGTCGGCGGCGCCACGCATCGATTTCACGTATGGGGCCGACGCCGTTTTGGAAGTGACGAATTTACTGATGCGCAACGACACGAGATCTTTGGTTGAGGAACCAGTCTCGCGGAGGATTCATGCAGGCTAATCGGTGGGCTCGCGGAGCGGTCGCCGTCATCGTCACGCTCGCTCTTGTCGCCGGCGTTAGTCGCTCTGCGTCCGCGGATACCAAACTCGACGCGGCGTACGGGCAGCCGCCGTTCACCTTCGCCGGAAAATGCGACTTCGCGCAACCGCTCGCGTTCGTCAACGTAGTCCTGCACAATTCGGGCACGACGGCGAGTCCGACGCAAAGCATCGACGCAACCGACGACCGCGGCGTCCTCAGCGGAACGCTCGCGCTTGCACCAATCCGTCCGGCTCATCGCTTCGAGCACCGGTGCGGTCGGCGGCCCGCACGTCATCACGCTTACGGTGGGTGCATTGCATCTCCCGTCGTTGCCTCTTGCCGCTCCGCTAGCGCTCTGCGGGCCGCCCGCATCTGTCGCGACCGCGAATCCGAAGCCGTCGGCGCCCGCGGCGGCGACGGCAACTGCCGCACCAGGAACCCTGACCAAGACCGGCGGGCTTGCGAAGAATCAACCGACGCGCAATTTGACAATCGCAACGCCCGCACGGAAGCCGACGATCGGCTTCCAGACTCCGCCCGACGGTCTCCTCGTTGGCTACAATTATCAATTCGACGAACGTTTGCCGGGTGATAACGGCTCGGTCAACGTCAGCCGCTCCGCCGTCGCCTTCGACCTGACACCACTCGTCAATCACCGTATCGTCAGCGCGAAGCTTTCGCTCACCATCGCGGACAGTGAATCATTGCGGTACGGCAATAACCATTCGTGCATCACCGGCATCGCCGCAGGCACCGAATTTTGGTGGCTCAATCAAAACTGGCTTAACGATTGCACAGGATAGCGAGCGGAACGCGGTGCCTCCCGTCCACGGACGACGTCGGCCCCATTATCTCGGCCGACGCGACGTCGCTCGTCGCGCCGTGGCTGAGCGGGCAGCCGAACTACGGATTCGTGCTCAGAGGCGCGAGCGAAAACCTCGGTGGCCAGACGAACGAACAATGTTACACGACGTACGTGAATCCGGTGTTGACCGTGACGTACTATTGAGCCGGCGACTCCAGCCTGAAGAGGCTTCCACCGTCGGACGTACTTCGACGCGCCGATCGTCGGAGCCTTGACAACAAACTATGTAACCCTTTAAGATGGTTATATCGGTCGCCGGCCAGTCGCAACACCATGTGCGCGATGTGCGCGCGAGATCGAAAGAAAGGCGCCGCACCTCGTGCCGATGATTACCGTACAGATCGCCTGCGCAACACCGTCGAGCGAACTGTCGCGCTCGGTGGCGGATGCGATTTCCGACCTCACGGCGAGCATTCTCGGCAAGGACCCCAAGGTGACATCCGTCGCCGTGCAGTTCGTGGATCCGCAGCATTGGTATATCGGCGGCGAAAGGCTCGCCCGCCTCGGCCAAGCCGCATTCTTTCTGGAAACGCGCATTTCCGACGGGACGAACACGAAGGCGGAAAAAGCGGAGTACGTCGCACGCGCCTTTGCCGCGATGCGTCGCATCTTAGGCGGGACGCACGAGGAAAGCTACGTTCACGTGCATGACGCGCGCGCGGACCCGTACGGCTACGGCGGCGTAACGCAGGAGCGACGATTCATCGTATCGACCGCAGTCGCCGCACACACGCGCATACCGGCTTGAGGCGGACGTCGCAGACGCGCGCGCCGAACGTCCACTCGTTCCATCGCGGCTCCCTCGCCTTGGACTTTGCCGGGACGGTCGGATGGCGTGCCTCGGGCGACCCGCAGGAGCGCCTTCCGGATGCCGCGGCGTTGGAGCGCTGGTTTCACGACGCCGGGCTCCTCGCTGCGACGGTGCGGCCGCACCCCGCACATGTCCGCAGCGCGGATTTGCAGTTCGCCGTCGCGCTGCGCGAAGCGATCTTCAGCGCCGGGAACGCGCTCATCGACGCTTCCGCGCCGCATGGCCGCGACCTTGCGGCGATCAACGAAGCCGCTGCCGGCCACGCTCTCGCCGTGCCGATGTTAGCCGACGACTTAACGCAACGATGGAAGACGTCGCAGCCGGTGCGCTTTGCTCTGGCGCGAATTGCCTTCGACGCGATCACGATCTTCAGTTGCGAGCGTTCGCGGTTAACGCGCTGTGCGCTCGATGCGTGCGGTGCCCTGCTGCTTTCCCGGGCGCGCAACGAGCCGCGTCGCTGGTGCAGCATGCAAACCTGCGGCAACCGCGCGAAAGTCGCGGCATTCCGCGCCCGGAACCCCGCTAGCCGTTGACGGGCCGACGACGCCTGCGTCGCCAAGCCTTGACGACGAGTGGAAAGAATCGAGCGTCATATGCGCGAGCCGGAACCCTGCACGCTGGCGACGGCTCGCGTGCGTCTCGAGACCATGCTGCCCCAGCATGCCGCAGCGCTGGAAGCAGCGGCGGGCGACGGCGAACTGTGGAAGCTGCGGGTGACCTCCGTTCCCGCGCCGGGCGAAACGGCGGCCTACGTCGCCGCGGCGCTTCAGGGATATGCAGACGGGCACATGCTGCCCTTCGTCGTTCGCGAACTCGGCGGCGGCCGCATCGTGGGCAGCACGCGCTATCACGACATCGTGCGCAGCGTCGAGCGTCTTGAAATCGGTTACACGTGGTACGCGCGCAGTTGGCAACGCACGCACGTTAACACGAGCTGCAAGTTGCTCATGCTCGCACACGCCTTTGAAACGCTCGGTGCGAAACTCGTCGCGTGGCGTACGGACAACGAGAACGCCGCGAGCCGGCACGCCATCGAACGCCTCGGTGCCCGCAAGGACGGCGTGTTGCGTCACCATGCGCTGCGCCGCGATGGGACGGTGCGCGACACGGTGATGTATAGTTTAGCGCTCGACGAATGGCCGGCGGTGAAAATGCGTCTGCGCGACCGGCTGCGCGAACCGTCTGACGGCTAAGGCGCCCGAGGGACGCCGGAATGCTGCGTTAGATCGCTTGCAGTTCCTCGGCTTCGCCCTCGAAGTCTTCGAGGTGGCTGCGGTCGTCGAACGCGAGCGCCACGAGCAATTCTTCCTGACGTTCGCGAATGCGCTGCAGGCGCTGCTCGTCGAGCAGTTTCCAGACGCACTCGCGAACTTCCGCGGTACGATACGGCTTCATCAGAAAGTCGTCGGCTCCCATCTCCAGGGCGCGCAGCCGAATACCGAGATCGGCGTCGGCCGTCACCATGATGACGGGAACGTGTTCCTTGCCGCGCATGTTTCTGAGCCGTCCGAAGAACTCGAGGCCGTCCATCGTCGGCATGTTATAGTCGAACACGACGACCGCAGGGTCGTTCGTGTGCGCCCATGCGAGTGCTTCGACCGGCGACGTGAAGCACACCGGTTCCACGTCCGGTAATCGCCGAATCGCAGAAGCGATCAGTCGCGTTTCCGCCGCGACGTCATCAACGATTACAACTTGCACGACACCATCTCGCGTAGCATTTTCATCTTCAATGTATCGGCGAACACGCTTGCAGCGTTAGGGCAATCACCGCAATTCGTCGTGACAAGCGCCGAAGCGGCGGCGCTGCGGCGTACCGTTACGAATTTGCGCTTGGCCGCGGCCTCACGAGCCGCCGCGATACGGTGTCATCGCCGCCTGCACGTCGTGGCCGTACGGTTCGTTCTCCGCACGCGTATAGGCGATGCGCGCATGCCGTCGCCGTCGGCTACGACCGTCTGCGACAGCACCGACTTCTTCCCGCCGATCGTAGCTGAGGTCGAATTGTGTGCGACTTGCGGCCGTCGCAATCGGGCCTAACGGCGCGATGACATCCGCTCGCCGGTCATACCACGATCGCATCGCGACCGATGATGCCCAGTTCGCGGCCGACCTTCGCGAACGCGGCCAGCGCGCGGTCGAGGTCGTCGCGCGACAGTGCACTGCTCATCTGCACGCGAACGCGCGCCGTGCCTTCAGGCACGACCGGGAAGCCGAAGCCCGTCACGAAGACGCCCTCCCGTAAGAGCCGGTCGCTGAGCGCGATGGCGAAGGCGGTGTCGCCGACGACGATCGGCACGATCGCGCTCGGGCCGTCGAGCGGCGTGAAGCCCAGCTTCAGCAGCCCGGCGCGGAAATATGCCGTGTTCTCGCGCTGGCGCGTGACGAGTTCGGGATGCGCTTCAAGGACTTCCACCGCTTTCTGCGCGCTGCACGCGACGGTGGGCGGAAGCGCGTTCGAGAACAGTTGCGTGCGGGAACGCTGAACCAGCGTATCGATCAGCGCCGCGCTGCCGGCGACGAATCCGCCGGCGGCGCCCCCGAGCGCCTTGCCCAGCGTGCCCGTGATGATGTCCACGTCGCCTTCGAGCCCGAAGTGCTCGATCGTTCCGCGGCCGGTCGCTCCAAGCACACCGGTTCCATGACTGTCGTCAACGATGGTGACCGCATCGTACGCGCGCGCCAACGCGACGATCTCGGGAAGCTTTGCCACGCTGCCTTCCATCGAAAACACACCGTCCGTGACGATGAACGCCGTGCCTTCGGCGTCACGCAGCTTTGCTTCGAGATCCGCCATATCGCCATGTTTGTAGCGTAAGCGCTTCGCGCCGGCGAGCCGGCAGGCGTCGATGATCGAGGCGTGGTTGAGCTCGTCCGAGATGAGCGTGTTGCCCTTGGTGCCGACGGTCGGCAGCAAGCCTTCGTTGGCCGCCCAGCACGAAACGTATGAAAGCGATGCAGGCATGCGCAGGAACGCGGCAAGCTTGTCTTCCAGCGCGCGGTGCACGTCGAAGGTGCCGCAGATGAAGCGCACCGATGCCGTACCGGCACCGTACTTTTGCAGTCCCGCAACTCCGGCGGCGACGACGTCGGGATCGTCGGCGAGCCCGAGATAATTGTTACTCGAGAGCACGATGACGTCGCCTGCTTCTTCCATCCGCACGTGCGCCGCCATCGGTGTCGTGAGATGCCGCAGGTGCTTGTATGTCCCGGCATCCCGCAGCGCCGCGAGCTCGGCATTCAGCTTCTCTTCGTACCTTCGATTCATCGTCAACTCCAGACGTGCGCGCCGATAGGCTCGAGGCGACTCCTTAACCGGTGCCGAGGTCGAGTACGATTTTCGCCGCCGCGCCGCTTTTCATGAGCGCGAACGCTTCATCGAAGGCCGCAAACGGCAACTCGTGCGTGATGATGGGCGCCAAATCGACGCGACCGCTCTTCACGAGCGCTTGCGTTTGATACCACGTCTCGAACATCTTGCGGCCGTTGATACCAAGGACGGTTAACCCCTTGAAGATGATGCGCTCGGCCAGGTTGATGCTGATGTCGTCGGACGGTATGCCGAGCAGCGCGGCCGTGCCGCCGTTGCGAACCATTGCGAGCCCGCTGTCGATCGCTGAGCCCTGTCCGCTCATCTCGAGCAGCACGTCCGCGCCGTCGCCGCTGGTGCGTCGCAGCACGTCACCGACAAGCCCCGGCGCGCTCGCAAGAAACGTCGCGTCCGCGCCGACACGCGCGGCCAGCTCCAGCTTCGCGGGATTCACGTCGACGGCGAACACCGAGGCGGCCCCGGCAGCGCGGGCGACGGGTATCGCCATCAGGCCGATCGAGCCGACGCCCGTAATGACGACGCTCTTGGTAGAAACGCCGGCCGCCATGACGGTGTGTACGGCATTGCCGAGCGGATCGAACACCGCTGCCCAGGCGTCGGGAATCGCCGGATCGAGTTTCCAAACGTTGGACTCCGGCATGACGAGATAATCCGCGAACGCGCCGTCCGTATCCACGCCGATGATTTTCACGCGCTCGCAAATATGCGCCTGACCGGTGCGGCAGAGCAAACAAATTCCGCACGCCAGGTGTCCCTCGGCCGAAACGCGATCGCCCGCAATGACTGAACGCACCTCGTCACCGGCAGCCGCGACCACGCCCATGAACTCATGTCCGATGATGAGCGGCGGCTTGACGCGCCGCTCGGCCCAATGATCCCACGCGTAGATGTGCGCGTCGGTTCCGCACAACCCGACCTTCAGCACGCGCACTAGCACGTCGTTCGCGCCGAACGCGGGGACAGGCACCCCGTCGAGTGAGAAGCCGGGACCCGCCGCGCTCTTGCGCAGCGCGCGCATCGACGACGGCAACGCCGCCGCGCCGTTATCGCCGGCGACGTCTCGAGACAATGCCATCGCCGCTACCCGAATCGTCCCGTGATGTAGTCCTCGGTCCGCTTCTCCCGCGGGCGCGTGAAGATATTCGTCGTCGTTCCGACCTCGACGATTTCACCAAGGTGAAAGAACGCCGTGTGCTCGGAGATCCGTGCCGCCTGCTGCATCGAGTGCGTTACGATGACAACGGCATACTGCTGCCGCAGCTCGCTGATCAAGTCTTCGATTTTCGAGGTCGCGATCGGGTCGAGCGCCGAGGCGGGCTCGTCCATCAAGATCACTTCCGGATGCACGGCCAGCACGCGCGCGATGCACAAACGTTGCTGCTGTCCGCCGGAAAGATCGAGCGCCGAGCGATGCAAACGGTCTTTGACCTCATCCCAAAGTGCGGCGTGCCGCAGCGCCCGCTCGCAGATTTCGTTCAGCGTCGCGCGCCGGCGCTCCCCGTGGATGCGCGGTCCGTACGTGACGTTGTCGTAGATGGACTTCGGAAACGGATTGGGTCGCTGGAACACCATTCCGACGCGCGACCGGATCACGACCGGATCGGCCGTGCGGTCGTACATGTCGTAACCGTCGAGCGTAACGAGGCCCTCGACGCGCGCTCCCGGCGTCAGGTCGTGCATGCGGTTGAGCGCACGCAAGAAGGTGGACTTGCCGCACCCGGATGGCCCGATCAATGCCGTGACCGTGCGCCCGCGCATGCCCAGCGTGGCGCGCTTTATCGCTTGAAAGCGGCCGTAAAAGACGTTCAGGTTTTCGGTCGCGAGCTTCGCGCGCGGTTCCGCGCCGGGCACCGTCTCGGTCACGGACTCCTCCGATAGCCCGAACCTCTACTTGGAATTCCCGGCGAATGCCTCCGGAGCATGGACCGGCCGGGCGGCCGGCCGCATCACTGAATGTGGATCAATCGCGATCCTTGGCGAAATACGGGAGTTGAGCCGCCCACGGATGCGGGGCTTCCGGCCGAATCGGCTCGCCGATGGCAAACAGGGTCGGCATATCGATCCGCTGACCGAGCCAGGCGAGCGCTATGCCTACCGGTACGAATACGCTCCGTGCGAAAACACTCATGGCTGGCAGCGCCTCCTTTCGCGTGAACGACACGTCGCGGGCCTCACGCAACCCCGCCGTCTATCGAAATTACGTCCCGGCCCGTGGAAAGTCAAGCGTTTTGCGACTTGTTTACGCAAGTCGCCCTCGCTAGACAAGTTCAAACCGCCCGTCGTGGGGTTCTTGAACTATCGGCCGTCGCAGAGCAGCGCTTTAGCCGAAGCGGCCGGAGATGTACCCTTCCGTACGGCGGTCCGACGGCCGCGTGAAAATGGCGTTGGTTTCGCCGATCTCGACGAGGCGGCCGGCTTGCTCCGCGTCCGCCAGCATGAATGCCGTGTACCGCGAGATCCGGGCGGCTTGCTGCATGTTATGCGTGACCGCGACGATGGTGTAGCTGGCCGCCAGCTGCGTCATCAGCTCCTCGATTTGCAGCGTGGAGATGGGATCCAAGGCCGACGTCGGCTCGTCCATGAGCAGCACTTCGGGGTCCACGGCGAGCGCGCGGGCGATGCAGAGCCGCTGCTGCTGCCCGCCCGACAGCATGACTCCCGGCGTGTTGAGCTTGTCCTTCACCTCCTCCCACAGGGCCGCCATGGTGAGCGTTCGCTCCGCGACTGCCAGCTTCTCGGCGCGAGTCTTGACGCCGCCGGCGTAGCGCAGACCGGCCACGACATCGTCCAGAATCGTCATCGTCGGAAACGGGTTCGGCCGCTGAAAGACCATCCCAATGCGGCGCCGCACCTCGACGGCCGACACCCCGGGAGCGTAAATATTCGCTCCGTCGAGCAGCACGCGGCCGCTCACGCTGGTGTTGAGCGCCGCCTCGTGGATCCGGTTGAGGCAGCGCAGGAGCGTCGATTTTCCGCAACCCGACGGACCGATCAGCGCGGTGACGGAGGCGTTGTGAAAGGCAACGGTGATGTCGCGCAACGCGACGCGTTTGCCGTATGCCGCCGTGAGCGCTTCGACGGCCAACTTCGACGCCGCCGGGGCCGGGTACAGCGACGTCTGCGTCGTGTTCCGCGCGACGTTCATACGGCGGCGGGTCCTAGCGCCGCGCCGAAGGCCGGAACGAAATGCGCGCGAGGACGTTGATCGCGAACACAGCGATGATTAGCAAGAGCGCGCCGGCCCACGCTTGCCGATGCCAATCCTGATAGGGCGATATGGCGTATGTGAAGATTTGCAGCGAGAGTTCCGCCATAGGATTGGCGGGATTCAGTTCCCAGAACTGACTCCCGAATGCGGTGAACAGCAGCGGCGCCGTTTCTCCGGTCACACGGGCCACTGCGAGCAACAGGCCCGTGATGATGCCGGCTTGCGCCGCCGGCAACATCACGTGCATGGTTGTGGCGTAGAGCGACAATCCAAGCGCCAGCGAACCTTCGCGTATAGAAGGCGCCAGACGCCGCACGGACTCCTCCGTCGTTCGGATGATGAGCGGCAGCATGAGGATTGCAAAGGCAAACGCCGCGGAGAACCCTGAGAAATGCTTGAAGGGCGCGACGAGTACCGTGTACGCGAATATGCCGATCGCAATGCTCGGAATCCCCGAGAGTACATCGGCGATGAACCGAACGAATTCTGATGCCGGACCGCGGCCGAACAGCGCAAGATAGATACCGGTGAGAACACCCATCGGCGTCGCGATCACGACCGATAAACCGACTACGATGATGCTGCCCGCAATACCGTTGCCGACACCGCCGCCCGCGATTCCGACCGGCCGCGGAACCTGTGTCAGAAAGACGATGCCGAGCGACGACCTGCCTTCGCGTACGACGTAGCTCAAAATGAGCAATAGGACAACTGCTGCGATCCCCGCGCACAGCGACGCCGCAAAGACCCCCGCCACGCTCTGCGCGCGTCGAATGAGCAGCGTGGAATCGCCGCCGAGATCGGCCGGGCGCGACGGTGTGGCGTCAACAACCGACATCCTAGCGCGCCCGCCCGCTGCTGCGCAGAACAGTCCAGGTCAGAACGCGTGCGCAGCCGTTGACGAGCATGCTGACAATAAAAAGGATGAGCGCAAGCTCGACGAGGGCGCTAAGGTATAAATCCGAGGTCGCTTCCGTAAACTCGTTCGCAATGACGCTTGATAGCGTATAGGAGGGAGCGAACAGCGATGCCGTGATTGCCGGACGATTCCCGATCACCATCGTCGTTGCAATTGTCTCGCCGAGCGCACGACCGAGCGCGAGTACGCACGCTCCGAAAATTCCGGAGCGCGATGCCGGCAAGATGACGCACTGCATGGTTTCCCAACGCGTCGCCCCCAGCGACATCGACGCTTCGCGTTGTTCTGCGGCAACCGCCACGATGACGTCGCGCGAAATCGCAGTCACGGTGGGAACGATCATGATTGCAAGGATGATACCTGCGGTGAGCAGTCCCGGACCGTAAATCGGTCCAGCGAAAACCGGTAGCCAGCCGAAGTGCGTTTGCAAAAACGGTCCGACGGACGATCGCATCATCGGAGCCAGTACGAACAAGCCCCACAGACCGAACACGACGCTGGGAACTGCGGCAAGAAGTTCGATGACGAAGCTTAGCGGCTGTGCCAGAAGGCGCGGAGCAAAGTCAGCCAGGTACGCGGCGGCAAACACGCCGACGATCGCCGCCAGCAGGATGGCGATCGCGGAACTGACGATCGTTCCATAGATCAGTGGGAGGGCACCGAAACGTCCGGTAACCGGATTCCATTGGCTCGTCCACAGAAATGCGACCCCGAAGGTCTTCAGCGAAAGAAACGACCCGCTGAGAAGATTCCAAAACAGCGCGGCGACGAGCAGTACGAAGCTGATCGTAGCGGCAAGCAGGGCGAGCCGAAAAATCCGGTCTGTCGTGCGGGCGCGGCGTGCGCGCGGTCCGTCGAACGTTGCCATCCTGCGCGGGGTTGCTACACCTTGACTTGTCGCAAGCCGCGCTTTGCCGTTTCCTGCACGCTTCCGGGAAGCGGCACATAGTTCAGGCTGCCGGCAAGTGTTTGACCGTCAGTGACCGTCCACAGGAATACGTCGCGAATCAACTTGCCGCGTACCTTATCGCGCGGCTCGGCATACAGCATCGCCCACGTATAGCCCGCTATGGGGTACGCATGTGCCGCCTTCGCGTCGACGATGGAAAAATCGGACGCCGTAACGTTCGCCTTCGTCGCGGCAGCGACTTGGACCGTCGACGCAGTGCACGCGACGTAGGTTCCCGCAGCGTTCCGAAGCAGCGCCGCGGGGATCTTGTTTTCGACGACATACGCGAGTTCGAGGTAGCCGATCGCGCCGGGCGTTTGACGTACGACACCCGCGACGCCCTCGTTACCCTTGCCGCCGACGCTGTTTTGCGCCGGCCACTGAACGCTCTTACCGACGCCGACCTTATTCTTCCACTCCGGCGAAGCATGGCTGAGAAAGTCGGCGAAAATGTAGGTGGTTCCCGAGCCGTCGGAGCGGTGCGCTACGACAATTGGTAGATCCGGAAGCGATGCACCGGCGTTGAGCTTGGCGATTTGGGCGTCGTTCCACTTCGTGATTTTGCCCAGATACATGTCGGCAAGAACCTCGCGCGTCAGCTTGAGGCCGCCTTTGATGGTGACGGGCAAGTTGTACGAGACGGCTTCTCCCCCGAGCGCCACCGGTATTTGGACGACTGGGTCCTTTGCACGAGCAAGTTCTTCTTTATTCATCGGAACGTCAGAGGCACCGAAGTCGATGGTCTTTGCCGCGAACTGCTCGATGCCGCCGCCGCTGCCGATTGATTGGTAATTGACGGCAACGTCCGCGTGCGCCTGACTGTAATCGTAAAACGCTCGCGAAAAAAAGGGATAGACGAACGTGGAACCGGCTCCGGTAAGCTGTGTCGCGGCGAGTACGGGCGACACAAGGGCGTAGCCGAGCGCGAGCGCAAGCGCGGGTGAAACGAACTTTCGCAGCATTCGTGTCCTTCAGGTGCGACGATAACGACGGGGCTCCCTCGGATGATGTGCGAGGCGGTTAAAGCCTAATTTATCGCGACGTTAAGACAATCTTAAGACGGGGATACGCGCGCGAGCGGAAACCGGCAGACGAACGTCGATCCGCGCCCGAGCACCGAGGATGCCGAGATGGTTCCGCCATGCGCCTCCACCAGATGGCGCGCGATCGACAAACCGAGGCCGGTCCCGCTGTGATCGCGCGACCTGGACCGGTCGACGACGTAGAAACGCTCGAAGATGTGCGGTAAGTCTTTGTACGGGATTCCGGCCCCCGTGTCGCGCACGCGCAGCACGGCTGCGTGCGGTTCCCGGGCGACTTCGACGGTCACGGCGCCGCCCTCCGGCGTATGGCGCAGCGCGTTATCGACGAGATTCATGGCGACTTGCAAGAGGCGATCGCGGTCAGCATCGACACGCGCCTCTTCGGGCGCGTCCAGCGTCAACGCGATGCCGGCGCCGCTCGCACGCTGCGCGAACGTATTGACAACCGCGCCTCCGACGTCGGCGAGATCGAAGGTGCGGCGGCGCAGCGTCATGCGGCCGGATTCCGAACGCGCAAGTTCGAGCAGGTCTTCGATGAGCTGCACCATGCGGTCGACTTCGCGCACCACGCGCGGAAGAAACAGGGCGCGCGCTTCGGGATCGTCGCCGGCGGCAACGACGGTCTCGACCATGAGTTTGATCGTCGAGAGCGGCGTGCGCAGTTCGTGCGAAACGTTTGAGACGAAGTCCCGCCGGACGCGCTCCATGCTGACCATCTGCGTACGGTCGGCCGCAATGGCGATGGCGCCCCCACCTTCGAGCGCCTGCGCCGTAATGCCGAAAATTCGCTCCCGGTCGCCGTCGATCACGCGAACGTCACGCGTCGACGAGACGCCGCGCAGCGCTTCGGCGACTTGGCGCTCGAAGTCGACCGACGGCACCACTTCGATCAACGCCCGTCCGACGGCGCGCGCCGCGGACACGTCGAATAACTGCTCCGCCGCACCGTTGAGGAACGTCAGCCGCCCCGTGCGGTCGAGCATGAAGGCCGGGAACGGCAGATCTCGCAACAAGCGCTGCGTCGACGTGTCCGTCTGCAACTCGGCCGCCGTGCGGTGAGCGCCGCTCGGCGCGTCCGCGCGCGGCGCTCGGCGCATCGCCAACCACGTTCCGGCGATTCCCGCGGCGACCCCCGTCGCGGCCGCAGCGAAATCCGGCACTATCACTCGTCGCGGAACATGTATCCGCGGCTGCGTACGGTGATGATGTACCGAGGGTTGTTGGCGTCCGTCTCGATCTTTTCGCGCAGCCAGCGGATGTGCACGCTGATTGTCTGCTGTTCGCCCTCGAAATCGTACCCCCACACCTTTTCGAGAAGCATTTGGCGTGTAACGATACGCCCGCGGTTTTCCATCAGGACGTGCAAGAGCCGGAACTCTTTCGGTGCCAGCTGCACCTCCGCGCCGCGCACGACGAGCCGTTGCCGCGAAGGGTCGATGGTGATGTCGTCGATCGTGAGCGCCTCGTTGCGCTGCTGGTCGAGCGTAACGTCCACGCGGCGCAGGCGCGCTTTGATGCGCGCCATGATCTCGCCGAGGGAAAACGGCTTCGTGACGTAGTCGTCGGCACCGAGTTCGAGCGCCAGCACTTTGTCGACTTCGTGATCTTTCGCGGTGAGCATGATGATCGGCACGGCGCTGCTTTTGCGGATTTCGCGGCAGACCGAGATGCCGTCCAGCAGCGGCAGCATGATGTCGAGCACCACGAGATCGGGCCGCTCGCTCCGGGCGAGTGCGACGGCGCTGCGGCCGTCGCCGGCGGTCGTCACCGCATAACCGTTGCGCTCCAGATTGTAGCGCAGCGATTGCACGATCGCCGGCTCGTCGTCCACCAGCAAAATTTTTTTCTTCGTTGCGGCCGGCACCTCGGCCGCCGCACCGTTCAGACGGGGACCTCGGCCGGCGCCGTTTCCACGACGAGCCGAGCGCCGAACGTGCGCTCGAAGAGATCTCCCTTGAACATTGCTGCTGCCACTTCGCCTGCCACGTCCGCCTCCGCCTGCGCGGCGATGACGACCGCACCGTCGTCGCGCCGGGCCGCCACGTCGTTGACGACACCCAAATGGCGGATGTCGAGGCCGTCGGCAATGCGCAGCAGCGCGGCGAGCTTTTCGACGCGCTCGCGGTCGGCGGAAGAAAGCGCAGCGAATTCGGGATGTGCGGGCTTCGGCATGGCCTTACGGTAATAGCGGGCAGTCACCGCGATCAATTCGCGCTCGTCGGCGCGCCAGCCGGGCAACGGCGAATTGCGGATGACGTACGCGGCATGTTTGTGATGGGCGCTCTGCGCGACAAAACGGCCGATGCTGTGCAGCAGCGCCGCCGCGTAGAGGATGTCGCGGTCCGCCGGCGCCAGGCCGTGCAGGTCGGCGGGCCGCTCGAAAAGACGAAGTGCCAGCCGCGCGACGTGACGCTGGTGGCCGCCGAGATGCTCGTACTTGTGCGCCAGCGCGTCGAGCGCTTCAAGACGCCGGACGCGCTCGTCGCCCAAACGTTGCGCGAGCGCGCGATCCTGTGCCACCAAGTCGACGATGATGCCGTCGCGCAGCGCCCGTTCGCACACGACGATCTCTTCCACGCCGAGCTGCGCGAGCGCCGTGATCAAGACGGCGTTGCCGGCGACGATGATGTCGGCCCGGCGCGGGTTCATACCCGCCATTTTGCGCCGCTCCGCTTCGCTCATGCCGAGCATCTTGCGCTGAAGTGCTTCCAGCCGTGCGCGCTCGAGCGCGTATCCGTGCACCCGCTTTAGCGGCGTGCCGCGGTCCGCTGCGTCGAGCGCCGCAAGTCCCATGATCGTGCCCGACGTTCCGATGCAGACGTCGATGCTGTACCGGCGCACGCGCTCGGCAACCGGCGCGATCACGTCGCGGATGTATCCGTTCAAGCCGCGTGCCGCGCGAGCGGCCGAGCCGGCATCGCGCAGAAATTGATCGTACAGGCGCAGGCTGCCGAGTTTCACGGACTCCAGTAAGTACGGGCGGTCGCCGTCGGCGACGATGAACTCGGTCGAACCGCCGCCGATGTCGATGATGCATGCGAGCCGGTCGTAGATGGGATAACCGTTGGCGACGCCCAGGTGGATGAGCCGCGCCTCCTCCGTGGCATCGAGAATTTCGAGCGCCACGCCGGTGCTCGCTTCAACGTCGGCGCGAAACGCATCGCCGTTGTCGGCCTCGCGAACCGCCGACGTTGCGACCGCACGAATGCGTTCCGCGCCGCGTTCGCGCGCCGCTGCGACGAAGCGGGCGATTGCATCGACGCCGCGCGTCATCGCTTTCGGCGAAAGCCGCCCGCGCTCCATCGCGTCGTTGCTGCCCAGCCGCACCATCTCGCGCGCCTTGTAGATGACGCGCGTGGTGTCGAAGGTCGAATCGAACTCGACGACGATGAGGTGAATGGAATTCGTGCCGACGTCGATCGCCCCGAAGAGCATTGCGCCGCGTACGCAACGCAGGTCGGACGCTCCTGTTGCGCGCAAGCGCGCCATCATGCGGACGGTTGCGGCCTTCATCCGCCTTTCTCGGCTCAAGTTTTTGATCGGCGGCATCGCCGGTTTCGCGGTCGGCATCGCGGCGGCGGCATTCGAAGGCCGCGCTGTCACGCCCGCAGCGTACGCGCTCGGACAAGCGCTCGTGACGGCATTTCAATTGATGGTTCACTACGCGAACGATTACTTCGACCGCGCCGCCGACGCGCGCTCGGTGCGGACGCCCTACTCCGGCGGCAGCGGCGCACTGGTGGACGGCTCGCTTGCGCCGGGTGTTGCGCTCGCTGCGGCCGCAGCATGCGCGGGGGCCGGCCTTGCCGCAACGGTCGGCTTCGCCGCTGGGCGGAACGTGCCGGCTGCGGTGCTCGGCGCGTCCATCGGCCTGCTGGCGTGGTTCTATTCCGCGCCGCCGCTGCGGCTGCTCGCGAGCGGCTTCGGCGAAGCTGTCACCGCGCTCGTCGTCGGCGTGCTCGTTCCGCTGCTGGGCGCGGCCGCGGCCGGCGCGCTCGACCGGCTCGCGCTGCTCGCGTGCGCGCCGCTTGCTTTCGCGATGTTTGCGATGATGCTCGCGGTCGAATGGCCGGACGTCGCGGCCGATGCTGCCACGGGCAAGCGCAACCTGATCGTCCGCTTCGGGCGGCGCTTCGCGGGTGGCGCGGCGCAGGTTGCGGCGGGTCTCGCACCGGCCGCGGTCCTGCTTGCGGGGCTCGCCGCGGCCGTTCCGGCCAACGCCCTGTACGCGGCGGTTCTGGCCGTGCCCGCGCTGCGCTTTGCCGCCGCATTCGGCCCGGCGACGCCGGCCGCGACGGTTGCCCGGCGCGGCGTCGCCTTCTACGTGTTCACCGCGCTGTGTACGCTCGCAGCGTTCGTGCGCCCGCTGCGGTAGCGGCACCCCGGCGACCGTCGTCGTTGTTGCGCGCGCCGCGGCGTGGGACAATGAGGCCGGAGCCGCTCGCGCGAAGCGGCGAGCCGGGCCGACCACGTCGCGATCTTCATGGGGGTAGCACATGCTTGCAGCGATTCGCCGTCCGACGTTCGACGAGTTGAATCTCTCGACCGGAAAGCGCGCGCGCTTACACCGGATGATGTACGAGCACGGCCCGGCCAACGGAACGCTGATGCTGCTGCCGATCGACCAAGGCCTCGAGCACGGGCCGATCGACTTCTTCGACAACCCGGATGCGCTCGACACCGACTGGGTGTTGCGCCTCGCCGTGGAGGGACGCTTTTCAGGCATCGCCTACCACATCGGCCTTGCCGAGAAATACCACAAGACGTACGCGGGAACAGTGCCCCTCGTCCTCAAGGTCAACGGCAAAACGAACGTTCCGGCCGACGATGAGTCCTTCTCCTCGCTCACCTCGACCGTGGAAGACGCCGTGCGCCTCGGCGCGGATGCCGTCGGCTACACGCTGTACGTCGGCTCGCCGGCGCAAGACGTCGACATCGCGCAAGCCAACGAAGTGCGCCGCGATTGCGAGCGCTACGGCATGCCGCTGATCGTCTGGGCGTATCCGCGCGGTTCGGCGATCAAAACCAAAGGCGGCCAGGACTCGCTGTACGCCGTGGATTATGCCGCGCGCGTCGCCTGCGAGATCGGTGCCGATGTCATCAAGCTCAACGTTCCGAAATGGGAAGAAGCGAAAGCTGCGGCGTCGCCCAAGCCGTACGACACCCTGCACCTCTCCGAAGAAGAGGGATTGCGCAAGGTCGTCAAATCCGCCGGACGTTCCCTCGTGCTCGTATCGGGCGGGAGCAAGATGGGCGACGACGACACGCTGCACAAGGCGAAGATCGCGATGGAAGCCGGCTGCGTCGGACTGATCTTCGGGCGCAACATGTGGCAGCGCAACTGGAACGACGCGCTCGGAATGTCGAGCCGCATACACGACGTCATGAAAGGCTATGGTCAGTAACACGGCGCCTGCGGCGGCGCCGCTGTTCGGTCGCGTCGAAGCGGCGCTCGACCGCATCCGGCCCGCGATCGCGGCGGACGGCGGCGATGTCTGGCTCATGAACGTCGAAGACGGCGTCGCGTACGTGCAGATGATCGGCGCGTGCGGCGGCTGTCCGGCATCCAACATGACCCTCAAATCGGGCATCGAGCGGGTCGTGCGCGAGGACGTGCCCGAAATTCGGGCCGTGGAGCAGATCTAGCCGCATGTGGGCTCGGCGTGATTACTCGGCGATGAAACGCGTCACCAACGCCGACCTGCTCGCTGCGCTCGTCGATTTTCAAGCATTCACGGCCGCGAAGTTCGACGCGGTCGATGCGCGGTTCGCTACGATCGACGCGCGGTTCGCCACGATCGACGCGCGTTTCTCCCGGATCGACGCTCGCCTGGACGAGCATTCGCAGATCCTGAACCGCATCGAGCGGCGGTTGGACGCGCACGACGTGCGGCTCGAGCGGCTCGAACAGAAGCTCGCCGGATAGCAAACCTTCGCGCCTACTTCGTCGCCTTTTGAGCGGCGATGTCGCCACGCGCATTCAAGCGGTTGCGTTCGCGTGGCATATCTTCACGCTGCATCATCAGCCGCTGGATCTCGGGCTCGTCGGCTTCACCCTGTTCCTGCCGTCGGTGCTGCTCGTGCTCGTGAGCGGGTACATGGTCGACCGCTACGACCGCAAGAGCATCGTCATGATCGCGACGGTCATCGAGATCGCGGCGACGCTCGGCTTCTTGCACTTGGCACTCGCGGGTGAGACGCGGCTGTGGCCGTATCTTGCGGTCATTCTCGTCATCGGCGCGGCGCGCGCCTTCGCATCGCCGGCGGAACGTTCGCTGCTCGTAAATCTGGTCGCGCCCGAGCGCTACGTCGCAATGTCGGCAACGTACTCGACGGTGCGCCAGTTGCTCATCGTCGGCGGGCCCGCTGCGGGCGGTGCGCTGGTCGCTTCGGGAACCGTCGTGGCGTTGTGGACGGTGACGGCGCTGCTCTCGCTGTCCGTCGTCGCACTCGTCGCCCTGCGCATGCCGGCGCGTACGCCGTTCGCGAGCGGCGAGGCGCCGACATTGCGGGACGCGCTGGGCGGACTGCACTTCATCCGCTCGAACCCCGTCATTCTCGGCGCGATTTCGCTCGATCTCTTCGCGGTGCTGTTCGGCGGCGCGACGGCGCTCTTGCCGGTCTACGCGGACACGATTCTGCGCGTCGGCCCCGTCGGGCTCGGCATCTTACGCAGCGCGCCGGCCGCCGGCGCATTCGCGACGGCGTTGTTTTTCTCGCGCCGGCCGCCCGCCGCGAAGGTTGGGCGCACGCTGCTGACCGCGGTCGCGATCTTCGGAACCGCGATCATCGTGTTCGGACTATCGCACGACGTGCGGTTATCGCTCGGGGCGCTCGCCGTTGCAGGCGCGGCCGATATGGTCAGCGTCGTCATCCGGTCGGGCCTGGTGCAGCTCAATACGCCGGATGCGATGCGCGGGCGGGTCAACGCGGTCGAAAACGTGTTCATCGGCGCATCCAACGAACTGGGCGAATTCGAGTCGGGCACGCTCGCGGCGTTGATCGGCAGCGTTCCCGCGGTGGTCGCCGGCGGCGCCGGCACGCTCGCGGTGTGCGGACTGTGGTTTGTGATGTTCCCGCAGTTGCGGCGTGCGGATGCGCTGATCAGCCGCCCGCAGGCGTGAGCGCTTTCCGTGCCACGAGATACGACGACGCTTGTGCCGTCGGCCGGACGACGAGGTAGTCGACGTTCACGTGCGGCGGACGCGTCACGGCGAACGTGATGCAGGCGGCGACGTCGGCGGCGCTGAGCGGCGTCAAGCCGGCGTACGTTGCGGCCGCGCGTTCCTTGTCGCCGCGATGCCGGGTCAGCGAAAAATCCGTTTCCGTCATGCCGGGTGCTACTTCCGTGACGCGAATCGGCTCGCCGTTGAGCTCCAGACGCAGCGTGTTCGTTATCGCGCGTACCGCGTGCTTGCTCGCCGTGTAGCCGGCGCCGCCGGGATACACGTCGAAACCGGCGACGGAACCGACGTTCACGATGTGCGCCTGCGGCGCGGCGCGCAGCAGCGGCATGAACGCGCGGGTGACGCGTGCGATCCCCAGCACGTTGGTCTCGTACATGCGGACCCAATCGTCGTCCAGCGAATCGGCGATGGGCTCGCGTCCCAGCGCCAGCCCCGCGTTATTCACAAGCACGTCGACGCGGCCGAACCGCTCGCCGACGAAACGCGCGAACGCATCGATCGAGGCGAGGTCGGTGACGTCGAGCGCATGCGCGACCCCGCCGGAAGCGGCGGCGGACGCGGCGAGGTCGTCGGCCCGTCGGGCGCCGAGCACCACGCGGAATCCAGCGCTTGCGACTTCGGTCGCAACGGCAGCGCCGATTCCGGAAGATGCGCCGGTGATGACCGCGATGCGTTCGTCCGTCATGCGCCCGAAGTTCGCGTCATCGGCTCGGGCTCCGTCTGACGGTCTCAGAAAGGGGCCACTCGTGCGGTGCCCGGAGCGCGTGTTCACGCGCGAGCAGCTGCTCGACCGGGTTTGGGGCTACCCGCAAGAACGCTCGTTCGCGATGGGCCGCCGCGCGCGTAGCAAAACGCGAAGCGACGTTCTGATGTATAGCAGAATGTCGCTACCGGATGCGGCGGTGGAACATGGGATAGCCCGGCACCTCCTCGTACGCACGCTGGTGCGGCGTATAGCGCAATGTTTCCGCCGCGCCGAGTCCCAAATACCCAAGCCGGACGATGCTCTCGTAGACGACCTGATGCGCGCGATATGCCAACGTGCGGTTGAAATGCGCGAGCGCATGGCGCACGACCACGACGTGAAACTCATTGAAGCTTCCGTCCGTCGCGATATTGTGCTGCGCGAACACGACGTTCTCACGCAGCGACGGCCGGTACATGGGGACCTCGCCGCTCGTGTCCAGATAATCGGTGAACTTTCGCGTCCCGCCAGCCTCGCGGTAGCAACGCTCGTACTCCTCGAGCTCGCTCGGATCGAGGAAGCCCGCCTTCGCGCGTTCGACGGCGCTTTCCGTCGCGTCCGTCGCGTAAATGCGCGCGCGCTGGGCGAAATTGCTTTCGCGAAACAGAATCGCGAGCGCATATGCATCATCGCCCGAGCCGCAGCCTGCGACCCAGATCCGTGCGAACGGAAAGGTTCGCAGCCGCGGCAGCACCTGCTCGCGAAACGCGGCAAAAAAAGCCGGCTCACGGAACGGCGAGCTTGCGTTGTACGTCACCGCATCGACGAAGCGCTCCATGGCGCCGGCCTGGTGCAGCAGACGCTCCTGGAGACCTGAAATCGTCGCGGCGCCTTCGGCCCGCACCCGCTCGGCGACGCGGCGGCGCAACACCGCCGGCGCGTAGTCGCGGAAATCGAAGCCCGACGTGCGGTGAACGGCTTCGAGCAGAAGTCCCAGCTCGAGATCGGTCACCGGCGGCAGCGGCGCCGTCGCGCTCGACAGCGCCGCCGCCCCGCCTTCGAGCATCAAGCCGTCACGTTCAGCCAGACGCGCACGAGCGCGATGAGCTGGTCGATGTCGACCGGCTTGCTGATGTATTCCGACGCGCCGGCCGCAAGACAACTCTCGCGGTCGCCCTTCATCGCTTTCGCCGTCAGCGCGATGATGGGCAGCGACTGCCAATCGCGGCGCTGCCGGATACGCCGGATCGTTTCGTAGCCGTCCATCTCCGGCATCATGATGTCCATCAAGACAGCGTCGATGCTGGGGTTTGCGCCGAGCAGGTCGATGGCTTCCATGCCGCTTTCCGCGGTCAGCACCTGCATGCGGTATGACTCGAGCGCACTCTTCAGCGCAAAGATGTTGCGTGTGTCGTCGTCGACGACGAGGATCGTCTTGCCGTCGAGCGATTGCCCCGCAACCGGTACCGCCGGCACGCGTTTCCCGTCGTGAAGCCGCGACTCGACTTGATTGAGGAAGTAGCTCGTCTCGTCGATCAATCGTTCCGGCGACATCGCGTCCTTCACGATGACGCTTTCGCTCAAGCGCCGCAAGGCGAGGTCTTCTTCCGCCGTGAGTACCCGGCCGGTGTACACGATCACGGGGACCGCGCCGTGCGACGGGTGCGATTTGATCTTGTCGATCAGCGCGATGCCGTCCATGTCCGGCAAGCCGAGGTCGACGATCACGCAATCGAAACGCGATTGTGCGAGGGCGGCGAGCGCTTCGCTCGCGGTGCAGACCGCGGTGACGGTCACTTCGCCTGTCTGGATCAAGTTCGCCATCGCGCTCAGCTGCGTGACGTCGTCTTCGACGACGAGCACGTTGCGGGTGCTCGAATCCGCAAAGCCCAGCAAGTTGTCGAAGGCACGCGTCAGCGCGTCTTCGCTTGCCGGTTTCTTCAAGTGCGCGAAAGCACCGGAATCCAGCGCACGTTGCCACTGCTCCTCGCCGGAAATGACGTGCACCGGAATGTTGCGCGTGGCCGGGTCGCGCTTGAGCTGGTCGAGCAGCTGCCAGCCGTCGACGTCCGGAAGTCCGATGTCGAGCGTGATCGCATCGGGCACGTACTGGCGCGCGAGCGCCAAACCTTCAGCGCCGCTGTGCGCGGAGAGCCCCTTGAATCCGCGGTCTCGCGCGAGCCCGATGAGGATTCTGCCGAACGTCACGTCGTCTTCGACGATGAGCACGACGCGGTCCGTCGGCTTGATGTCGTGGCGGTCGTCCGCCGTCTCTGCGCCGTTCAGCGCGGCGGGCATCGCGAGCGGGCGATGCAGCGTCATCCGCGGCGCGGTGCGCTCCGGCGGCTTCACCACCGGAGACTCGTCGACCGGCCGGTTGAGGCGCAACAAGGGATGATAGAACGTGAACGTGCTGCCCACGCCGGGCTCGCTCTCCACCGTCATTTCGCCGCCGAGCAGACCCGCGATCTCGCGGCTAATGGCGAGGCCGAGGCCCGTGCCGCCGTATTTGCGCGCCGTACTCATGTCGGCTTGCTGGAATGCCTCAAAGATCACGTTGTGCTTGTCCGACTGGATCCCGATTCCCGAATCGGTCACGGCAAAGGCGACGAACGGCGCCTTATGCCCGTCCGCGGCCGCCCGCTCGACGCGCGCGAGCCGCAACTCCACCGAGCCGTGCGCGGTAAATTTGAACGCGTTCGAAAGCAGGTTCTTGAGGATCTGCATGAGCCGCGTCTGGTCGGTTTCGAGGACGTCCGGGACGTCGCGGTCGACTTCGATGCCGAACAGCAATCCGCGCTCCTGCGCGACGCCGCGGAACGTTCGCTCTACATCGTCGCAGATGTCGACGATCCGCTGCTCCGCCATGTCGACCGACGTGGTGCCCGACTCGATCTTCGAGAGGTCGAGAATGTCGTTGATGAGCGTCAGAAGGTCGGTTCCGGCGCGCCGGATGGTCGATGCAAATTCGACCTGCCGCGGCGTCAGGTTCTCTTCCTTGTTGTCCGCCAGCTGCTTGGAAAGAATCAGCAGCGAATTGAGCGGCGTGCGCAGTTCGTGCGACATGTTTGCCAAGAACTGGGACTTGTATTTTGAGGTGAGCGCGAGCTGCTCGGCCTTCTGCTCGAGGGCGCGGCGCGCTTCTTCGATCTCACGCGTGCGCTTCTCGACCTCCTCGTTCTGCTCGGCCAAGAGGCGCGCTTTTTCTTCGAGCTCCTCGTTGGTTTGACGCAGCTCTTCCTGCTGCGATTGCAGTTCGATCGTCAGCGACTGCGATTGCTTCAGCAATTCTTCCGTGCGCATGTTCGCGGCGATCGTGTTGAGCACGATGCCGATCGACTCGGTGAGCTGGTCGAGGAACGACTGGTGGGTCTCGTTGAAGCGGCTGAACGACGCGAGCTCGATCACCGCCTTGACCTCCTGCTCGAACAGGACGGGAAGGACGATGATGTTCAGCGGGCTGGCGGCGCCCGTCCCGGACTGCACCTCGAGATAAGTCGAGGGCGCGTTGTTCACGAGAATGCGTTCTTTTTCGTGGACGCACTGGCCGACGAGGCCTTCGCCCGCGCGGAACTGCAGCTGACCGCGGAGCCGGGGTGCCGCGAAGCCGGCCATGAAGTTCAGCAGCGGCTGGTCGTCGACGGGCTCGTTCAAGTAGAACGCGCCGGTTGGCGCGTTGACCAGCGGTGCGAGCTCCGACATGATCAGCTTCGCGACCGTCTTGATGTCCTTTTGACCTTGCAGCATGCCGGTGAAGCGCGCGAGGTTCGTCTTGAGCCAGTCTTGTTCGGCCGACTTCCGCGTGGTGTCGCGCAAGTTGCGAATCATTTCGTTGACGTTCTCGGTGAGCTGCCCGACTTCGCCGCGCGTGTCGACGTCGATGGCGCGCGAGAGGTCGCCTTTCGTCACGGCCGTCGCAACCTCACCGATCGCGCGGATCTGCGAGGTGAGCTGGGCCGCGAGCTGGTTGACGTTGTCGGTCAGGTCCTTCCAGACGCCGCTGACCTCGGTCGACTGCGCCTGGCCTCCGAGCTTGCCTTCGACGCCCACTTCGCGCGCCACTGTCGTGACCTGATCGGCGAAGGTTGCGAGCGTCACGATCATCCCGTTGATCGTGTCCGCGAGTTCCGCGATTTCGCCCTTCGCTTCCAGCGTCAGCTGGCGGCGCAAATCGCCGTTGGCGACGCCGGTAACGACGCGCGCGATACCGCGCACTTGTTCCGTCAAATTACCGGCCATTTCGTTGACCGAGTCCGTAAGGTCTTTCCACGTGCCCGCAACGCCCGGCACCTTGGCCTGGCCGCCCAGTTTGCCGTCGGAACCCACCTCGCGCGCGACGCGCGTCACCTCGCCCGCGAACGCGTTCAACTGATCGACCATCGTATTGATGGTGTCTTTCAGTTCGAGGATCTCGCCCTTGACATCGACGGTGATCTTCTTCGAGAGGTCGCCGTTGGCGACGGCCGTCGTGACTTTGGCGATGTTACGCACCTGCGCCGTCAGGTTCGAGGCCATCGAGTTGACCGAGTCCGTCAAGTCTTTCCACGTGCCCGCGACGCCCGGCACGACGGCCTGGCCGCCGAGTTGGCCCTGCGTTCCGACTTCGCGCGCGACGCGCGTAACCTCGAACGCGAAACCGTTCAACTGATCGACCATCGTGTTCACGGTGTTCTTGAGTTCGAGAATTTCGCCCCGAACGTCGACCGTGATCTTTTTCGACAAGTCGCCGTTCGCGACGGCCGTCGTCACGTCGGCAATGTTACGCACTTGGTCCGTGAGGTTCGCGGCCATCGAGTTGACGGAGTCCGTCAAATCTTTCCAGGTACCGGCGACGCCCGGCACCGTCGCCTGTCCGCCGAGCCGCCCGTCCGTGCCGACTTCGCGCGCGACGCGCGTCACTTCCGACGCAAAGCCGTTCAGC
>JBHEMQ010000037.1:0-12135 GCA_046262475.1 Candidatus Velthaea sp.
GCTTTCAATGGGTGATGGCCGCTCGCGAACGCGGCGCGAAAGTTCTCCACGTCGACCCGCGCTTCACGCGCACGAGCGCGATGGCGACGCAGTACGTCAAACTGCGGCCGGGCAGCGACATCGCCTTCCTCGGCGGCATCATCAATTACATCCTGGAGAACGGCCGCTGGTTCGACCGGTACGTCAAGGAATATACGAACGCCGACGTCGTCATCGAGGAAGGTTTCGCCGGACCCGAAGACCTGGACGGCGTTTTTTCCGGACTGGACCGCAGCAAGAACCAATACGACCTCGAGACGTGGCAGTACAAGGACATGGAGCTGCACGGCGCCGCCGGCCGCCGCATGGGCGCATCCGTGACGACCGGCAAACAAAAAGCCGGCGGTCACGGACATCAGGTCGGCGGCTCGCAAGGCGCTCATCTCCAGCACGGAAATCCCCCGCACCGCGACCCCACGCTGCAAGATCCGCGTTGCGTTTTCCAGCTGCTCAAGAAACACTACCGGCGCTATACGCCGGAGATGGTGGAGCGCATCTGCGGCACGCCGCGTGACGCGTTTCTCCAAGTCGCCGAAGCGCTCTGCGCGAATTCCGGGCCGGACCGCACGAGCGCCATCGTGTACTCCGTCGGCTGGACGCAGCATACCGTCGGCGTGCAGTACATCCGCACGGCGTCGATCGTGCAGCTGCTGCTGGGCAACATCGGCCGGCCCGGCGGCGGCATCCTTGCCCTGCGCGGACATGCGTCGATACAGGGCTCCACCGACATTCCGACGCTCTACGAAATTTTACCCGGCTACATCCCGATGCCGCACGCGGAGCACACGGACTTCGGGGAATTCATCAAGAGCGTTTCCTCCGAAAATAGCTACTGGGCGCACACGGACGCGTACATGATCAGTTTGATGAAGGCGTGGTACGGTGCGAACGCCACCGCCGAAACGGATTGGTGCTTTCAGTATTTGCCGCGCGTCACCGGCGACCACTCCATCTATCCGGCCGTGATGGGCATGCTCGAAGGCAAGGTCAAAGGTTTTTTCGTCGTCGGCGAAAACCCGGCTGTCGGATCGTCGAACGCTTCGCTGCAGCGGCGCGGCATGGCGAACCTCGAGTGGCTCGTCGTCCGCGATTTTTTCGAGATCGAGTCGGCGGCGTTCTGGTACGAGTCGCCCGAAATCGAAACCGGCAAGCTGCGAACCGAAGACATCAAAACGGAAATCTTCTTCTTGCCGACGGCCGATCATCTGCAGAAGAGCGGTTCGTTCACGAACACGCAGCGGCTCTTGCAATGGCATCACAAAGCGGTCGAGCCCGAAGGCGATTGCCGCTCAGAATTGTGGTTCTATTACCATCTCGGCAAACGCATTCGGGCGAAACTCCTCGCCTCAAGCGAGGCGCGCGACCGCGCGATCCTCGAACTGCAATGGAACTATCCGACCGAAGGGCGGCACGCCGGCCCGGACGCGCACGCGGTGCTGCGCGAGATCAACGGCTGGGGCGCCGACGGCAAAGCGCTTTCAGCGTACACCGCCCTGAAAGCCGACGGTTCCACGGCGTGCGGCTGTTGGATTTACTGCGGCGTCTTCGCGGATGAGCAGAACAAAGCGGCGCGGCGCAAACCCGGTGCGGAGCAGCATTGGGTTGCGCCCGATTGGGGCTGGGCGTGGCCCGCCAATCGACGGATTCTTTATAACCGCGCGTCGGCCGATCCGGCGGGCAATCCGTGGAGCGAACGCAAAAAGTACGTCTGGTGGGATGCTGACGCCGGCAAATGGACCGGCTTGGACACGCCGGATTTCAAAGAGGATAAGAGCCCGTCATACGAGCCGTCCGACGACGCTAAAGCGGAAAACGCGCTCGACGGCGTTTCACCCTTCATCATGCAGGGCGACGGCAAAGGCTGGCTGTTCGCGCCGGACGGTCTCGTCGACGGCCCGTTCCCAACGCATTACGAGCCCGAAGAATCGCCGTTTGCGAACGCGCTGTACGCGCAGCGCGCCAATCCGGTGCGCGAACGCTGGCCCGACGCGGACAATCCGTATAATCCGTCCGGGGACGAGCCTCACGCCGATGTCTTTCCGTACGTTGCAACATCGTACCGGCTCACCGAGCACCATACGGCGGGCGGCATGTCGCGCAACGTGCCGCACCTCTCGGAACTGCAGCCCGAGATGTTCTGCGAGGTGAGCCCGGCGCTTGCGGCCGAACGCGGACTGCAGCACGGCGGCTGGGCGACCATCGTTTCCGCGCGCAGCGCCATCGAGGCGCGCGTGCTCGTCACCGAACGCGTCAGCGAGTACACGGTGCAGGACCGCACGACGCACGTCGTCGGGCTGCCATATCACTGGGGCAGCAAGGGCGTCGTGACCGGCGATGCGGCGAACGATCTGTGGTCGGTCAGCGCCGATCCCAACGTGCACATCCAGGAAAGCAAAGCCGCGACCTGCGACATCCGGCCCGGCCGCCGGCCGCGCGGGACCGCGTTGACAGAACTCGTGAACGAGTACCGCCGCCGCGCCGGCTTGCCGCTGGAGAACTGATGGATCTCTTCGAGGAAACGTCGGCTGCGGCCGAATCGGCGACCTATGACCAGCCGCAACCGCGCAAGGGCTTCTTCACGGACACGACGTTGTGCATCGGATGCAAGGCCTGCGAGGTCGCGTGCAAGGAATGGAACCAGTTGCCCGCCGACGGCTACGAATTCACGGGCCAGTCGTACGACAACACCGGCGAGTTGAACGCGACCACGTGGCGGCACGTCGCGTTCGTGGAACAAATGCGCAACGGCAAGGGCAGCCGCGGCGAGCACAGCCAGTACGACCACGCCGGACTTTCGCTGGCTCATGTCGTCCGATGTATGCAAGCACTGCACGCACGCCGCCTGCCTCGACGTGTGCCCGACGGGCGCGCTGATCCGCACCGAATTCGGTACGGTCATCGTGCAGGAAGACATTTGCAACGGCTGCGGGTACTGCGTACCGGCCTGCCCGTTCGGCGTGATCGACAAGCGCGAGACCGACGGTCATGCGGCGAAGTGCACGCTGTGTTACGACCGGCTGCGCGACGGCGAAACGCCGGCCTGCGCGAAGGCCTGCCCGACCGAATCGATCCAGTTCGGCGATCTCGATGAATTGCACCGGCGCGCCGACGAGCGGCTTGCGAAGGTCCGCGACGGCGGGAACTTTCACGATGCGAGCCTGTACCTGCGCGACGAGAGCGACGGGATCGGCGGCGGCGGCGCGTTCTTCTTGCTGCTCGACAAGCCCGAAGTCTACGGTTTGCCGCCCGATCCGCTCGATACGACGCGCCATCTCGGCGCCATGTGGCGCGTCGCGGCGTCGGCAGCCGCGGTGCTGGTCGGTGCGGTGACGCTCGCGACGCTCGGAACGCGGCGGTGAGCGACTCGTATTACGGCCGGCCCGTCGTCAAACCGCACGTGTGGACGCCGTACGTCCCGGTCTATTTTTGGATCGGCGGAACGGCCGGCGCCGCCGCGGTGCATTGCGCGGTGGCGCGGCTGAACGGTCAGCACGGTCTTGCCACCGTGCAGAAACGTACGGCGCTCGCGGGGGTCGCGCTCGCGCCGCTACTGCTCATCGCGGATCTCGGCGTTCCCAAGCGCTTCCTGAACATGCTGCGGGTCTTCAAACTAACGTCGCCGATGAGCGTGGGGTCGTGGGTCCTGACGGCATTCGGCGGCGTCGTCACGGCGTCGACCGCCGCGGAATTGCTGGGCATGACGCGGACGTCGCGCGCGCTCGAGTTTGCGGCGGCCGGGCTCGGGCCGCTGCTCACCGTGTACACGGCCGTTCTGGTTGCCGATACCGCAACGCCGGCTTGGCACCAGGCCTACGACACGTTGCCGTTCGTCTTCGCATCGAGCGGCGTCGCAGGCGCCGGCGCTGTCGGCAGCACCTTTGCGCCGGCAAACGAACGCGCGTCCGCACAGCGCATGATGATCGGCGGCGCCCTCGCGCTCGCGGCCGCCGGTCAGACGATGGAACACCGGCTGGGCAAATTTCTGGCGGAGCCGTACACCCGGGGAACCGGCGGTACATTGAAGCACGCATCGGCCACGTTGGCAATCGCCGGTGCCGCGCTCGGCTTCGCCGGCCGCAAGAGCCGCGCGCTCACCGCCGTCGCGGCGGCGTGCGTCGCGGGCGCCGGCATCTTGGAGCGGTTCGCCGTCCTCGCGGCCGGCAAACAATCCGCGTGCGATCCGAAGTATACCGTGGAACCGCAGCGCGCGCGCATCGACGCGGGCACGCGCGCTCCGGCGTGATCGACGGCATTCCGGCACAGGCCGGAAGCACGCAGGACGTGCCGCTGCTGTCGCAACGCGATGGCGCCGTCACCGCGCGCGTGGACCGCGTCGTGGTCGAAGAGCCGCTCGAAATCCGCTTGCGCGCGGCCGGCGAAACGCGGCGCATCGCGGTCACAATGCGCACGCCGGGCGCCGACCTGGAACTCGCAGCCGGCTTCGTGCTGGGGGAAGGCATCGTGCCGGATCGCGACGCGATCCGGTCGATTCGTCATTGCGAGGACCGCGAGCTGGAGCCTGAAGAACGCGGCAACGTCGTGACCGTTGACGTGCGCGCGCGGTTGGAAGCCGGCAAACTGCTCGAGCGGCATTTTACGATTTCCAGCGCGTGCGGCGTCTGCGGCAGCGCCGGCATCGCGCTGCTGCGCGCGCGCGGCTACGCGCCGCTGCAGGCCGACGCGCGCATCGACGGCGCGCTGCTCGGCTCGCTGCCCGAACGCATGCGTCCGCGCCAAACGGTGTTCGCAGCGACGAGCGGTCTGCACGCCGCGGCGCTATTCGCGCTCGACGGGAGACTCCTCGCGCTGCGAGAGGACGTCGGCCGGCACAACGCGGTCGACAAAATCGTCGGCTGGCTCGCGCTGCGCGGCCGCGCCGATCCGGCGCGCACCGCGCTCGTGGTAAGCGGCCGCTGCGGTTATGAGATCGCGCAAAAGGCCGTCGCGGCGCGCATTCCGATCGTCGCTTCCGTGTCGGCGCCGAGCAGCCTCGCGATCGCACTCGCGAACGCCTTCGGCCTCACGCTCGCGGGCTTCGTGCGCGACGGCCGATGGAACGCGTACGCCGGCGCCGAGCGCATCGCGGGCGGGGTTACACGCTTTCCCGCACCAACTGCCACAGCGTAGAGAAGAACGCCAGCGCTGAGAGCGCGGCGAGCATCGGGTGCAGCACGATGCCGATCACGAGGCCGGTGCTGCACAGCGCGAGGATGACCGGCCACGGCGACTCGAGCGAAAACACGCCGATCTTTTCGCCGGCGAGTTCCCGTGGCGTCCGCTCCGTGTCGTCGCCGTCCACGTGCGTGTGCCCGCGCGTGAACTGCAGATAGGCCGCCACGAAAGCGAAGCCGACGGCGAACAGGCCGAGCAACACCGTTCCGACCAGTTCTTTCGTGGTGAACCAGTACACGAGGGCGACGACGGCGCCGAAGGTCATCGACGAGACGAACACGCCCGTCGCGATCTTCACTTCGGCGAGTCTTTCGCGTACTCGGGATAATGCAGATCGAACGCGGGGCGCTTGGAGCGAATCGGCGGCAGCGACTCAAAATTGTGTTCCGGCGGCGGCGACGACGTGGCCCACTCGAGGGTGTAGCCGCCGCCCCACGGATCGTCGGGCAAGTTCGCGCGCTTCCAGGACGACACGATCATATTCCACACGAAGACGGCGACCGAGAGCGTGATGAGCAGCGTACCAATCGAGGCCGTGAAGTTCAGCGCGGCCCAGTTCGGCAGCGCCGGATACGTATAGACGCGGCGCGCCATGCCCATCATGCCGAGGAAGTGCATGGGGAAGAACGTCAGGTTGAAGCCCACGAACATCAGCGCAAAGTTGATGCGGCCCCAGAACTCGCTCAGCTTGACGCCCCAGATTTTCGGATACCAAAAATACAGTGCCGCAAAAATGGCGAACATGGAGCCGCCGCCGAGCACGTAGTGGAAGTGTGCGATGAGAAAGTAGCTGCCGTTGACTTGAAAATCCAGCGGCGGCGATGCCACGATGACGCCGGTGATTCCGCCGATGAGGAAATTGAGCATGAAGCCGATGGCGAAGAGCATCGGCGTTTCGTAACTGATCGCGCCGCGCCACATGGTGCCGATCCAATTGAAGAACTTGACGCCGGTCGGCACCGCGATCAGAAACGACATGGCGGAGAAGAACGGATTTTGCACCATGCCCGTCGTGAACATGTGGTGCGCCCAGACACCCATCGACAAGCCGGCGATGCCGAACGCCGAGAGCACGAGGCCGGTGTAGCCGAAGACGGGCTTGCGCGAGAACACCGCGACGATTTCGGTGATGACGCCGAAGAACGGCAGAATCATCACGTACACTTCGGGGTGGCCGAAGAACCAGAAAAGGTGCAGGTACAGCACCGGGTCGCCGCCCGCGCCCGCATCGAAGAAATGCGCGCCGAAGTGCCGGTCCATGAGCAGCATCGCGAACGCCGCGGTCAACGTCGGAAACGCCATGAGGATCAAGAGCGCGGTCGCAATGACGTCCCAGGTGAACACCGGCATGCGCCACATCGACAACCCGGGCGCGCGAAACACGATCGGCGTGACCAGAAAATTGATGGCCGTCAGGATGCCCGAAACGCTCGTCAGCGTGAGGCCGATCAGCCACAAATCTTGGCCGACGCCCGCGGCGACGCGGATATCGGAAAGCGGCGCGAAAGCGGTCCACCCCGCGGATGCCGCGCCGCCCGCGGTGACGACGCCGGAGAACACCGTGAGCCCGCCGAGCAAAAACAGCCAGTACGAAAAGGCGTTGAGGCGTGGAAAAGCCATATCTGGCGCGCCGACCTGCAGGGGAATCAAGTAGTTCGCAAGCCCGAAACCGAACGGCGCCACGAACAAAAAGATCATTCCGGTGCCGTGCAACGTGAAGATCTCGTTGTACGTGTGCGGCCCCACGATGTTCAGTTGCGGCAGCGCCAGCTGCAGGCGGATCACGTCGGCTAAGAATCCGGCCACGCCGAAGAACAGCAGGCTCGTCAGCATGTACAGAATGCCGATCTTCTTGTGATCGGTCGTCACGAGCCAGGCGATGATGCCGCCCTTGACGAGCCGGCGCGGCGGTGCGGCGGCGAGGGTGCTCACGAGGGCCGCCGCTCCCGCAGCCAGCGCGCGAACGCTTCTTGAGAGACCACGCGCACGACGAACGACATGTGGGCGTGAAAGGTGCCGCAATATTCCGCGCACCGCGCGGGATAGACGCCCGTTTTTGTCGGCGTGAAATCGAAAATGTTCTCGCGGCCTGGAATCGCGGAGCGCTTGAACAGGAACGACGGCACCCAAAACGAGTGGATGACGTCGCTCGAGCTCAAGCGGATTTCCGTTGTTTGACCGGCCGGCAACACGAGCTCCGGCGGCGCGGCGTTGGTCCCTTCGACGGTCACGTGTTCCCGCGGATACAGGAAGCGCCACGACCAGCGAAATCCGATCACGTCGACCACCTGGGCCGCGGGCGTCACCGTACTTTCCACGTGCCGTTCTGCCGGATACGTGACCGCGAACAAACCACCCATGATGACGATCGGGATCACCGTCCAGGCGATCTCCAGCGGCACGTTGGTGTGGAAAGGCGCCGCTTGCACGGTTCGCGGATCGCGCCGCCGGTATGCCAGCGCCGACCAGAGCACGAGCCCGGCCACCAGCAGGTACACGGCGGTGCCCGCGACCAGAAACACGCGCCACACGCCGTGAATCTCGGCCGCCTGCAGCGTCGTGTCGTGCGGAATCGCCGCGCAGCCGCTCAGCGCGAGACACGAACCGAGCGTCGCAAAACGCGCGTGCAGCGTTCCCTCCTCCGGAATGTGATCGAACGTCGAGGTCGTACCCGCCCCGGCAGTATCATCCCACCTCACTCGGGTAAAGCATCAGCGACGGAGGAAGTGCATGTCTTCACGTAGCGGCTACGCCGCGCGCGATGATCGCTTGGCGGTGCGCGGACGAACGCTCGTTCTCGGGGTCGTCCTGTTTCTCGCATCCGAACTGATGTTCTTCGCATCCTGGTTTGCGGCGTACTTCGACCTGCGCGGTCAAGCGACGCGCTGGCCGCCGCCCGGGGTGGAATTGGACGCCGTCGAGCCGAGCATCGGTACGATGTTGCTCGGCATCTCCAGCATACTCGTGATCTTCGGGGTTCGCGCAGTCCACGGCGAGCGCACCCGCGCCGCGCGCGCCTGGCTGGCGGGCGCCGTTGCGTGCGGCATCGCGTTCCTGGCATTAACGATCCACGGCTGGTCGAAGAATCACTATACGTTCGCGACGCACGCGTACGGCTCGATGCACTACGGCATTACCGGTTTTCACGCGGCGCACGTCGCCGTCGGCGTCATTCTGCTCGCGCTGCTCGCCGGGGGCGCCGCCCGGCCGGGTTTCCGCGGCGCGGGCGCCGCGGGCGCCGAAGCGATCGGGTATTACTGGCACTTCGTTTTCGTCGTCTGGCTCGGCATCTGGGCGATGATATACTTCGTCCGGTGAACGCGGTGCGGCGGGCCGAACGCTACGCGGCGGCATGGTTCTGCGTCTCGATCGCGGGCAGCGTCGCGTTCGCTGTGGCCTTCGCACGCGGCGGACAAACGCAGCTTCAAGGCGCCGGACTCGCGCTGGCATGCTTCGGCGTTGCCGGCGCGTTGATCGTGTGGAGCCGCGAACTGATGCCGCACGAGCAAGTCGTCGACGAACATCATTCGGAGCGGTCACCGGATCCGACGCGAGCCGACGCCGTCGCGCAGTTCGAGGGTGGACTAGCGACGATCGTCGGTCGGCGACGGTGGCTCGCGCGTTTGGGCTGGGCCGCGCTCGGCGTACTCGGAATCGCGGCGCTCTTTCCGATCCGTTCGCTCGGCCCGAGCCCCGAGGGGAACATCGGGAAGACGGGATGGAAACGCGGGATCCGCCTCGTGCGCGACGACGGTTCAGCGGTGCGGGCCGACGCGCTCGAAGTCGGCACGGTCGTATCGGCATTTCCCGAAGGCCTCGTCGGCCCCGACCACGAGGTTAACATGGCGAACGATGTCGTGATGCTCGTACGCGTGCAAGAAGACCGTTTGCGCTTGCCGCCGGAGCGCGCGAGCTGGGCGCCGCAAGGGTTTCTCGCGTATTCGAAAGTGTGCACGCACGCCGGCTGCCCGGTTGCACTCTACCGCGAAGGTCCGCAGCAGTTGATGTGTCCCTGTCACCAATCGACCTTCGACGTGCTCGACGGCGGTTCGGTCGTCTTCGGCCCGGCGGCGCGTGCGCTGCCGCAGTTGCCGCTGGCCGTGGACGCCGACGGGGCGCTGCGTGCGGCGGGCGCAATGAGCGATTTGATCGGGCCCGACGAGTGGGAGCACGCGTGATCCGGCGCCTCATCTTCGCGCTCGATACACGGCTCGGCGCGGCGCCGTTCCTGCGCGCCGCCCTGCGCAAGGCTTTTCCCGATCACTGGTCCTTCATGCTCGGGGAAGTGGCACTGTATTGCTTCACGTTCATTGTGCTGAGCGGCACGTATTTGACGTTCTACTTTCATCCGTCCGACGGACGGGTCGTGTATCACGGCACCGGCGTTCCGTCGCTCGACGGCCGCACGATGACGGAGGCGTACGCGTCGGTGCTGCGGATTTCATTCGAAACGCAGGCGGGGCTCGTCATTCGGCAGGCGCATCACTGGTGCGCGCTCGTCTTCGCGAGCGCCGTCATCATGCACATGGCGCGCATCTTCTTCAGCGGTGCCTTCCGCAAACCGCGTGACGTCAACTGGTACATCGGCCTAACGCTGCTCTTGCTCGTCATGGCCGACGGCTTCACGGGGTATTCGCTGCCGGACGATCAGCTCTCCGGCGCGGGATTGCGGATCGCGCAGTCCATCGCCTTGGCGATTCCCGTCGTCGGGTCGTGGGCGGCCTATCTGTTTTTCGGCGGCGGCTTCCCAAGCCACGAAATCACGAACCGTCTGTTCGCGATTCACATCCTGTTCTTGCCGCTCGCGCTCGCGGGCCTCATCGCGCTGCATCTCGCGACGCTGTGGCATCAGAAGCACTCGCAATTTCCCGGCCGCCGCCAGCGCGAAAACAACGTGGTGGGCTCGCCTCTTTGGCCCACCTACACGGTGAAGTCCGTCGCGCTGATGCTCGCGACGTTCGGCGTGCTCTTCCTGCTGGGCGGGCTCGTCGAAATCAATCCGGTTTGGCTTTACGGCCCGTACGCGCCGTGGACGGTTGCATCGCCCGCGCAGCCCGACTGGTACGTCGGCTGGCTCGACGGGGCGCTGCGTCTGGGACCGCGCCTGCCGCTCCATCTCTTCGGGCATACCGTCTCCGCGCTATTTTGGCCCGGCATCGTGCTGCCGCTGGTTTTTTTCGGCACCCTGTATGCATGGCCGTGGCTCGAACGCACCGTCGCGCGGGACCACGCCGAACATCACCTGCTGCAGCTTCCGTGGGAGAATCCGTATCGGACCGCGGCGGGCACGGGCGCGCTGACATTTGCGGGCATCTTGCTGCTTGCGGGCAGCGACGACGTGCAGGCCCGCATCTTGAACGTACCGGTGCAGCAATTCGCGGTGTTCTATCAAGTCGCGGTGATGACGGTGCCCCTGCTCGCCGCCGGGCTCGCCTGGCGCATCTGCCGCGAATTGCACGCACGCCACGCCTACGCCGCGGATCATCCGGCGCGCGCGGTGCTCGTCCGCACCGCCGAAGGCGGTTACGACGAAGAGACGGTGCCCGTTCCGTGATCGCGCTGGCAGCAGCCGCCGTGCTCTTCGTCGCGCAGACGTCGCACGGTCAGCCGAAGCCGCCGTTTACGCACGTGAATTCGGTGCGCGCGGCCGACCCGAAGCGAGCCGGCGCCGTGCTGTACGCGCTGCACTGCATTCAATGCCACGGCCCGACGCTCGACGGTACCGTGAACGGTCCGTCGCTGCGCAATGCCGGTGCCGCGGACGTCGATTTCAATCTGTCCACGGGCCGCATGCCGCTCGAAGTACCCGGCACCGAACCCATGCGCGGACCGCCGTCGATGCCGCGCGCCGACATCGACGCACTCATCGCCTACATCACGGCGCACGGCGCCGGGCCGCCGATTCCAGCGGTCGGTCACGCCAACGACATCCCGCGCGGGCGGGTGCTGTACGAACAAAACTGCCAGCCCTGTCATGGCTCGACGGGCGACGGCGCCGTCGCGGGGTACGGCTGGCTCGCGCCCTCCTTGAAGGCGTCGACGCGGCTGCAAACCGCGGAGGCGGTGCGCGTCGGGCCGGGCATCATGCCGCGCTTCGGGGAGCGCGACATTCCCCAAAATGATCTCGACGATTTGAGTGCGTACGTCGAGGCACTGCATCATCCCGATGACCGGGGCGGCTATTCCCTCGCTAGCGCCGGTCCCGTCGGCGAAGGTTTCGCCGGCTGGCTCATCGGGCTCGGCGTTACCACGCTCGTGATGCTGCTCGTCGGAGAACGCCTCAAGCGCTGATTCATTAGCGGATCAGTAGCGCGAGCGCAGTGCCGAAGGTTGCCATTCCCGTTGCGAGCCATGCAACGTAATCGGTGACGACGCCGCTGTGCAGCGCGCGCAGCGGTCGAATCGCGCGGGCGCAAAGCGTGTGCAGCGCCGACCGCGCGCCGGACGACCGCTGAGCGAACAGCGCAAACGCCGCGGTGCCTACCGCAACCGCCGCCGAAATGCAACCCCAGACCACGCCCTCGGCTAGCGGAATTGCTTCCGCCGCAGGCAGCGGGGAGGGATGGATACCGCCGAGCACGACCCGGAGTTGTTCGCCGCGGTCCGCGAAGCGCGCGCCTGCCGCAACCGCGAACGGGACCGCATTGCGTATCAAGCCGAGACCGAACGCGAGGACGAGCAGCACGACCGCCGGCAGAACCGCCGCGAACGGCAGGTCGCGGCCCTCGGTTTCGCGTTGTTCGTGCGCCGGCGACTTGCCGGCCGGAGCGGGTGGCGGACCCCAGCCGAAGGTGACCCGGCCGGCGGCATTGAGAACCGAGCCGCCCGTCAGCGCGGCGGCGATGACGAGCAGCGGCACGAGCCATGCAAGGCCCGCAGCCTTTGCCGCATCGTCGATCAACGCTTTTCCCGCAAACGTTGCGA
>JBHEMQ010000037.1:12145-26718 GCA_046262475.1 Candidatus Velthaea sp.
GTCGAGGATCAGGCTCGTTGTGACGCCGCCGGTCTCGCGCGCCTCCACGCGGCCGCCCGCCGCGAGCGCGACGGCGACCCAGGGCAGCTCGCGCAGCCGCGCGCGCAGCGTGTCCACGTCGACGCTTCCGAAACGGTTCAAGATGATGCCGCTGCACATGAAGAGCGCGCCCTTGACCAGTCCGTGCCCGACGACGTAGAGAAACAAGCCGCCCAGGGCCCGCGCCCCGTACAATCCCAACGCGCAGAGCAAAATGCCGCTGTGCGCGATCGTCGAAAACGCCAAGAGCCGCTTCAAATGGCGCTGCGCGAACGACATGACGGCACCCACGAACGCGGTGATGATGCCGAACGTCACGAGGGTGTCACGCACCGCAGCGGAATGCGCCTCGAGCACGCCTGAAAACACGCTCGCGTCCAGGCGGGCGGCGGCGTACAGCCCCGCCTGGACCATGATGCCCGAAAACAAGACGCACAGCGGCGTCGGCGCAACGGCATGCGCGTCGCTCAGCCAAAAGTGGAACGGCACGACGGCGGCCTTCACCAAAAAGCCCGCGACGATGAGCGCGAAAGCCGCAACCACGAGCGGATCGGATGCGCCGCCCAGCGCGTGCGCGACTTGCGCCATCGCTAGGGCCCCGGTACGCGCGTACAGCATCGCGATGCCGATTAGCACGAAAAACGCGCCCGCGCTGTTGACCACGGCGAACGACAGCGCACCCTCGACCGCCGCCTCTTCTTCGCACTTGTAGCCGGTCAATGCGTACGCCGAGACGCTCATCAGCTCGAAGAACACGAACAGATTGAAGATGTCGCCCGTCAAGAAAAACCCGATGAGCGACGCGAGAAACACCAGCATCAGCGCGTGGAACGCGCCCTCCGCCTCGTCGTAATAGGTCCACGCGAACGAAAAACTCGCCGTCGTGAGCAACGCGGCGAACGCCGCGAGCGCGCCGCCGATTGGATCGACCACGAACGCGATGCCGAGCGCAAACCCGTGCCGCGGCGTCCAGCCGCCGAACCAATGAACGACGGTTCCGTCGCGCGCCGCGTGCACGGCCAGCGCAATGCAGGCGGCGGTGCAAAACACCGCCGCCGCAATCGATACAATGGACGTGACCCAGCGCGGCAGGATCCGGCTGACGGCGGCCACGAGCGCCGCGGCAAGCAGCGGTACGGCGAGCGCGAGCGGCGCCAGCGCGGACATCAACCCTCCATCGGCCGCGCCGCTTCGGGGTCCGCGGTGTGGCGCTGTTTGTAAATGCGCAGCGCGAAGGCCAACAGCAACGCCGTCACCGTGGCACCGACGACGATATCGGTCAGCGTGACCGCCTGGACGACCGGGTCCGTGGCGCGAACGCCGGGCAGCACGTCGCTGAAGACCGGTGCCGTTGCGCCGGTCCGGTAACCGATCATCAAGATCAGCACGTACGTCGCGGACTGCGTGACCGACAGACACATGATAAGGTGCACCAGGTGGCGGCTCGTCGCCATCCCGTACAATCCCGCCACGAAAATCCAGGCGGGAACGACGAAAGGAAGCATCGCGCTCACCCCTCGGCATCCTCTTCGACGCGCGTTTCGCGCGCAAACTCCACGAAGACGACCGCGAAACCGGCGCAGACTTCGACGGCGACGCAGAGATTGATCAGCGCGATCGTACCGGTTGAAAAGAACTGTCCCTCGCCGCCCAGCGGCAGGACGTTCGCGAGGAACGCGCCGCCGGCAATGAGCGTCACGACACCGATGGCCGCGTAAGCGCCGGCGCCGATGGCTTCCAGCGTTTCGGTCGCGCCTTGCGGCACCATCCGCGCAAACGGCCGGTATCCGACGCCGAGCAAGGTCAGGGCGACGAAACCGGCGGTAATCGTCCCGCCTTGAAAACCGCCGCCGGGCGTCAGGTGCGGATGCAGCGCCACGTACGCGCCGAACGCGACGGTCGTCCCGATGCCGAGCACGCCGAACGCCTGCAGCGCGTCGCTGCGTTCGCCGGCGCCGCGCCCGCGCGATGGGGGCAACGGTTGTTCCGTCGTCTGCTCGCTGTCGCGGCGCAAGACGAGCGCGAGTCCGGCGACGGCCGCGAACAAGATATATTCCTCGCCGAGCGTGTCGAGACCGCGATAGTCGAAGTTCACCGCGGTGATGATGTTGGGAATCTGACGTTCGTGCGGCGCAACGGTGTTGAGAATCGTGCCGTACGCGCCGTTGTACGTGCCGAAGGCCGGCAGTGCAGCAAATCCCCACAGCATGAAGCCGACCAGCACCGCGCCGGCCGATGCGGTCATCAGGTTGCGAACGCGCGGGTTCACTTGCGGCCGTGTTCCATGCGCACGAGCGTCGCGAGAATCGCGAACGGAATGGCAACGGACCCCACCGCCAGTTCGGAAAGCGCGACGTCCGGCGCTTGGAGCAGCGCGAACAGAATCGTCAGCATCAAGCCGTACATCATGTAGAGAAAGACTTGGCGCTTGGGTTCGCGCACGAGGACGACGACCGTCGCACCGGCGGCCGTCAAAATCAACGCGATGGCCTGCAGGACGGCCATCACCCGTCCTCGGGTCCGCGCGCGACGATCGCCTGGACCGTCGCGTGCGCGAGAATCGGGCCGAACGCGACGAGCACGAGCCCGATGAACGCCGCCTTCAGTCCGGTGCCGGATGTCACATGGCCGCCGATTGCGACAGCGCCTGCGGTGAGAATGGTTCCCGGCACCCCGATAAGGCCGACGAAATGCACCCGCTGCAGCGTCGTGCGCATCGCCACGATTCCGAGACAACTGAGCAGCGCGAGAATGACGCCGAGCACCAGCAGGACGTCGATCGCGATATGCCAGCCGTTCACAGCCACCGCCGGTAGAATCGGGCGAACAGCAACGTGGACGGCAGAGCCAGCACCGCGAGCGCCAGCGACACGTCGAAGAAAGTTTGTCGCTCGAGTCCTTGTTCGACGAGAAGCAGCGTCAGCACGGCGAACACCGTCGCCGCTTCGAGCGCGACCAGCGCATCGAGGAGCTTGCCGCGTATGGCGACGATCGTGCACGGCACGAACGCGAGCAGCATCGGCACGGCCGCCCACAGCCACACGTTCACAGCGGCCACGCCCGGGAAAGCGGCGGAGCGTCGTCGGGCACCAGCCGGTGCACGCGCACGACGCGGCGGTCGCGGTCGACGTCGACGACGATCCCGTTCGGCGACATGGAGATCCCGGCCGTCACCAGCGCGCGGCGTGCGGCCGATTCGGCGTCGTCGCCGCCCGCGTCAAAGGGAACGTCGACGATACGGTCGCGCGGGGCCGCGCCCTTAGCGATGCCGCGCACGAGCGCGGCGGATACGATGAACGTGTCGCGCGCAACGTTACGCACGAGACGCAGGACGAGCGGCGCCCACGACCAGCGCAACCGGTAGCGCACGCCGGAAAGGCGCAGCGCGGCCACGGCCGCGACCGCCGCTCCCAATGCGATGACGGCACCCGCCGGCGTCTCCTGCGCGTCGATCTTACCGACGAGCAGCACTTCGAGCCCAGTGAACGCCAACCAGAATATCGCGCCGGCGACCGCGTCGCGGCGCCACGACCTCCTCGTCACCGTCCACCGTCATACCCGCCGTGCCGCCGCGCAGCAAGCAGGCGTGGGCGGCGATTGTTACGGCAAGATAGCGATCACGCGCGCCGGGAAGCCTGACCCGTCTTTCGGCTTCGCAAAGGTGACGATCGCAAGCGCGCCGCTCTCGGGAACGCGATCCAAATTCGCGAGCATCTCGATCTGGTAATGGTCGTGGTGCAGAATCCAGCTTTCCAGCGAGAAATCGTCGTGCGATGCGCGGACGCCCGGATCGGTGTCCGTCGTTTCATGGCCGGACGCGGTAATGTGGCGCTCGTCGTAGAGATAGCGCAGCACGGGCATGCTCCAGCCGGGGTAGTGGCCGATGCCGCGCGCGTCCTTGTTCGCCATTGCGGCGTCGCTGGGCCAGCGCTTCGACCAGTCCGTGCGCATAGCCACGAAAGCGCGCGCCGGCGCCGGGCCGTGCCGTGCTTCCCACGCCTTCACGTCGGCGAGCGTCAGCACGTAATCCGGATTCGCCGCCGCACGCGCGTGAACGTCGAGCACAACGAGCGGCATCACCATTTCCTTGGGATCGATTTGATCCACCGTGCGCCCGCCCTTGGCGAAATGCGCCGGCGGATCGACGTGCGTTCCCCATTGCCCGACGTGGCAGAACATCTGCGCGTAAAATCCGGAGCCGAGCGTTCCCGGTCTGGGGTCGTACCAGTATTGCGTGCGCGCCGTTTCGTTTCGGAAGCCTTTCCAATGCGGAATGCCGGGCGCGAACGTATGCGTCAAATCCACGAACTGTTTGCCGGCGATCGCCCGATAGGCGTCGTCGAGCGAGCCCGATTGCGAGCGCGCTTCGTGCGCGCCCAAGAAAAGCGCCGCGGACGCACCCAGCGCGGCCGCCGCGGCGGCGTGCAAAATCCGGTGTACGATCATGTCACGGTCCCTCGATGACGCGCACGAAGTTTTGCGGCTGAATGTATGCGGCGAAGGATTCCTGGATCGCGCGCGCGTCCGTGCCGAGGAAGTGCTGCGCGTCGATCTGACCTTGATTGAAGGGCAGCCCGTTTGCCGCTTCATCCAGGAGCGTCGCGCCGATCGCGCTCACCGAAGAGTCCTCGATCGTCGTTTGCCGTACGATCGACGCTTTCGCGAGCGCCAGCTCGAAGCCGCCGACGGGCTCGGTCTTCATGCGCTCGATCTCGCTGTCGATGAGCGAGGCGATGCGGCCCTCGTTGGCCGGCAAACACGCGAACTGAACCGAGAACTGATACCGCGACCGGCGCGGCGCGAGCTGCGAGGCGACGGTGTAGACGAGGCCCGCATTCTGACGCAGGTCGCGGAAAAGCCGGCTCTGTTCCGGTCCAAGCGAACCGCCGCCGAGGATCGCGTTGCCGAGCAAGAGCGGATAGGCTTGCGCTGATGCGCGCGCGAGCGGAACGATTTGCTGGAACAGTACGGAATCCTGACCGGCCGGGATCGTAACTTTCACGTCGCCCGGCCGGTTCACGGGGAGCCCCGGCAACTCGACGTCCGGCGGCGGGCCCGTCGCATGCCACCCGCCGAACTCGCGTTCGACGGCCGCGCGTGCGGTTTCGGGCGCTACATTACCGGCAACGACGATCGTGGCCAGATCCGGGCGCATGGTCTTCGCATAGTAGGCCTTCACGTCGTCGAGCGTCAGCGTTTGCATGCCGGCCACGGTCGGCTCGCGCAATTCCGGATCGCCCGCCGGCAGCAGGTATGTGGCGGCACGCCGCTGCGCGATCGTATTGGAGCCGCTGAGCGCCGTCGCGAGCTGCTCCACCGCGCGTCGCCGGGCGAGCTCGAAGGTCGCCTGATCGAAACGCGGCTGCAGCACGTTCTGTGCCAGCAGCGCGACGCCGCGATCGAACGTGCGTGACGTCGTCTGCATTCCGAAACGGTCGCCGGCGGACACCTGACTGTTGGCGTCGTCTTGCGCGCGCTGAAATGCCACGCGATCCTGGCGCTGCGTGCCATAGTCGAAGATCGCCGCGAGTACCGCCGCGACGCCTTCTTTGCCGAGCGGTTCCTCCAACGCCGCATTCGTTTTGACGCGGCCGAAGGCAAACACGGAGTCGGAGATCGTCGCGGGCTCCACGATGAGCGTCATGCCGTTGGAAAGTTTCATGTGCGCCGGCGCCCCCGAACGCGCGGGCGCCTCGACGTGCTGCACCAATTGGCGCGCCCAATCGGGCAGGTGCGTCACCGGCGGCTGCGCGCTCAGCGGTTTTTCGGGTCCCTGCTGCGGGGGAGCGGGAGCACCGGTTTGCGATGCGTTCGCCGACGGCATCAACGCACCGACCACCGCATGCGTCATGTCGAGATACCGGCGGGCGACGCGGTTCACGTCCGCCAGCGTGACCCGCGCGATGAGTTCTTGTTCGTGCGCGATGGACGGCTCGCGGTCGAGCGCGATGGTCGTGGACCAGTCCGAGGCGAGCGCCTCGATCGAATTGCGGCTTTCCTCTTGACCGACGATCAGCTGACGACGCGTCGACTCGAAGAGTTCGCGCGGCACGCCGTTGCGCGCGTAGGCGGCGAGCAGCGCCTGTAGACGTTCGGCGGATTTGGCCGCGTCGGCTCCCGGCCGCAGCGCCGCGGCCGCGATCCCGATCTGCGCTTCTGGAACGTACGGCATCGAAATCCACTCGCCGTCGAGGGCTTCGCCGGTGTCCACCAGCGCGCGCAGCGGACCGCGGCGCGAGTTCAAAATGCCTTGCAGAACGAACGACGGCAAAAAGTCGGCGCTCGTAATGCCGGGAAAACGAAACGACACCGCAGCCAGCGGATAAATGAGCGTCGTCGGCCGCGCGATGACGACGCGGCGCAGCGGCCGCAACTGCGCCGCCGCGTGCGCGGGCACGCGCCGGGTCGGAATCGACTCGAAGCGGCCGCGAATTTGCGCGAGCGCACGCTGCGGATCGACATCGCCGGCGACCACGAGCAGAGCGTTGTTCGGTGCATACCAGCGATCGTGGAACGCCTTGATTGCGGGGCCGGTGAGCCGATCGAACGCCGCTTTGGTGCCGACGCCTTCGTGCCCGTACGGCGTACCGGCGTACACGAGCGCGTGCACGGCGCTGAAAAAATCGGCGCCGGGCTCCGACTCGTCGCGCAGCACTTCCTGTTCGATCGCGCCGCGCTCGTTCTGCCACTGCGCTTGAGCGTCCAGCACATCGCGCATGCGGTCGGATTCGATGCGCAGGACGGCGTCGAGGTCCGCGGCGGGAACCGTGAACTGATACTGCGTCAGCGTGTCGCTCGTGGCCGCGTTGAAGTGGCCGCCGAGCGCCGTTGCGACGGTTCCGAGCTCGCTCGTGGAAAGATTTTTCGTGCCGCGAAACATCATGTGCTCTTGCGCGTGCGCCATGCCGGGCACGCCCGCCGGATCGTCGCGCGAGCCGACGAGATAAGTCATATTCGTCGCCACCACCGGACCGATCGCGTTGCGGACGATTACGACCCGCATTCCGTTGCGCAGCGTCGCTTTCAGCACGTCGCTCTGCGGCGCCGCCGGCGGCGCACTGGACGCCGGTTTGATCGACAAGCAACTCACGAGCGCAAGCAGGGCAAGGCGTACAACGGCACCGTATCGCATCTTGCGGCGCTTGTTCCCGGCTCGCTGGAGCGAACCTGGCGAACGGTGGGGCGGCGCGCACGCTTGCGGGAGCAGTCATGATCGAGGCCGGCAGCACGCTCACTCTTCGCGGCATTCGCGCGCGCGGACTCGACCTCACGCTCCAACGCCCCGTCGAAACGGCAAGCGGCGTCATGTTGTCGACGCCGCTCGTCTTGATCGACGTCGAAACGAATGAAGGCATTAGCGGCGCCGGTTACGTTCGGTGCTACACGCCGACCGCACTCAAGCCGCTCGTGCAGCTGATCGAGAATCTCGCTCCGCTCGTGCGCGGCCATCGCGCGGCGCCGGCAGCCGTGGAACGCACGCTGCAGCGGCATTTCCGCCTGCTCGGCCCCCAAGGATTGACCGGAATAGCGATGGCGGGGCTCGATATGGCGTTATGGGATGCGCTTGCGAAAGCGTGCGACGTGCCGTTGGTCACGCTGCTCGGCGGCGAGCCGAAACCGATCCCCGCGTATGCCAGCCTCCGTACGATGAGCGCGGCCGGTGCGGCCGCCGAAGCGGAAGAACTGGTCGCGCTCGGATTCACGGCAATCAAGGTGAAGATCGGACGCGGTGGGCTCGAGCAGGATCTCGAAACCATTCGCGCCGTCCGCGGCGCCATCGGTGATGCGCCGCGCTTGATGGTCGATTACAATCAAAGCCTTTCTGTTCCTGAGGCCATACGGAGAGCGCGGGTTCTCGACGACGAAAATCTTTACTGGATCGAGGAGCCGACGCTCGCTGACGATTTCGCCGGCCACGCGCGTATCGCGGCGGCCGCACACACGGCGGTTCAGCTCGGCGAAAACTGGTGGGGCCCGCGCGACGCGGCTAAAAGCATCGCCGCCGGCGCTTCCGACCATGTCATGCTCGATGCGATGAAGCTCGGCGGCGTGACCGGCTGGCTGCGCGCTGCGGCGCTTGCGGAAGCTGCCGGCTTGCCCGCATCCAGCCACACCTTTCCGGAGATCAGCGCGCATCTTCTCGGCATAACGCCGACGGCGCACTACCTCGAGTATCTCGATCACGCGGGACCCGTTCTGATGCAGCCCGTGCAGGTCAAGGACGGTCACGTACTGCTGGGAGACGAGCCGGGAACGGGCATCGCCTGGAATGAGGACGTCATTCGCCGCTGCGCGTGAGACTCGCAATCCACCTCCGCTGCGTCAGCTTCGCACTGCGGCCGCCACGCCTGAAAGCGCGCCACGCATGGATCCGAATGGTATGCGAAGAGCGCCCGCGCGTCGGAGGTTCGCAATGGACGAATGTGGAGGCGTTCGGTCTCCATGTCGGTCACGCGGAGGACGCCCGGATGGTGAGATGGGCCACGCTTGTGGGAACGCGATGGCCGATGGACGACGAACGCATCGGGCGCCTCATGGCGTCGCTCGATTATCCCATGTACGTGGTAACGGCGCGCAGCGGCGACGAACGCAGCGGTTGTCTCGTCGGTTTCGGCACGCAGTGCAGCATTCACCCCCCGCGGTGGCTGATCTGCCTTTCGAACAAAAATCGCACGTATCGCGTCGCGGCGCGCGCGCAGTCGCTCGTGGTGCATTTGCTGCGTGCGGACCAGCACGGCGTGGCGGAATTATTCGGCGGCGAAACCGACGACGAAGTCGACAAGTTCGCACGTTGCGCATGGGTCGAGGGCCCGGGCGGCGCGCCCGTGCTGCACGGCTGCGATTGGATCGGCGGACCGATCATCAACCGCATCGAGCTGGGCGATCATGCCGGACACCTCATCGAAGTCACTGACGGCGGCACGCAGCACGGGGGTGACGGGCAGCTCGGATTTCATGCCGTGCGCGACATTTCACCCGGTCACGCCCCGTAGGCATCGCGCAATGCATACGAGCGTACGACGCCCGCATTCCGACGCACACGCGACGCGCGTGGCGCTGATCGCGCACGACGCGCGCAAAGACGATCTCGCCCAATGGGCCGCCTTCAACCGCGGCACGCTCAGCGCGTGTAAGCTGATCGCAACCGGCACCACGGGGGCGCGCATCGCCGAGGCGACTGGTTTAGAGCCCGAGCTGCTGCTGTCGGGGCCCTCGGCGGCGACGCGCAAGTCGGCGCGATGCTCGTGGAACGCCGCATCGATCTGGTTATCTTCTTCTGGGATCCCTTGACGTCGCAGCCGCACGACGTAGACGTGAAAGCGCTGCTGCGGCTCGCCGTTCTTTTACAACGTACCGATCGCGTGCAACCGCGCCACCGCGGACTTTTTGATCTCCTCACCGCTGTTTACCGATCCGAACCATCGCGCGGAGCGCGGCCGCTCGAGCGATGTGAGGTGACTTCGGCCGCGAGACGCTGCCGCCGCAAGTTCTTGCGACATCCAATCGTTCATTTGGGATCAGGGTTCGGACGAATACGAATAGGACTAGTGTGGTGCCTTGGCGCGGTCGAGCCCGGCGCCGCGCCGCGACACATCGACCGGCAGACGAACGCAGACGTAGCTGCCGTATCCCGGCAGTCGCGAAGCGCTGATGCCGCGCGCGAGCGCTGAAATCAAGAACAGGCCCCGGCCGGACTCGGACCAGACGTCTTCGGGCAACGCCAGTTCCAGATCGAAGCCGGGACCTTCATCGATGACGTGCACGAAAACGCCGCTCTGTTCTACCGACAACGAAATACTCAGCGGCCCCGGTGCGTGCCGCACCGCATTGCCGATGAGTTCGCTGATGATGGTTTCGCACGTGCGTAGTTCGTCGTCGGACGGGGCTGCGGCGTCGGCGATGGAGCCGATGAGATGGCGCTTGATCGCGTATCCGGCCGCAGAATCGCCGACATCGAATCGCCACTGCGAGTTCTCAGCCCCGAAGCGCACGGCCAGCACGGCGACATCGTCGCGCGTACCCTCGCGCGCGACCGCGCGTTCGAGAAATCGCGCCGGATTCGCCGCTTGCAGCACCGCCTCGTTCGCGATGAGCCGCTCGAGCATTTCCTCGCCGGCGACGGGGTTGCGCGTCGCTTCGGTGATGCCGTCGGTGTAAAGCACGAGCAAGGCGTTCTCGTGCACGACCACCTCATGTTTGGTGAATGTGATGTCGGCGGAGATGCCGAGCGGCGGCGACGGCGCCGAAAGCCGTTCGGTTTCCCCTGTGTCCCACCGGATGAACGGCGGCGGGTGGCCGGCCGCCGCATAGTGCAGCGTGTGCGACCCGGGCGGAAGCACGGCAACGAACGCCGTCGCGAACGTGGTCGTGCGCTCGACCAAGAGCGCCTCGTTGACGATCCCCAAGATCTCGCTTGGATCCCGCCGCAGGGCGGCCGCGATGCGCACGGATTGCCGCAACTGCACCATCAGCCGCGCCGCCTCGATACCCTTGCCGCTCACGTCGCCGATGGTCATGACGATGGAGCCGTCGCGCGTCTCGAACGCGTCGTACCAGTCGCCGCCGAGCTGCGTGTCGCCGCTTCCCGGCCGGTACAGTGCCGAAAACCGGAGGCCCGGCCGGCGCGGGAAGTTTTCGGAGAGGAAAGCCCGCTGCAGCGTCGCTGCCACGTGTTGTTCTCGGTGATATTGCTTCGCGTTCGCCACCGCCAAGCCGGCGCGCCGTCCTAACTCTTCCGCCGCCTGTACGTCGCCTTCGTCAAACGGATCCTCGTCGCTCGTGCGCACGAACGTCAGCGCGCCGAAGACATGTGCTTGGGCGGTCACCGGCACCACGATCTTGGACCGGTATCCCATGCGCCGCATGAAATCCGCATGCTGCGGCGATGCGGCATGCGAAAGAATCGTCGCCTCGTCGATCACGGGCAGGAAGAACGATTCGCCGGTCTGCGTTACCCGAATCGCGGGATGGACCCGGCCCTCGCGATTGCTGTCGTAAAGGATCGACGAGCCCATGCTCTTGAGCAGCGGCTCGTAACTGGGCTCACGATGCGCGCCTGCCGTTACGTACAGCCGGTCCGAGTGTTCGTCGATGAGGTCGAACAGGCAGAGACCGGCGAACGACTCGACAGCCATGTGCGCGACGTTGTAGAGGGTGTCGTCAACCTCGAGCGAGCGATGGAACATCTCGCCGGCGCGAACTAACAGCGTCAAGCGCTCGCGCGTACGATCACGTGAACGATCCAGCAGAAACCTCACCCCGCAGCCCGACGCTCTCGGCGACGGCCTATGAATTGCGCCGTTCCTACTACATGAGCGCGCTGAAATCACCCGCCTGCGATGGCGGGTAAGGAGCCGCTCGAACGTCGTGGAGACGGTCCGTCGCAGTCCGTGCCGGCGCATGCGTTTGCGGGACCAATCGCAGGCTGATCATCCGCGGAGCACGCCGGTGCCGCCCGGCGCAGTCGCGTCGCGAGCGCTCGCATCCACCATTGCGGTGAGTGCGGCGACGTCGACCTCGGCGAACGTGCGCGGCGACCACACCGGGCGCCGGTCTTTGTCGATCACCGCAGCGCGTACGCCTTCCGCGAAGTCGGGCGCGTCGATCATGCGGCGGCCGGCGTAGAACTCCATCGCCAAACACTCGGGCAGCGTCATCCGCGCGCCGCGCTCGAACAGCGCCCACGTGACGATCAGTGCGCTCGGCGACATGCGCTCGAGCATGGCGAGCGTTTCCTGCGCCCAAGGCGTCGGATCGCTGGACAGCGCCGCCAAGACGTCGCGCAGCTCCGGGCCGGCGAAGCAGCGCGCGAGCGCGCCCGCGTGCTCTGCGAGCGATGACGCCGGCGCGCGCTGTGCGAACGACGACAGGACGCCGTCGGTTGACGATTCAGAAATCAGCCGCCGCTCGCATTCGCCCAGCGCGCCGCGTTCGATGAAATGCGTCGCTAGACCGCACCACAGCGCATCGGCGGCATCCATCCGCGATCCCGTCGTGCCGAGAAACCATCCGGCGCGGTGCGGCAACCGCGGGAAAACGTACGTGCAGCCGATGTCGGGGAAGAAACCGATGGCCGTTTCCGGCATTGCGAGCAGCGCGTTCTGCGTTACCACGCGGTGCGAGCCGTGAATCGCCAGGCCCATGCCGCCGCCCATGCAGACGCCGTCGACCAGCGCGACGTACGGCTTCGGATACGCGCTGATGATGGCGTTCGCGCCGTACTCCGATCGGTATAGCGCATGCAAGTATCGCTCGTCGCGCCGTTCGGCCGCGGCGCGTACCGCGCGAATGTCGCCGCCGGCGGAAAACGCGCGGCCGCTGCCGCGCACGACGACGCGCTCGACGCGCGGATCGTCCCGCCACCCGACGAGCGCATCTTCTACGGCCTCGAACATCTCGAGGTCGAGCGCGTTCAGCGCCGCCGGGCGATCGAGCGTGATGCAGCCCGCCGCGCCGTCGACGGCGACACGCACGCGAGCGGTCATACGGCCGCTACGCCGGCGCCTCCGCCCGCTCGAGGAGCGGTCGCAACTGCGGCCACGTCAGCACGCGCCCGAGACACGTTTGTATGAGCGTGATAGCCATCTCGTGCGCCGCTGGTCCGTCCATCGTGTCCACGCAGTCGCGCAGCACGACGAGGTCGTAGTCGCGGTTGACGGTTTCGAAGCAGGTGCAGAGCACGCAACTGTTCGTGTTGACGCCCGTCAAAATCACCGTTCGGGCGTCGAAACCGCGGAGAACGAAATCGAGATCGGTAAACATAAACGCGCTATACCGTTTCTTGGTGTCGACGACGACGTCGCGCGGATCGGCGAGTTCGGGGACGATTTCCGTACCGGCCGTCCCGAACAAGTTGTGCTCCGCGGAACGGGCGCGCGTGCCCGAGCGCTTCGAGGCCCAAAACGGATTGCGTTCGGATTCGTCGGGCGTGCGGTAGCGCGTCACGACCTGAACGATCGGAACACCGAGCGCACGCAGCTCGCGATAAATGGGAGCCGCGCGCGCGATGAGTGCGCGGCTCGGCTCGTCGCCGAGCGGGAGTGCTGCGACGGCTGCATCGAGGTGGCCACGATGCATGTCGATGGAAACGACGACGGGACGCTCGAGGCGCGCAGAGGTATGCATCGGGCAACCTGGGCCGCTGCCGGAATGATTTCCTGCCTGCACGCAATGCAGTCGGGCCGCGTGGTTCCGCCGAAGCCGATTCTCCATGACGCACGAGCGACCCACGGCAGCGGCGGTGCCGCTGCTCGATCTCCGGCACGTCGACGTCATGCGTGGCGAACGCCTCGCGCTCAGCGATGTTACCTTGCGCGTGCTGCAAGGCGAGCACGTCGCGATTCTCGGGCCCAACGGGTGCGGAAAATCCACGTTCATCAAGCTCCTGACGCGCGAGCTGTATCCGCTCGCAAAGCCGGGCAGCGACATTCGCATTCTCGGCCGGCGTTTGTGGAACGTGAACCATCTTCGCACGACGCTCGGCATCATCAGTAACGACCTGCGCACGCAGCTCGACCCATCAGCGACCGCCTTCGAGGCGGTGGCCTCCGGCGCGTTCGCGCGCCACAGTCTCATGCCGCAGGACCGGCTCGACGACGCTGTCCGTGCCGCCGCCGGTGCGGCGCTCACGACGCTCGGCCTCGCACACCTCGCGCAACGGCGGTTCGATCAGCTCTCGCTCGGCGAATCGCAACGCGTCATGATCGCACGGGCATTCATCAACGATCCGAACACCTTCGTGTTCGATGAGCCGTGCTCGGCGCTCGACGTCGGCGCACAGATGCACGTGCGCGACGCGATGCGAACGCTGGCACGGCGCGGCGCCGGCTTACTCCTCGTCACGCACGACTTCGACGATATCGTGCCCGAAATCGAGCGGGTCGTGTTCTTGAGCGATGGGCGCATCGTGGGCGACGGCGCACGCGGCGCCATGCTGCGCGCCGACGCCCTGGCGCGCTTGTTCGGCGTCGACCCATGCCATTTCCGAAGCGTGACGTAACGACGGTGTTCAGGGGGACGCGGTCCGCGCGCGCTTAACGGGCGTCCATGAACGCAACGTGGATGCCGTGCTCCGGCCTCGAATCTTTTGACGACATGGTGTGGCTGCCGCGCCTCGTACAGAAAGCGCGACGCTACGCAACATCTGACGGCGCCGCAATGAACGGCTACTTGTACGGCGATAACGATTTCATCGATCGGCGCGTGCTCGATTTCTTGCGCATCGACGACGCGCAGCTCGGCAGGCTCGTTCGCGAGCTCGAGGGCGACGACGCGGTGGCGCGCGCCGTGATCGAACGCAGCGGCAGGTCGCCCGACGAGCGTCGCGCGTACAGCCGAAAGCTGCGCCGGCAGCTCTTCGATTTCGTTCTCTTGGAAGCCGACGAAGGCCGCCTGCCGCCGGGTTTCAAGCGCAGCGTGATTCGCTTTCTCTACAACCGCGTGATGATGCCGCCGATCAACGCCGCGTTCCGGCGGGCCGAACGGAAACGTTCGCTCCGAGAAACATGATGCGCAAAGTCAATACCAACCAGCTC
>JBHEMQ010000038.1:0-11076 GCA_046262475.1 Candidatus Velthaea sp.
TCGCAGGGGTAGTAGTCGACGCCGTGGACGCTGGCGAGGAAGCCGAAGCCGCGGTCGCGCAGCCGGGCGAGGGTCGCGCGGATGGCCGCGGCGTCGGGCTCGGCGGCGGCACGATCACGTCACCAATGTTGTAGTTCATTCTCGTCATTGCAAAGCGGGTCAGCCGCATGCGCGGCGACGGCGTCGGGCCGGCTTTTGGCGCGGGTGCAGCCGCCTTCCAAAGGGATCCGTCCGCGTACTTCACCGCCACTACGTAGAGTGCGACATGGTCGAGGCTGTTCGAATCGGTCGCCGGCTTGAATGCCCACAGGGCGGCGTCGGAATCGCCGGTGCGCAGCCGCGCGTTCTCAATGATAGGCACCGTCCGCAGTACGTCGCCGAACGCGTCTACGAAATTCGCCTGCAGTTTCATCGCCTCGACGCGGCGCGGATCGTTGTTCGTCGCCTTGAACGTCACGATGAACCAGTCGCGCTTGTGTTCGAATAACGGACCGCCCGTCACGCACTCCCACGTCATTTTGAGGCTCGACGGCGGCGTGAATAGCGCATTCGCCGGTTGATGCGCGATGCAGTTCGCTTGCGCTGGAATAGTGAGCGCGGCCGCCCACAGAACGGCCGCGCTTCCTACCACCGTGCGCCGAGCGGCACATGCCCGGCGCAGCCATGCAGCATTGCGCACCAGTGGCGACTCCAATCCTGACATCGTGCGCGCACCTTTTGAAGATGGGTAATTAAAACCTTTAACGTCCGGCGATTCGCACAGCTGGGCAGGAAATCCGGTGCGCACCTAGCGAACCCGTCGCGCACGCTCAGCGAACCCGTCGCGCACGCTCTTAGAAGTCGCCCTTACGTGCGACGCGGCTGAGGCAATTACCCTGCAATTACTTTCGTTCGTGGTCGTCTTCCGACTCGTCGCGTGCCGAGCGTCGTTTCACACGGTGTTGTCTTTCCAATGGGGCGGTTGATGTTGCATTGTTTGCGAGCCTTCTGTGCTGCAGTAACCGCGACCGGATTGCTTAGCGCCGGTGCGAACTGGATGCCCGCGAAAGCCTCGTCGACCAGCGGCGCATCGCTTTCCGCTTCCATGCGTGCGCAAATACGCGCGGCCGTCAGGCGCGACCTCGCGATCTACGGCGGGAAAACGCCTGTCCCCGGTGTCTTACTCGGCATCTGGACGCGCGATCGCGGCTCAATGGTTGAGGGGATCGGAAACGCGCAGCTCTCGCCGCCGCAGCCGCTATCGCTCGCCGATCACGTGCGCATCGGAAGCAATACGAAGACCTTCGTCGTCACGGCGCTGTTGCAACTGGTCGACGCGAAGCGACTCTCGCTCGACGATCCGGTAAGCCGCTTCAAGCTTCCCGTGCACGTACGCGGCGGTTCGAAGATCACCGTGCGCGAGCTAATGCTAATGCGCAGCGGGCTTGCCGAAGTCTACGATCTCCGCGCAGTGCAGCATCTCGACATACGGCCCAACGTGCCGGTCAACCGTGTGCAGTTGACGCAAGAGGCATGTGATGCACCGCGGCTTTTCGCGCCCGGCGCGAAGTGGTACTACAGCAACACGAACTACTTGCTCTTGGGGATGATCCTGGAGTCGCTCACGCACGACACGGCCGCCCATCAACTCGCGACACGCATCTTCGAGCCGCTGCATCTCACACAGACGTCGTTTCCGACGACGTCGCCGCAGATCCCGGTGCCCTACGCGCACGGCTACACGCTGAGCAAAGGCGCGTGGGTCGACCAATCGGTTCTGTTTCCGCCTTCGCTCACGTGGACAGCGGGCGTGATGATTTCCGATGTCGCCGACATGAAGCGGTGGGTCAAAGCGTACGTCACCGGCACGACCAACGGCGCCGCGACGCAGCGCGCGCGACTGGCGTGCCAGCCCACCGGGCGTCCGGGGCTTTCGTTCGGGCTCGGTATCGGATGTTCGGCGGGCTGGTACGGCTATACAGGAGGGCTGTCCGGCTATAACACGGCGGCATATTATTTGCCGAGCACGCGCACAACCATCATCGCGTTCGTGACGACCCAGCGCGACGAGCCGGAACCTGGCGTTGCCAATGCGATCTTTCGCGACGTCGCGCGCATCGTGACACCAGCGCACGTCCCGTACCTGTCCCCAACGGTAGCGACAAAGCGGCCGTGTTCGCGCAAGACGGTCGTCTCCGACGTGTGGCTGCATCCAATTTGCAAGTAGATTGGCAACGTCCAGCGGTTACCTTTAAGGCTTCCAAGGAACACCTACCACCCGACCCTTGTGGGACGAGAGGTCGATTTAAAATCTCGCGACAAGCGACCACTTTGTCGAGATGAAGTTTAGCGGCTGCGCCCCCCGTCCGTACCTGATCTGGGCGCTGACGTGCCCGACCTGCCGGTCGTGAAGTCGCCGCTCGCGGGCGTGTGCGAGCGTCAGGATGGCCCGTTTCGCCCAGTTTCTCCGCCCGTTGTCTGCCGCGCTTGCGGCAAGGCGCTTCTCCTACCGAACAGGACGTCCGTCCGCCTCGTGAAACGGGTTCTAGTAATAGTCTAAGCGCTTCCTTGCCCGGTAAACCAACCGCCCGTCCAACGCGTGGGATCCGATTCTGCACAGGGGGATTGATCTATGGCTTATGCATTCACCGCCGATGTTCCAATCGACCGTGCGCTGTATGAAGAAATCGCGAACGAAGTCGGCAACGAAACACCGAAGGGTATGATTGCGCATCTGGTCTTCGAAATCGAAGGCGGATTGCGCTTCATCGATGTCTGGGACACTGAAGCCGATCACGATGCCTTCATCGAAGCGCGCGTGCAGCCCGCACGCCGCTTTATCATGGAGCGTCATGGCGTCATGCAGCCGTCGCAACCGTTGGATACAAAGGAACTCACGTGCGTCCACGCCTGGACCGTCACGTACGGCACATCGACGCCGCATCGGCGTTAGCCGGGACGTTCGCCCTGGCCGGCGTTGCGCTCAAGGGGACGAAGACCGGACAGTTCGGTTCCGATCGCGCCATCTACTCGAGCGGCATTCCGCAAAAAGCGCGCAGCAGGCTGCTGACCAGCTGCGCTTCGGCGACGCATACGAAGGTCAACCGGGCAGTCCGATCTTCACCGACGAACTCGGAGCGCGTATCAGTCCGAAGGCCGCGACGAATGCTTTTGCTCGGCTTACTAAGAAGGCGGGCCTGACGACGACGAGCCTTCATAGTACGCGTCACACGACCGCGACGATGCTCGTTCGCGATGGCGTAGATCTCAGAACCGTATCGGCGATTATGGGACACTCCAACGCGACCGTGACGCTGGGCATTTACAGGCACGTGTCGAGGGAGCGGAGCGAGCTGCGGTCGACGCACTCGAGGGCAGAATGGAGCGCGCGCGATGGGAGTCGGGATCAAAGGATAACAGCGCTTTTTTGAGATGGGTCACCGAATGGCCACCGCAGCGCCGACGACAGAGAAAAAACCCCGCCGTAGCGGGGTTTCAATGGTTGCGGGGACAGGATTTGAACCTGTGACCTTCGGGTTATGAGCCCGACGAGCTACCGGACTGCTCCACCCCGCGGCGCGACGATCAGTATATGGTCCAGCCGCGCCGCCGTCAAGTACGGAAGGACGGGTCGCGCCGGTCGAGGCGGCGCAGGAGCCCGGGCCACGCCAGCATGCCGCCCGCGTTGCGCGTGACCGCCTTCACCTGGGCCGCGATGCCGCGCAGGATCGGGTCGGCGATGGTGATGAGTTCGCCGCCGCCAGCCTGCGCCTTGATCTGAATCGTGCACGCCGTCTCGAGCGTGTACATCGCGAGAAACGCGTCGGCGACGGTCGGCCCGATCGTCAGCAGACCGTGGTTGCGGAGCACGAGGAAGTTGCGGTCGCCGAGATCGCGCACGAGCCGCGGCTTCTCGTCCTCGTTCAGCGCGATGCCTTCGTAGTCGTGATAGGCGAGGCTGCTTAGTACCACGAGCGCTTGCTGCGAGATCGGCAAAAGGCCGTTCTTTTGCGCGGAGACGGCCACGCCGTTTTGCGCGTGCACGTGGACGACGCACAACGCGTCTTCGCGCGCGGCGTGGACCGCGCCGTGGATTGTAAAACCGGCCGGATTGATGGGATAGCCGTTGTCGAGAAGGATGTTCGCATCGCGGTCGACCTTGACAAGACTCGACGCGGTGATTTCCTCGAAGAGCATGCCATACGGATTGATCAGAAAGTGATGTTCGGGCCCCGGAACGCGCGCGGAAATGTGCGTGAACACGAGGTCGTCCCAGCCGTACGAGGCGACGAGCCGGTAACAGGCGGCCAAGTCGACGCGGATTTGCCACTCCTCCGCCGATACGCGGTCGCGAATGCTCTCGTGGACGGCGGTGTGCAGCATGGCGTTCGTTTCCTCACGGCAGGACGGAAAGCGAAGTGGTTCGCAAGGCGAACGCTCACACCATGCCGCTCGACCTCCGCGCCCTGCCGAAAGTGCAGCTCCACTGCCATCTCGAGGGCACCGTGCGTGCCGAGCGTTTCCGCGAGCTGGCCGCGCAGCACGGCGTAGACATCGGCGAGCGCGGGCGCGGACCGCTCGAGCACACCTACCGCTTCGCCGATTTCGCCGAGTTCTTGCTCCTCTTCCGCGACGTGTGCGAGGTGCTACGGACGCCCGACGACTACGCGAAGCTCGCGGCGGATTACGCGGCGGACGCCGCGGCCCAAGGCGTCCGCTACGCCGAAGTCTTCGTGTCGCCGTCCGTGTGGACGTGGTTCCACCGTGAGATCGACGTCCGCGCGACGTTCGCGGCGATGCGCGGCGCGCTCGATGACGCCCAGCGCGCGCACGGCATCGCGGTCGCGTTCATCTGCGACCTCACGCGAAACTTCGGTCCCGAGCGCGCCCTAAAGACGGCGCACCTGGCGGCATCGCTGCGCGAGTTCGGCGTGATCGGCGTGGGTCTGGGCGGCGATGAGGTGCGCATGCCGCCCGAACACTTCGCGGAAGCCTTCGCGACCGCGCGCGCCGCGGGTCTGCGTACCGTCGCGCACGCCGGCGAGGCGGCCGGCGCGCCGAGCGTGCGCGCTGCCGTCGAAGTGCTCGGCGCGGAGCGCATCGGGCACGGCGTTCGTGCGCTGGAAGATCCCGCGACCGTGGCGCTTCTCGTGGAGCGCCGGATCGCGCTGGAAGTCTGTCCGACTTCGAATTTTTTAACCGGTGCCGCACCGCGCGGCGCGCCGCATCCCGCCGGCGCCCTGGATGCGGCGGGCGTCATCGTGACCATCGACGCGGACGACCCTGCGCTGTTCGGTTGCTCGCTCTTGGACGAATACGCGTACGTCGCCGATACGTTCGGCGAAGATGTGCTGCTGCGGTTCGCCGGCAACGCCATCGACGCGTCGTTTGCGTCGCCTGTCGTGCGCGAGCGGCTTCATGCGGAACTCGAGGCGTCGCGGAACTCGGCGCTCGCCGTCGAAGCGTAGCTGCAATGGCCGGCCACACGCATTTTGACGAAGCGACGGAAGAATATCTCGAAGCCGTCTATCGTCTCGACCGCGAAGGCCCCGGCGTCACGACGTCCGGGCTGGCGGCCGAACTCGGCGTCGCGCCGGCCTCCGTCTCGGGCATGCTGAAGAAGCTTGCCGAAGTCGGTTACCTCGAATACGTCGCACGCGGCGAGGCGAAGCTCACCGAAAAAGGTTTGGGAGTCGCGGTGCGCGTGATGCGCCGTCACCGGCTCGCGGAACGTTTGCTTACGGATATTCTCGGCATGCCCTGGGACGAGGTGCACGTCGAAGCGTGCCGTCTCGAACACGCCATTTCGACCGCCGTCGAGGAACGTTTGGTCGCCGTGCTCGGGGATCCGAAAGTTTGCCCCCACGGCCATCCGATTCCGCCGGCCGATCTTTCGGAACCGGCGCGCGCCGGCGTGAAGCTCGCCGAGCTGTCCGCCGGCTCGTCGGCCCGCGTCATCGACGTGATCGAAGACGTACCCGAGATGCTGCGCTACCTCGATTCGATCGGATTGCGGCCCGGTGCCGAGATCGACGTCGCCGAGCGCGCGCCGCTGGGCGGGCCGATCACCGTCACCAACACGCGCGGCCGGCACGCGATCTCGCTCGAACTTGCGCGTCTGATTACGGTGCAACCGGAGGCAACCGCGAACCTGCGCACCGCCTAATGCTCACGCGTCTGCTCATCGCGGTCAACGTGCTCGCGTACCTTTGGCAGACGGCGACCGGTGACGTCAACAATGCGGAGGCGCTCATCGCGCAGGGCGCGCTCTTCGGCCCCGCGGTTGCCGCCGGCGAGTGGTGGCGGATCGTCACCGGGGAGTTTCTGCACGGCGGCTGGCTGCACATCGCGACCAACATGATCGCGCTGTATCAAGTCGGCACGTTCGTGGAGATGTTGTACGGGAGCCGGCGCATGGCGCTGATCTATGCCGTCTCGATCGCCGGTTCGGGCGCCGTCGTGTTGCTGTTCAATTTCAACGTTCCGACGGTCGGCGCCAGCGGCGCAATCTTCGGCCTCTTCGGCGCGCTGCTCGCCGCCGGTCTGCGCCTGGGAAAGCCGGGGCGTCAACTCGTGCAGCAATCGTCGATGATCATCGTTCTGAACTTGGGTCTCGGGCTGACCGTCTTTCGCGGCATCGTCTCCAATGCCGGGCACCTGGGCGGTTTGGCGGCGGGATTCCTTGCCGGCGCGCTGTTGTTCATGGGCGCACGTTATGCAGCCGCGACCGCCCCGCCGCCGGTGGCCGAACCGGTCGAAACGGACGGCGGCATTTACGAGCCGCCCGAGTATGTGGAAAGCGCGGGCGAACAGCCGCCGCGCGCACCGGTGCACGACCCCGGCCAATGATGCTGATCGACGAAACCTTCGGGTCGGCCGGACCGATCGCGCGCGCGCTCCCCGGCTTTGAGGCACGGCCCGGTCAAGTTCAGATGGCGCAGTTGATCGAGCGCGGTTTCCTCGAGAACATGCATACGATCGTCGAGGCGGGGACGGGCGTCGGCAAGTCGCTGGCGTATCTCGTGCCCGCACTGCGCGCGGGGAAGCGCATCGTCGTATCGACCGGCACGATCGCGCTGCAGGAACAGCTGGTACGCAAGGATATTCCGCTCGTCGTCGAGGCGCTCGGCATTCCGGCGCGCGTCGAGCTGCTCAAGGGCCGCAATCATTATTTGTGCCGCGCGAAGTACGAGAAGATGAGCGGCGAGCGGCTCATCGCGCCGAGCATTGCGATGGAGAAGTTGTGGACCTGGGCGGAGCGCACGGAGACGGGTGACCGCGGCGAGCTCGCCTTCTCACCGCGCGGCGATGATTGGGAAGCGCTCGATGCGGACGCCGACGACTGCGTCGGCGAATATTGCGCACGGTTCGCCGATTGTTTTTTCTTCCGGCGCCGCGATGCCGCGCGCTTCGCCGACATCGTCGTCGTCAACCACGCGCTGTTCTTTCTCGACCTCGCCATGGGCGGCGGCTTGCTGCCGCCCTACGACTACGCGGTGCTCGACGAAGCCCACCAATGCGAACGCTACGCGACGGCGGCGCTCACCGCGACGCTCTCGGCGGCAAGTGTCGGCCGGATGATGCGCCGGCTGCACCGCACGTATACGATTCCGGCCGGATACGACGCGGAGATCGACGAGTCGATGCGCCGGCTGCAGTCGACGCTGGCGAACGTCCCGGGCGACCGATACCCCCTTGCGGCGAACGAGTCGATACCGCCCGTGCTCGAAAGCGTCCGCGAAGCGTTCTTCCGGCTCGAAAACTACGTGCATGCTAACTGGCAGTCGGCGCTGCGCAAACCGACGGATAACGAGGCCGAAGTCGAGCGGCGGCGCGACCTCGCGCTGCGCTCGATCGCCGCGCACGTCGCGACGGTCGACCGGATTCAGCGAGCGGCGCTGGAAGCGGCAAGCGGCGAGTTCGGGAGCGACGAGATCGACGCGATTGCGTGGGTGGAACGCGGCGAAAGCGATGCGCGCTACGAAATCAACGCCGCGCCGTTCGAGGTCGCGTCGTTCTTGCGCGCGGCGCTTTTCGGTCGCACGCAAAGCGTCGTGTTGACGAGCGCGACGATTGCGGAGGGCCGTTCGTTTGGATTTTTTCGCGAGACGCTGGGCGTGGAGGAAGCGCAGGAGCTCATCGCACCCTCACCCTTCGACTACGCGAAGCAGGCACGGCTGTACATCGCGGGCCCGGAGCTCAACCCGAAATCGCCGGATTTTGCGGCGCGCGCCGCACCGGTGATCGAAGAATGCCTCGACCGCACGGGCGGGCGTGCGTTCGTGCTGTTCACCTCGTACGCCCGGTTGCGCGAAGTCTACGCGCTGCTGCGCGAACGCATCGTCTTCCCCGTACGGGTGCAGGGCGATCTTCCGCGGGCGGCGCTTCTCGAGTGGTTTCGCACGACGAAGAACGCCGTGCTGTTCGGTACGGGCACCTTCTGGGAAGGCATCGACGTGGTCGGCGATCAGCTCTCGTGTGTCATCATCGACCGGCTGCCGTTTCCGTCGCCGTCGGATCCGCTCGTGGCGGCGCGCATCGCGTCGCTTGAAGCCCGCGGCAAACGCGGATTCGAGGCGTACATGATTCCGAGCGCAATCGTGCGTTTGAAACAGGGCTTCGGACGGCTCATCCGCTCCAAAACCGACCGCGGCCTGATTGCGCTGCTGGACGGACGCGCCGTCGGCATGCGCTACGGCGCGGCGATCGTGGACGCGCTGCCGCCCGCGCGCCGCATCTACGACTTGGCGGCGCTCGACGACCTCTGGGGACCGCGCTCCTAGTCCGGCGAAAGCACGGTCCATGCGCCGCATTGCCGTCGTCGTTGCCGCCGCTCTCGCCGTTTGCGCCGCGGATGCGCCGGCGTTCGCATGGGGCTCGGCCGGACATCGTCTGATCGGTCAAGTCGCCGCGGAGCATCTGCCCGCGTCCGTTCCGGCGTTCGTGCGCACGGCTGAGGCGATTGCCGAAATCGCCGCGCTCGGACCGGAAGCCGACCGCCTCAAAGGATCCGGCAAGATGTGGGACGCCGACGAGGATCAAGGTCATTTCGTCGATCTGGGCGACGACGGCAGAGTCGGCGGCGTCGTCGATCTCACGCAATTGCCGGCATCGCGCGAAGATTACGATACGGCACTGCGCGCGGCCAAAACGGATCAGTACAAAATGGGCTATCTGCCGTACCAGATCATCGACGGCTACTTACAGGTCGTGACCGACTTCGCGTACTGGCGCGCCGACATCGTCGGCGAGCGCAGCGGAGCGACGCCGGCCGACAAAGCCTTCTTCGCCGCAGACCGCCGGTTGCGCGAAGTGCTGACGCTGCGCGACATCGGGTACTGGAGCCATTTCGTCGGCGATGCGTCGCAGCCGCTGCACGTGAGCGTCCATTATAACGGCTGGGGCGACTTTGCCAATCCGCGCAATTTCTCGAATTCGCGCACGATCCACGCGCGGTTCGAAAGCGCACTCGTGCACGATGCGGCGACCGGCGCCGGAATCGCCGCGCACCTGCGGCCGTACGCCGCTTCGTCCGAGCCCATCGCGGCGCGCGTCGCGGCGTATCTGCAGGCCAGCCGGGCCGGCGTTCCGCGCGTGTACGAGTTGGAAGCGGCCGGCGCGATCGATGCGCGCGCGCCGCAAGCAGTCGATTTTGCGCTCGAGCGCTTAGCGGCGGGCGCCGGCATGCTGCGCGACCTCATCGCCGACGCCTACACGGCGAGCGCCGGCAAGAGCATCGCGTATCCGGCCGTCAACGTTCAGGACATCGAGTCTGGGAAAATCATCCTGACCCGCACGATGTTCGGATCCGACTGACGGAATAAACCCCCCGCCCGCCTGCGCAACGGCCAAGGCGGTTTCGCGCACCGGAAGTTCGCGGAACATGGTCTCGCAATTCATTTGCAGTTGGAGATCATCAGGTCATGAAGCATACGTTCGTCCGCGGCATGTCCGCACTCGTGGTCGCGGCGGGGCTCGGTTCAGCGTCCGTCGGGGCGCTTGCGCAGCAGGCGCAACCCGTCCCGCAGCCGTCGTCCCGCCCCAATCCGAACGGTCAAACGGTGCCCGCGCCGCCTTCCGGCGTCACGGCGCCAGGCGGACCCGGTACCGCGACGCAAGCGCCCGGCACGCCGTCGGGCAACGCCGGCGCCGACGGTACCCCGGTGAGCGATGCGGATTTCGTGCGATTGTTCGCCGATGTCGGCAACAGCGAAGTGGTGCTCGCGCGCTACATGCTGCGCACCACGCAAAACCCCGTCGTGCGCAATTTCGCCCAGCAGATGATCGACGACCATCAGACCGGGAACGTCGAACTGCGCAGTACGGTGCGCGCCAACGGCGACCGGTACGCTGCCCCGCTGGATCGCGTCGCGCGGGCGACGGTTCCTGAACTCGCGCGTTTGCAGGCGTTGTCGGGACCGCAGCTCGACCGCGCCTACATGCAAATGCAGGTCGGGATGCACCGGCGCGCGCTCGCGATGCTGCAATGGGAGGCCAGCAACGGCAAGGACGCCGCGTTGAAATCGTTCGCCGCCTCTCAACTGCCGGCGATTAGCGCGCACGCCCAAATGGCGAGCGCGTACGCCGCCTCGAACGGCGCAAGTACGGTCGTGGACAGCGCCGGTACGCTGCTGGGCGGCAGCGCGCCGGGAATGCGGATGCCGCCGAACGCACCCAACGGCACCGTCGGCAACAACCCCGGCGTGCGTTCGAACGGGTCGACGAGCGGTACGGATAACGGCTCGGGCGGGACCGCCGCCGGCAATCCCCTTACCAACAAACAAGGTCAGCCGACGCTGACGCAGTCGACCCCGCAGCCGCTTCCGACCGGCGCATACGCGAGCCCGATGCCGTCGCCCGCAGCATCGGCCAGTCCGCGCGCGTCCGCGTCGCCGTCTGCGTCGTCCGCGCCGTCGAGCACGTCGCCGCCGCTCGTGCCCGCATCTCCCTCGCCGTCTCCATCACCGTAGGTTATCGCGCATGACAACCGTCATGCGCCGTTCCTGACAACCGGGACTGACGCGAACCTCCGCCGTCCAGCGACAATGACGGCGGAGGTTTTTGTATGTCGGATTTTGCTCCCGCGCAACTCGACCA
>JBHEMQ010000038.1:11086-26290 GCA_046262475.1 Candidatus Velthaea sp.
TGGACAAGAGCTACGGATCACTCGCGGCGCTGCGCGACGTCACGTTGTCGGTGGAACGCGGTGAAATGTTCGCCCTGCTGGGGCCGAACGGCGCCGGCAAGACCACCGCCATCCGCCTGTTGCTCGGGCTCATTTCGCCGAGCGCCGGAACGGCGCGCGTGTTCGGCGCCGATCCACGGGACCGCGCAACGCGCACGCGCTTCGGCGCGATGCTGCAAGTCGGTCAAGTTCCCGCGACGTTGACGGTGCGCGAGCACATCACGCTGTTTTCGAGCTATTATCCGAAGCCGCTGCCCGTCGCTGAGACGTTGGGCCTCGCATCGCTGGAACGCGTCGAACGCCGGCTATTCGGCGAGCTGTCCGGCGGTCAGAAACAGCGCCTCTTTTTTGCGCTGGCGATTTGCGGCGATCCCGACATCGCGTTCTTGGACGAGCCGACGGTTGGACTCGACGTCGAGGCACGGCGGAGCTTGTGGGAGCAAATCCGTCGCTTCACCGCGCGCGGACGCAGCGTGCTGCTGACGACGCACTATCTCGGCGAGGCGGATGCGCTCGCGGACCGCATCGCGCTCATCTCGCGCGGCGCCGTCATCGCACAGGGCACTCCCGCCGAGATCAAAGCTCGCGCGCAAACCTCGGATTTGGAAGACGCCTATCTCACCCTGACGCGCGCCGATGCGCGCTTGGAGGCCCTATCATGAGCATCGCCCGCGCGTACGTGCTCGAATCACGCTACGAGTTCGTGAAGTTGTTGCGCCTGCCGGCGTATCTCGTCCCCACCGTTGCGTTTCCGCTGATGTTCTACGCCTTTTTCGGCTTGATGTACGGGAGCCGGCATATCGGCGCGCTCACCCAAGCAACGTATTTACTGGCCAGTTACGGCGCCTTCGGCATCATCGGCGCAACGCTCTTCGGTTTCGGCGTCAGCGTTGCCGTGGAACGCGCGCAAGGCTGGATGCTCGTGAAACGCGCGAGCCCGATGCCGCCCTTCGCGTACTTCGCAGCGAAGATCGCGACGAGCACCGCCTTCGGCATCACGATCGTGCTCTTGATGTTCGCGCTGGGCGCCCTGTTCGGCAACGTTCGCCTTCCCGCAAGCACGTGGCTCGCTATGGGCGGTTCGCTCGTGCTCGGCGCGCTGCCGTTCGCGGCGCTCGGTCTCGCGATCGGCTATCTCGCCGGGCCGAATTCGGCGCCCGCCATCGTCAATATCGTGTACCTCCCGATGTCCTTTTTATCTGGTCTGTGGATCCCGCTGGTGGCCCTGCCGCCGCTCGTGCAGCACATCGCCCCGTTGTTGCCCGCGTATCACTTGGCGGCGCTCGCACTCGGTACGATGGGCGCCGGCGACGGCAATCCGTGGTGGACGCACGCGCTCGCGCTGGTCGGTTTCACAGCAGTCTTCCTCGCGGGTGCAGCGTTCGGTTTGCGGCGCGACGAAGGCAAGCTCTATGGCTAAACGCTTCCGGCTCCTGCCGGAAGATCTCGAACAAGGCTGGCTCCCGTACGGATACCTTGTGTATCTGTGCGGGATCCCCGTTTCTGCCTACTACGCGCACGTGTCGGCGAACGGTTGGATCGCGACGCTCACCGGTATAGCTGTCTTTCTGCTGCTGTACTTCCGTGCGTACTGGGTGGACGGCCCGGAACTGGTCGCTATCGTTGCCGGCATGGCGACGCTTGGATTCATCTTCAAGTCGAACCCCTCGACCGTCGCCTATTTCATTTTCGGTGCCGCATCGATCGCGTGGATCGCGCGGCCGTCGGCGGCCTCGTACCGGACGCTGGCGATCTACGTGGCGGTCATCGCGGTCGTGCAGCTGCTGATTCATGTACCGGCGTCCTCCCTGCTCATTAGCGTGATGTTTTCATCGCTCGTCGGCGCGGCGCTCATCCGCTTTGCCGAAAACCGCTGCGCCAGCGCTGCGCTGCAGCTCGCGCACGACGAGGTGGAACGGCTCGCGAAAGTCGCCGAGCGCGAACGGATCGCGCGCGATTTGCACGACGTGCTGGGGCACACGCTGTCGGTCATCGTGCTGAAGTCCGAGCTGGCGGCCAAGCTCGCGGATCGCGATCCGCCGCGCGCAGCGGCCGAAATTGGCGACGTCGAGCGCATCGCGCGCGAGTCGCTCGGCGAATTGCGCGAAGCGCTGGCCGGTTACCGCGCGGCGGGCCTCGATGCGGAGTTCGCGCGCGCGCGCAGCGTGCTCGAAACGGCCGGCGTCGACGTGGCGTGCGAGACGCAAGAACTGGCGCTTTCGCCGGCGCAGGAAGGCGTGCTCGCGCTTGCCGTGCGCGAAGGGGTGACGAATATCGTTCGCCACGCGCGCGCGCAGTCGTGCCGCCTGCGGCTCGCACGCGAAAACGGCGCGCTGCGCCTGGAAATCGCCGACGACGGTTCCGGGTTTTCCGCCGCCGAAGGCTTCGGCCTCACCGGCATGCGCGAACGCGTCGAGGCGCTCGGCGGAACGCTCACGCGCGAGATCGCGAACGGAACGCGCTTGACCTTAACGCTTCCGCTGAGAGCCGACGCGCGCTGATCCGCGTCGTTCTGGCGGAAGATCAAAGTCTCGTCCGCGGCGCGATCGCCGCTCTCTTGACGCTGGAAGACGACCTCGACGTCGTCGCGCAGGCGGCGGACGGCGACGACGCCCTGCGCTTCGTCGCGCAGCTTCATCCGGATGTTCTCGTGACCGACATCGAGATGCCGCGCAAGACCGGTTTAGAACTGGCGGCGGAGGCGGCGCGCCTGCGGCTGCGGACGCGCGTGATCATCGTAACGACCTTCGCGCGCAGCGGATACCTACGGCGCGCGCTCGACGCGAGCGTCGCCGGCTATCTGCTGAAAGACCGGCCGGCGGGCGAACTCGCCGCCGCGATTCGCACGGTGCACGCTGGCGGCCGCGTCATCGACCCGTCGCTGGCGCTCGATTCGTGGACCGAACGCGATCCGCTCAGCGACCGCGAGCGCACCGTTCTGCGCCTCGCCGGCGAAGGCATGACCTCGAGCGCAATTGCCGGGACGCTGCACCTTTCCGAAGGCACCGTCCGGAACTACCTCTCCGAAGCGATCGGGAAAGTGGGCGGCGCGAACCGCATTGAAGCCGCGCGCATCGCCCGCGAACGCGGCTGGCTGTAGTGAGACACCACACCGGCTACTCTTCCTTGCTCGCCTCCGCTTGTGCGCGCTGCTGCAGTTCCAAGACGACCGAGGAGTCCGCGAGCGTCGTCGTGTCGCCGAGCATGCGGCCTTCGGCGATGTCGCGCAGGAGGCGGCGCATGATTTTGCCGCTGCGCGTCTTGGGCAGTTCCTGCGTGAACGTAAGGTACTTCGGTATCGTGAACTTCCCGAGTTTCTCGCCGACGTGGTTGCGCAGTTCTTTCGCAAGTTCTTCCGAACCGTTGTGACCGCCGCGGAGCGAGACGAAGCAGCAGATGGCTTGCCCCGTGACGTCGTCGAGCCGGCCGACGACCGCTGCTTCAGCAACGGCCGGATGGTCGACGAGCGCCGATTCCACCTCCGTCGTCGAGATGCGATGACCGCTGACGTTCATGACGTCGTCGATGCGGCCCATGAACCAGTAGTCGCCGTCGGTGTCGCGCTTGCAGCCGTCGCCGGCGAGATATTTGTGCGTGAACTTCGACCAGTAGGTTTGGACGTAACGCTCGTCGTCGCCCCAAATGCCGCGCAGCATCGAGGGCCACGGTTCGGTGACGACGATGTAGCCGCCGCCGCCGAGGGGCACCGATTGTCCCTGATCGTTGACGATGTCGACGGCAACGCCGGGAAACGGTTTGGTCGCGGAGCCCGGCTTGAGCGTCGTGACGCCGGGCAGCGGCGTGATCATGATCGCGCCCGTTTCCGTTTGCCACCACGTGTCGACGACGGGGCAGCTGCCGCCGCCGATCACCTCGTGATACCACACCCACGCCTCCGGGTTGATCGGCTCACCGACGGAGCCCAAAAGCCGCAGCGACGTCATGTCGTGTTTGCGCGGCCACTCCTCGCCCCACTTCATGAACGTGCGGATCGCCGTCGGCGCCGTGTATAAAATCGTGACTTTGTAGCGCTCGACGATTTCCCACAAACGGTCCTGCGCGGGGAAGTCGGGCGTCCCTTCGTAGATCACGCTGGTCGCACCGTTGCAGAGCGGTCCGTACACGATGTAGGAGTGGCCGGTCACCCAGCCGATGTCCGCGGCGCACCAATAGACGTCCGTCTCTTCCTTCAGATCGAAAACCAGTTTGTGCGTCGCCGTGACGCCGGTCAGATAACCGCCGGTGGTGTGTTTGATCCCTTTCGGCTTTGCCGTCGTTCCCGACGTGTACAAGAGGTAGAGCAAATCCTCGGCGTTCATGCGTTCGGGTTCGCACGTTGAGGGCTGTTCGCGGACGACATCGTGCCACCAGCGATCGCGTCCGGACACCATCTCGACGGGATCGCCGACGCGCTTTGCGACGATCACCGTTTTCAGTGACGGCGTGCCCTTGGCGATGGCCGCGTCGCAGTTTGCTTTGAGCGGCACCTTCTTGCCGCGCCGCCAGCCTTGATCGGCCGTAATCAGGGCGACGCATTCCGAATCGTTGACACGATCGACGATCGAGTCGGGCGAGAAGCCGCCGAAGATGACCGAGTGCGCCGCGCCGATGCGCGCGCACGCGAGCATCGCGATCGGCAGCTCCAGAATCATCGGCATGTAAATCGCGACGCGGTCGCCCTTCTTGATGCCCAGTGCCCGCAAACCGTTCGCGAAGCGGCATACCTCGTCGAGCAGCTGGCCGTACGTTATCGTGGAGCGGTCCCCAGGCTCGCCCTCGTAATAGAACGCGATCTTCGCCGCTTTGCCCGCGTTGACGTGACGGTCAAGGGCGTTCACCGACGCATTGAGTTCGCCGTCGGCGAACCATTGCGCGAACGGTTCGTTCCATTCGAGCACGCTGCGCGGCGGCGTCATCCATTCCAGGCGATCCGCCCACGACTTCCAAAAGGCGAGCCGGTCCACGGCGGCTGCTTCGTAAATGCCGGGCTGCGCGTTCGCTTGCGCCGCGAATTCCGAAGGCGGAGGGAACGTTCGCCCTTCGCGCAGCAGTGCTTCGATAGCCTCGGTTTGCGTTTGCGTCGGCGTTTCCATCGCTCGAAACTTTTGTGCCTCCAGGCGTAGCCCTCCGTAGCGCGAAGGTAGCCGCCGATGGTCCGCTGGAACGACGGCCTTGTCGGCGGTCTCGCGGCCGGTTGCGTCGTGGCCCTCTTTTATGCGATCGTTTCGGTCGCGTGGCTGCACGAAACGACGCTGGCCGGCTTCTTCGCCGGCATCGCATCCGGCGTGATCCACGGCGACGCGCATTTGGAAAAAAACCCGTGGGCGGTGCTCTGCGGGACCGGCCTGCACTTTCTTGCCGCGGCCATTTTCGGGATGGCCTATGCGCTGCCGGCCGCGCACCTGGCATTCATGCGGCGCGCGCCGTACTCGGTGGTGTGCGGCCTCGCCTACGGACTCGCCGTCTGGTTCGTGCTCAACGACGTGCTCGTACCGCTCCTCGGGGTGGCGAGCAGTCAGCCGCTCTGGGAAGGCTTGCTGGCAAACATGGTGTTCTACGGGCTCGTGCTTTCCGAATATATGACGGTAGCGCATCGCCGCAGCGCCGCCACGACTTGACCCCGCGGTCGGGCGATGGTACGCTAACGTTTGATTTGGCAGTCTCGTGCCAGGACTGCTAGCGGGGCCATGAACGACAAGCACGAGCTCGACAAGCGGAAGGCCTTCATCCTGGCGACGGTGGTGTACGAGTATATCGCGACCGCGGAACCGGTCGGCTCAAACACGCTCACGCAGAAGTACAATCTGGGCGTGTCCTCGGCAACCATCCGCAACGAGATGGCGGAGCTCGAGGCCGGCGGCTACCTCGTTCAGCCGCACACTTCGGCGGGCCGCGTTCCATCCGATGCCGGTTACCGTACGTACGTGGACCGGCTAATGCCGCCGGAGGTGCTGCCCACCGACGACGTCCGGCGGATTCGCGACCAATTCCGCGCCGCGAGCCGCGAACTCTCAGAAGTCATCGAGCAGACCACGCGCCTGCTCTCCGGACTGTCCGGCAATCTCGCGATCGCGATCGCGCCGTCGCGCGACACCCACACGTTCAAGAACGTGCAACTGATCTGGCTGTCGGCGCGCACGGCGCTTGCCGTCGTCGTCACGTCGATGGGCGTTGCGTCGCAGACGCCCTTCGAGTGGCGCGGAGATGTCGGTGCGGACGATCTGACCCGCTTATCGAATGCGTTAAATGCGCGCCTTTCGGGGCGCGTCATGGAAGATATCGGACCGGCCGACATCGCGGCGGTCACCCGCGAGCTCAAAGTCTCCGACGAGTTACGCCAAGCCGTCGAAACGGCATTTCGTCATTCGCGCCAGCCGGCGGAGCCGCAGCTCGCGGCAGCCGGCGCGCAGAATCTGCTCGATCAGCCGGAATTCCACGACCTGCGCAAGCTGCGTTCGATTTTGCGCATCGTCGAGGAGCAGAGGACGCTGTACGATCTCGTCGCGGATTCCATCGCGACCGATTCAGAATCGAGCGCGCCCCTGGTCCGCATCGGCCACGAATTGGGCGAAGATGCGATGGCCGAGTGCAGCCTCGTCACGGTTCCCTACCGGATGGGCGACCGCGGCATCGGCATGCTCGCGATCCTCGGGCCGCGCCGTATGCCCTACGCGCGGCTGATGGCGCTCGCCGCCGGGACCGCCGACTCGCTGGGCACTCACCTGCAAGACGTCGAACTGCGGTAGGAATGGCGACGGACTATTACAACGTGCTCGGCGTGCCGCGCACGGCGGACGAGAACGAAATCAAGCGCGCGTACCGCCAGCTGGCGCGCAAGCACCATCCGGACGTCGCCTCCGACAAAACACACGCGGAAACGAAGTTCAAGGAAATCAACGAGGCGTACGAAGTTCTCAGCGACCCGCAGAAGCGGGCGAACTACGACCGCTTCGGTCACGCAGGCAACGGCGCGCCGGATTTCGGCGGGTTCGGCAACTTCGGCGGCGGCGAGGGCTTCGGCGATATCTTCGACATGTTCTTCGGCGCCGCGCGCGGCCAACAAGCGCCGCGCCGCAACGGTCCAGCACGCGGCAGCGATCTCCGCTACGACATTGAGATAACGCTCGAGGAAGCATTCACCGGCACCTCGCGCGAGATTTCGTTCAACCACCTCGCGGCGTGCGCGACGTGCAAAGGCAGCGGCGCCGAACCCGGTACGCTCATCAGCGCCTGCGACCGGTGCGGCGGTTCCGGGGTCATGCGTCAAGTCCGGCAAACGCCGCTCGGCCAATTCGTCACACAGACCACCTGCACAAAATGCGGCGGCGAGGGTCAAGCGGTTTCGTCGCCGTGTCACGCGTGCCGCGGACGCGGCCGCATCGAGACGGAAAAAGCGCTGACGGTCAAAATTCCGGCCGGGGTCGACGACGGTTCACGGATTCGTATGAGCGGCAGCGGTGAAGCCGGCGCGCGCGGCGGAACGAACGGCGACCTGTACGTCTACTTGTCGGTGCGCCCGCACGAACGTTTTCGCCGCGACGGCATGGATGTGCACGTCGACGTCCCAGTATCTTTTCCGCAAGCGGCGCTCGGCGGCGAGATCGCGGTGCCGTCCCTCGACGGTGACGTTTCGCTCGATTTGCAAGCCGGTACGCAATCCGGCGCGACCTATCGTTTGCGCGGGCGCGGAATGCCGAGCGTTCGCGGCACGGTGCGCGGCGACGAGCTCGTCACGGTGCACGTGATCGTTCCGGCCAAGCTCACGAAACGGCAGCGCGAGCTGCTCGAGGCGTTCGCGCGCGAAGGCGGCGACCGGGTGGAAGAAGAGCGCTCGTTTTTCGAGCGCGTGAAAGAAGCGTTCAAAGCGGACTGACGCTTAGGCCGTCTGCAATTGGGGACGCGCTCGATCGACGATCGTGCGGTCTTCGATCGCCGCATCGTACGCGCGGCTCGCGCCGCTTCCGATTTCGGCGCACGCGCCGGACGCCGTCGTTTGCATCCCCGGAGGTTCGCCTTTACGGCGCACCGCACCATGCGCCATGCGCGACCGGTTTTTCGTGGAGGGCGTTCACGCTCCCGGCGACGAGGTGCGTTTCGCCGCCGACGACGCACGCAAGATCGCCGTCGTGCTTCGCAAACGCACCGGTGACCGCGTCGCCGTTGTCGACAGCGGCGGCGGCGCGTACGAAGCGACGCTGGCCGTCACGGCGGGCGACGTTTCGGCACGGCTCGACCGCGCGCTGGAGCGGGCGTCCGCCGAAGCCGGGATGCGCATCGTGCTGGCGCAGGCCATTCCGAAGGGTCAGAAGATGGATCTCGTCGTCGAAAAGGCCACGGAATTGGGCATCGCCGCGCTCGTGCCGCTCCGGTCGGCGCGCGTTGAAGGCGACCGCACCGGCGAGCACAAGCGCGAACGGTGGCAGCGGATTGCGAAAAGCGCGGCCCAGCAATCCGGCCGGCTCGTAGTACCGGAGATCCGAACTGTGGCCGACTGGCCGCAGCTCACGGCGACGTTCGCCCGCTACGACCGCGTGTATGTTGCGTGGGAACTCGCCGAGCCGGCGCCGCTGCGCGAACGGTTCGAATCGGATCTCGGCGGGGCGCAATCGGTGCTGCTCGTCATCGGACCCGAAGGCGGCTTTTCCGCGGAAGAAGTCGCCGCCGCGCGGTGTGCCGGCGCGGTGCCGATTTCGCTCGGGCGGCGTATCCTGCGCACGGAAACCGCGGCGTTCGTCGTGCTGGCGGCGCTGCTCTACGCGCGCGGCGAGCTGTGAGCCCTCATGCGTAGCGTGCGATGAGTTTTGCGAGCGGCGGTCCGGTGACGATGACGACCAGCACGCGTAAGGTTTGAATCGCGAGAACGAGCGAAACGTTCGCACCGCTGCCGAGTGCGATGATCGCTACCGAATCTAAACCGCCCGGCGTCGTCGCCAGATACGCCGTCAGCGGATCGACGCGCAGCAGCGCCGCGAGCATCCAGCCTGAGGCGGCGCACAGCGCGATCAGTGCGGCGGTCGCCGCGAGCAATTGCGGAAAAGCGCGTGCCGCGAGCCGAACGGTTTCGCGCGTGAACGTGAGGCCGATGTACCACCCGATGGACGCGTACGTGACATCGAGCAGCCACACCGGGAGAGTGATCTCGAGGCGCCCGCTGCCGTGCAGCACCGCGGCCGCGACCAGCGGGACGAGCAGCGCTCCGGACGGCACGCGCAAGCGCCGCCCGAACCACGTGCCGCCGAGCGCGACGAGCAGCGTTGCGGCAAACGGGAGGAGCGGCGGCAGCGCCGCCGTGGTGGGCGCCGCCGGCGCGTGCTGTGCGGTCACCCCCAGCAGGAGCCGGGCCACCACCGAGGCGGTCATGACGACGATGAGTACGCGCGCGTACTGCATCACCGCCACCAGGCGCGGGTCAGCGCCGTAGTCCTCGGACATCGCGGTCATCGCCGCGGCGGCGCCGGGCGACGAGCCCCACGCCGCCGTCGAGGCGCCGAGGTGCCCGAAGCGCGCCAGGAGCCAGCCGACGACGGCGCTGGCGACAACCGTCGTGAGCACGATGACCAGCATGAGCGCCCAATTGCGCACGACCGACGTGACGATCGCGCCGGTGACCGAGCGCGCGATGAGGCAGCCCACGACGCCCTGCGCGCCGAGAAACAGCCAGCGCGGCACGCCGATGGTGGCCCCGCGCGAGCCGAACACGATGGCCACCAGCATGGGACCGAGCAACAATGCCGCCGGAAAACCCGCCGCCTCGAGTGTTGCGGAAACCGCGGCTGACGCGGCGACCAGACCGGCCCACGCCCAACCGCTTGCGCCGCGTGATATCATAGTGATATCAAAATGAAGGGCGGGCGGAGTGGCGGAGCTGCGGGCGTTCCCCGCGCGGCTCGAGCCTCGGCTGTACGACGAACTGAAGCGGCGGGCCGGGATCGAACGCAAGAGCATGAACGCGCTGTTGAACGAAGCGCTGGACGGTCATTTGCGCGGCTCGGACGATGCGCGCGGCGCCTTGCTGCGCGCGCTCGCGGTACTGGAGACGCGGGACGTGCCGACGTGAAGGGACCCCTCGTTGCGTCACGGGAAACGCTTTGCAGCGAGGCGTACTGTTTCCGGTCAACGATGGCATACACGCTCGAATCACTTACGCCCGGGACGCCCGTTTTCGCCGGTGACTCGCACGTCGCCGACGTGCGCGCCGTCTATGCCTCCGAGGGCACGCGTCAAGCCGAATTGCTCGTGCTGTTTTGGTTGTCGCGCGGCGAAGACGTTGCCCTCTCGGCAAACGAGGTGGAATCCGTCGACGACCGCGGCGTCCGCCTGCTCAACAGCGATCCCAACTCGTATGCGCAACTCCTCACCTTTGATGCCGCGCGTTTCCCCACGGTGCGCCCGCTCGCGTGACGATGACCTCCACCGCCGCGCCGCCGCAATTGAAGTTCTCGATCGTCATTCCCACCTACAATGAAGCGGGCGGCATCGAACGCCTGCTCTCGACGCTGAGCGCGGTGTTCGCGCAGCACCGCCTCGACGGAGAGATCGTGGTCGTGGACGATAACTCGCCCGACGGAACGGGCGCCATCGTCGAGCGACTCGCGGCGAAACATCCCGTGCGCTGTCTGCACCGTCCGGGAAAAATGGGCTTGTCCTCCGGCGTAATCGACGGCTGGAAGTTCGCACGCCCCGAATCGGAAGCGCTCGGCGCCATGGACGGCGACTTCTCACACGATGCGGGCATCATTCCGCAGATGGTCCACGCGCTGGCCGACGGGTACGGTCTCGCCGTCGGTTCGCGCTACGTGCGCGGCGGCGGCATCACCAACTGGCCGCTCAAACGCAAGGTGACCTCGCTCGTCGCGATCGCCCTCGCCAAGCCGCTGACGCCGGTGCGCGACATCACCTCCGGCTACTTTCTGGTGACGCGCGCGGCGCTCGAGGGCGTCGAGCTGGACCCGATCGGCTTCAAGATCGGCCTCGAAGTCATCGCGAAGGCGCATTACGGGCGCGCTCTCGAAGTCCCCTACGTGTTCACCGACCGCATCGCCGGCACGTCGAAGCTGAACCAAAAAGAAATCTGGAACTATCTGCGCCAGCTCCGCCGCATCTACGCGGCGCGCGTCACCGGGCGATCATAACGATGCCGATGCCCGAGTGGCTGCGCATTCGCCGCAGCAAAGACATCGCCGCCGAAGATGCCGCGCAATGGACCAAATGTCCGAAGTGCGGCGAGATGCTGTACCGCCCGGACCTCACGGCCGCGCTCTATGTCTGCAAGAATTGCGGCCATCATCTGCGCATGCACGCTTTCGACCGTGTCAGCATGCTCGTCGATTCGGACTTCACCGAAATCGGCACGGACCTGGTGCCCGGCGATCCGCTGGGCTGGGTCGATAGAGTTCCGTATCCGCAGAAGCTCGTCAAGGATCGCGAAAAGTCGAAGCTTACCGAGGGCGTCGTATGCGGCTTCGGCTCCATCGGCGGCTTTCCGGTCGCGCTCGGCGTGATGGATTTCAACTTCCGCGGCGGCACGATGGGCACGGTCGTCGGCGACCGCATCGCGCTGCTGTTCGAGCGCGCGGCGGAACGGCGTCAGCCGGCCATCGTGTTGACGGCGAGCGGCGGCGCGCGCATGGAAGAAGGCATGCTCGCGCTGATGCAGATGGCGAAAACCACGCTGGCGGTCAGCCGCTTCATCGAACAAGGCAATTTCTACATCAGCGTGCTCACCGATCCCACGACCGGCGGCGTTTCCGCCTCGTTCGCGTTTCAAGCGCACGTCATCGTCGCGGAAGCGAAGGCGTCCATCGGCTTTGCGGGCCGGCGCGTCATCGAGCAGACAATCCGTCAGAAACTTCCCGACAACTTTCAAACCGCGGAATTCTTGCTCGAAAAGGGCGCCATCGATATGGTCGTGCAGCGCGCCGCGCTGCGCGAGCAACTGGTGCGGCTCCTCGATTACGGCTCAGGCGTCGCCGTTCCGGCGGCGTCGCGTAACGGCCGCGCCGCAATCGAGACGCCCGTATGAACGTGATCGTCGAGCGCGAAAAGGGACTGCTCGAACTGGAGCAGCGCATTCTCGATTTGCGCGCGCATAGCGCCGATCAGCCCATCGATCTGACGAGCGAGATCAACGCGCTCGAAGCGAAGTACGCGCAGATTCAGCGTGAGGTTTTCGGGTCCATGACGCCGTGGCAGCGTGTGAACATGGCCCGCCATCCGAAGCGCCCAATCGGCGCCGATTACGTCGCCGCGCTCGATCAATTCGACGAGCTGCACGGCGACCGTCACTTCCGCGACGATCCGGCCGTCCTCGGCGGCTTCGCCAAGCTGCGCGGCCGCCGCGTGATGGCGATCGCGCAAGATAAGGGGCGCGACGTCAAGGAAAAAGTCCGGCGCAATTTCGGAATGGCGACGCCCGAGGGCTACCGCAAAGTCAAACGCCTGGTCGAACTTGCGGCGCATCTACGGCTTCCCGTCGTTACCTTCATCGATACGTCCGGTGCCGACCCGGGCATCGGATCCGAAGAGCGGGCGCAGTCCGAGGCGATCGCCGCGTCGCTGACGGCGCTGGCGGATGCCGCGGTGCCGATCGTCGCGTCCGTGATCGGCGAAGGCGGCAGCGGCGGTGCGCTCGCGCTCGCGCTTGCCGATCATGTCATCATGCTGGAACATAGCGTGTACTCCGTCGCATCGCCGGAAGGCGCCGCCGCGATTTTGTGGGGCGATTCCTCGAAAGCCGACGAGGCCGCGGCGCGCCTGCGCCTGACGAGCGAGGATCTCGTGCGGTTCGGCATCGTCGACGAGGTGGTGCCCGAGCCGCTCGGTGGCGCCCACCGCGACGCGCCCGGCGTCATCGCGCGGCTGTTCGATGCCGTCGAGACCGCCCTGGTGCGGCTCGCGAACGAGCCCGGCGATCGTTTGCTCGACCAGCGCTACGCGAAGTTCCGCCGGATCGGAGCGGCATGATGCTGCGCGTGATCGGCCGGATCATCGTCGTCGGCATCGTTTCCGCGTTCGTCGGCGTCGTGGGCTTTCAGTTCGCCCGCATCATCGAAAAAAACGTCGCGCTCGCGCACGAGCTGCACGCCGTCGATGCCGAAATCCGCATGTTGCAGGCCAAACGTATCGCGCAACAGCGCGATGTTCGACGTTTGTCCGATCCGCGCGGTGCGATACCGGAAATTCACGACAAGCTGCACCTCGTGTCCGATCGCGAAGCGATCATTTATCTGAAGAAGCATGACGGCCGGCCATAAGCGCGTTCGCGGACGCGTGATCAATGTTCATGCCCTCGGCGCCGCCGTGCGCCTCGAGGACGGTCGCGTCATGGCCGTGCCCATCGGCGACGTCAACGCGAACCGCGCCACGTACACGCGAGCGCTCGACGCCAAAGCCGCAACGCTGCCCTTCGATCTGATCGGCAAGACCTTGGTCCTTGCGAAGACGCGCGTGGACGAGCCGATCGTGCCGACCGCGCCGGTGCCCGCGCTGACGGATCCGACCTTCGAAGCGCAAATCGCGAACTACCTGCGCGAAACGGAATCGTGGGCGCCTCCCGACCGGCCGCAACCCTTCGAGCGGCATCTCTTCCGCAAGAAGCAGCGCGCCAAGCTCTTCCGAGGCGAGGGTCCGTAATCCGGCGAAGCCGCTCGGTCTCATGACTGACGTGCGCGTGGATCCGGTTAAAGTTCCCGGCAGCTTCGTTCGAATTCAGGGAACGTACGCGACGCTGCGGACTGCGGAGCAGCGTGTCGCCGATTTCATTCTGCGCCACCCGGACGATCTGATTTACCTAACGGTGACCGAGCTTGCGGAACGTACAAACACGAGCGAGTCCACCGTCGTGCGGCTCTGTCAAAAGATCGGCTACAAAGGCTATCAGGAATTCAAGATCGTGCTGGCGCGGGATCTCGTTGAGCCGACGAGCGAGATCTACGCCGCCATCGAGTCGGGCGATTCGCTGCAGACGATCAAAACGAAGGTTTTTCAAGCCAACGCGCAAGCGCTGCGCGATACGATCGAAGTGCTCGCCGACGCCGAGCTAGAGGCGGCCGTCAAGGCGCTCGCTCGCGCGCGCCGCGTCGAAGTGTACGGTGTCGGCGGCTCCAACCCGCTTGCGCTCGACGCCTATCACAAGTTCGTCAAACTCGGTGTTCCGGCAGTCGCACTGTCCGACGGCGACATGATGGCGATGTCATCGGCGCTGCTCGGCAAAAGCGACGTGGCCCTGGGCATTTCGCATACCGGCGCATCCCGCGACGTCACCGATGCCCTTTCGAACGCGAAGCGCAACGGCGCCACCACGATCTGTATCACCCACCGGTCCACCTCGCCGATTACCAAGGTTGCCGACATCAAGTTGTTTACCGCCGCGAAGCAAACAGCATTTCACAGCGACGCCGGCTCCAGCCGCATCGCCCAACTCACCATCATCGACACGCTGTACGTCGGAATCGCGCTGCAAGACTACGAACGGTCCGTCTCGACCATCGGCCGCACGCGCGAGGCGACGGTCAGCAAACGCTATTAGCACGAACCGCGCAGTCATCTCGATCGGCACGAATTCCACGCGCCTTCTAATCTTGCGCGGCGAGGATGTGCTGATCGCCGAATCCGTCGGAACGCGGCTCGGCAGCGGGCTCGGACGCAGCGGCCGGCTCGACGGGGACGCGCGCGCGCGGACCCTCGCGGTTGTCGCGGACTACGTCGCGACGGTCCGGACGCGGGACGCATTGCTCGACGTCATCGCGACGAGCGCGCTGCGGCGCGCCGACGACGCCGCCGATTTCCGCGCCGCGGTGCAAACGCTGACCGGCATCGCACCGCGCGTCTTGAGCGGCGAGGAGGAAGCGTCGTATTCGTTTCGCGGTGCGACGCACGCGCTGCGAGTCGACGGCCGCGTCGGCGTGCTCGACGTGGGCGGCGGCAGCACGGAATTTGCCGCCGGCACGCGCGGCAACGTCGAGCGAACCGTCTCGCTGGAAGTGGGCGCGGTCCGATTGTCGGAGCGGCATTTGCCGCTGCTCGGCGCGCGCGCGCTCGCCGCAGACGAGCGCGCGGCCGTCCTCGCGGACGCGCGTGCCGACGCACGCGCGATTCTCGCGCCGCTGACGTCGTTTGCCGGAACTTTCGAGCAGCTGATCGCCGTCGGCGGCACCGTGTTTACGG
>JBHEMQ010000039.1:0-8235 GCA_046262475.1 Candidatus Velthaea sp.
GCTCCACTGGGCCCCGGCGCTCGCCGGGAAGCCCGCCACGGCGACCGCGAGGCCGACGACGCCGAGGCCGGCCCTCACTCCGCCGCGGACTTGGAGGCGGCCGGACGCCGCCGGGCCCGCGGCTTCGGCGGCGGGACGGCGGTCAGGGCGCGCGCCGCGGCGAGCAGCGGCGGAATGTTGATGCCGTACGCGTGCGGCGGCGTAAACATGCACGCGTCGTAGCACATGCGGCAGTCGTGACAAACGTTTGCCACGTACGACAAGTCGCCGGCGGACAGGGCCGTGCGCAATTCGACGGCCGGGAACACCGCGCAAAAGCCTTCGCAGTAGCGGCATGCATTGCACACCGCGAACTGCCGGTTTGCTTCAGCGAGCAAGTCGATGTCGTGCATGTTCCGCCGCCCGCGTTCCCGCGATGCGTCCGAAGACGGATCCGATGGTAAGGCCGAAGCCCGCGAGATACCCGCGCGAAAGAATGTTGCCCGCCATGCACTCACCCGCCGCGTAGAGGTTTTCGAACGGATCGCCATCCTCGCGCAGCACGCGCGCGTCCGCGTCGACGGCCGCACCGAGGTACGTGAACGTGATTCCCGGCCGCAGCACGTATCCGAAGAACGGCGGCGTATCGAGACGCTGCGCCCAGTGCGATTTCGGCGGCTCCAGACCGTCGGTGCGGCAATCGTCCAAAACGCTCGGCGCGAACGTACCTCCCGGCCGCACCGCCGCGTTGAAGCCGTCGATCGTCGCGGTGGCCGCGCGCGCATCGAGACCCATCTTCGCCGCCAATTCGCCCGTCGAGGCGGCCGTCAGCGCCGGAAACGCGGAGGGGATGAAACGTCCCGCGACTTTGGCGTCGAAAAAGGCGAAGGCGGTTTGCTGCGGCTGCTCGGCGATCAGTTTGCCCCAAATCGCATACCGCTTCGGCCACAAATCTTCGCCCTCGTCGTAGAAACGCCGGCCCGCGACGTTGAGAGCGACGCCGAACGGAATGGAGTCGATGCGCGTCACGATGCCGCCGTCGAACTTCGGCGCCCGCGCGTCGACGGCGGTGGAATGAAAACCGCGCGGATCGCCGACGCGCCGCGCACCGGCGGCGTACATGGCTTTCAACGCGAGCCCCGTGTTGTGCGGCGTTCCACGAATGACGAAGTTGCCGGCCGCTTCGCCCCAATATTCTTTAAGCCATGCGACGTCGGCCTCGAAACCGCCGGCCGCAACGACGACGGCTTTGGCGGTGATGCGCTCTTCGGCGCCGCGTTCGCCGCGTATCACCACGCCGTGCGCGCGTGCGCCGCCGGTGATCAGCGCAGTGACGGTACTATCGTAGCGGACCACGGCGCCGAGCCGTTGCGCGGTGTCGAAGTACGTGTTCACCATGTGCTTCCCGCCCCCGAGGAAGAAGCCGTTCGTGCGTGAGAGGTGCAGCGTTCCGCTCAGCGGCGGCTGCCATCGCACGCCTTGCTCGGCCATCCATTGGGGCAGACTCATCGATTCGCGCAGCGTCAAAGATGCGAGCGGCTCGTTCGTTTCGCCGCCGGTAACGCGGAGCAGGTCTGCATAAAATTCGTCGACCGCGTACGTACCGGCGGCTGCCGCGCCCGCCGGAGCGTCGTGCGCGAAGCGAATGTCACGGGTGTGCCGGGTGTTGCCGCCGCGCAGGCGGATGTCGGCACGCTCGAGCAGCACGACGCTCGCGCCCGCGCGGCGCGCCGAAATCGCGGCGCACAGTGCGGCGTTGCCGCCGCCGGCCACCACGACGTCCGCTTCCATTGCGGGCGCGCTTCTACAGGGTTCCGCCGATACCCGCGACAATCGTAGGCCCGACGGCGGGCGGAGGTGTGCGGAGTGAATCGTTCTCGCTTCCTATTGACGGGCGCTGCGGCGGCCGGCGCGGCGTCGCTTGCACGCCCGGCGCGTGCGGCGGGCGAACGCATCGGCGTCGCCATCGGACCCGGTCACTCGATGATCTACTTGCCGTGGGACCTCGCCGCGGCGCTGGGATATCTTCCGAGCGAGGGCCTCGACGTCCAGTTTCAATATTTGAAAGGCGGCGCGGAAGCGGCATCGGCCCTGGCGAGCGGCAGCGTCGATTTCACCGGCTGCGGCGTAGATCACGCGATCCTCGCGCAATTGCGCGGCAAGGACATCCCGCTCATCGTTCAATTCATGTCGGTGCCGGCCGCCGGCGTTCTCGTGCGTGCGGCGGACAAAGCCAAGTACGCGACGTTCGGCGCGCTGCGCGGTCATCCGGTCGGCGTGACGACGCTGGGCTCCGGCTCGCACGCAATCGCGCTGTGGCTCGCGCGCACGAACGGCATCCCGCGCGACGGCATCAGCATCCTGAGCGTCGGCGGCGATACGACGGCCGCGACCGCGCTCGAATCGGGCCGAGTCGATGCGGTCGTCGCGTACGATCCGCTCGCGACGCAGCTCGTCGCTTCCGGCAAAGCGGCGTTTCTGTACGATCTGTACCAGCCGGACGTCGCGCACCGTGCGATGCAGCTGCCCGTGTATGCGTTCTCGGGTGCGTTGACGCGCGCGGACATGGCGCAGAGCCGTCCGGCAACGTGTCAAAAAGTGGTCAACGCCCTCGTGCGCGCGCTGCGCTTCATGGGCACGCGTCCGCCGGCGGATGTGGCGCGTGCGCTCAACGACGAACAACGCGGCGGCCTGTCCGCCGCGGACTGGCAGCGCACATACGAACACGCGCATCCGGCGTTCACGCGCGACGGCGAAATTCGCATCGACGGCGTGCGCGCGACCGCCGAAGCGAATTTGTATCTCGCGGATCAAATGTCCGCGAAACTCGACTTCAGCCGCCTGGTCGATACGCGGTTTCAGATCCAAGCGCGCAAGACGCTACGCTCCGCATGAAGCGTTTTTTTTCACGCACCCCCCATCGGCAACCGCGCATCGCTCGGTCTGCTGCTCATCCGCCTGATCGTCGGCATCGCCTTCATCGTTCACGGTTATCCTAAAATTCAGAACCCGACGGGGTGGATGGGCGCGCACGCGATCGCGCCGCCGCCGGTCATGGCCGCCGCGGCGTTCGCGGAGTTTGTGGGCGGCGTCGTGCTCGTGCTCGGCATTTGCACGTCGATCGCGGCGTTCTTTATCGCCGTCGACATGTTCGTCGCGCTGTTCCTTGCCGAGCTTCCGCGCGGCGCCGCCTTCTCCGGGCCGGGACACACCTACGAGCCGGCGCTGCTCTATCTCGTCGTTTCGGCGGCGCTTGTCTTTGCCGGGCCCGGGCGTTTTTCGCTCGACGCCCGCCTCGTGCGCGAACGCGCGGGTCCGTGAGCCGGCGCGCGCGCTAAAGAAGCGCCCGGTGCGTCGGCGACGACGCGAATGACCGGGGGCTTCATGCAGCGTTCCGAAGACGCGCTGATGCAAGCCGTTGTGTGCCGCGCACTCGGGCCGCCGGAAGCGCTCGTCGTGACGGACGTCCCCGAGCCGGTGGCCGGCGCCGGGGAGGCGCTCATCGACGTCCATGCCGCGGGCCTCAACTTTCCGGACGCGCTGCTCGTCCAAGGGCTGTATCAGATTCGGCCGCCGCTCCCGTTCACGCCCGGCGTCGAAGCGGCCGGCGTCGTGCGCGCGGTGGGCGACGGCGTGCGCGACCTGCGCCCGGGCGACCGTGTCATCGCGCCGACGAACGGCGGCGGTGCATTCGCCGAACGCGCGGTCGTAAACGCAGCGCTCGCCGTTACATTGCCGCCGGCCGTCGACATGCTCACCGGCGCGGGGTTGATGACGACGTACGGTACCGCGTATCACGCGCTCGCGGATCGCGCGCGCCTGCGTCCCGGCGAATGGGTCTTCGTAACCGGCGCGGGCGGGGGCGTCGGCACCGCGGCGACGGCTCTTGCCAAAGCGCTCGGCGCGCATGTCGTCGCCGCCGCGACGTCCGGCGCCAAGCGCGACGCGGCGCGTGATGCCGGCGCGGACGTCGTCCTCGATGCGGCCGCTTCCGATCTGGCAGATACGCTGAAGCGCACCGGCGACGGCGGCGTCGACGTCGTCGTCGACAACGTGGGCGGCGCGCAGTTCGATGCTGCCCTGCGCGGTGCGCGGCGCGAAGCGCGCATTCTCATCGTCGGATTCACCTCCGCAACGATCCCGCAGATTCCGGCGAACCGGATCCTGCTCAAAGAACTCGACGTCCGCGGCATCTTCTGGGGCGCTTGGGCGGCGCGCAATCCGCAAAGAAACCGGGACAACCTCGCCGCGGTCTTCGAACTGATCGCCCGCGGCACGCTGCAGCCGCGCGTCGCCGCCACCTATGCGCTCGCCGATGCGCCGGACGCGATTCGCGATCTGATGGAGCGGCGCATCGTCGGCAAAGCCGCGATCGTGATGCCTGCGTGCGAACGGCGGTGAGCGCGGACGGCGTGCGTTCGCCGCTCGGTCTGGATGACGCGCAACGCGCGCTGCAGCTGCGCGCGCGCGCGTTCGCGGAACGCGTGGTGAAGCCGCGCGGCGCCGAGATCGATCGCGACGAAGCCTATCCGTGGGACATCGTGCAGGCCCTTTGCGCCGAGGGCTACATGGGCATGACGATTCCGCGCGAGTTCGGCGGCGCGGGCGCGTCGTTTCTCGATGCGGTGCTCGTCGTCGAGGAGCTCGCGAAGTGGTGCACCGTGACGGCGCATATCGTCGTCGAAGCCAACATGGGCGCCTCTCCGCCGTGATGGCGTACGGCAGCGACGCGCAGAAGCGGCTTGCGGCCGAACTGGTGCTGGCCGGCGACAAGCCGGCGATTTGCATCACCGAACCGGATGCGGGAAGCGATGCGAAGGCGCTGCGCACGCGAGCCGACCGGCGCGGCGCTGCGTACGTGATCAACGGCAATAAACACTGGATCACAGGCGGCGGTGTGTCACGGTTGCATCTGATTCTCGCGCGCGTTTTCGACGACGCAGGCACGGAATTGGGCATCGGCGGTTTCCTCGCGGTGCGCGATGACGCGCCCGGCTTCCGCGTGGTGCGGCGGGAACGCACGCTCGGCTTACGCGGCATGCCCGAGGCCGAATTGGCGTTCGACGATTTGCAAATCCCGGCGGAGATGGTGCTGCTGCCGCCGGGCGGCTTTGGGCGCGGCTTCGCGGGCTTGATGACGGCGTACAACAGCCAGCGCGTCGGCGCCGGCTCGGTGGCGATGGGCGTCGCTGCCGGTGCGTTGGAGCACGCCGTGGCCTGGGTGAAGACACGCGAGCAATTCGGGCGGCCCATCGGCGAATTTCAGGGCTTGCAGTGGATGCTGGCCGATATGCAAACGCGTTTGACGGCGTCGCGGTTGATGCTCTACTCCGCCGCGCGCTCGCACGGCGCGGAAGGCGGCGGCGTCTTCCCCGATGCGAATCTGGCGGCGCAAGCGAAATTGTTCGCGTCGGAGGCAGCGATCGCAATCGTGAACGACGCGCTCCAACTTTTCGGTGCGCGCGGGTATTCGCGCGACTATCCGCTCGAGCGGATGCTGCGCGACGTTCGCATGTTCACGATCGGCGGAGGGACCGCGCAAGTGCTGCGCACGCTCGTCGCCTCGAAGATGCTCGGGTGGAAACTGCCGCAGGGACGCGGTGCAGCGGGCGTACCATGAGCCGGCGGACGGCGTGCGCGCCGTCCGCCGCACGCCGAGCTATTTCTTCATCGCTCCCAAATCGCCGCACGCGACGTACGTGGGGATGTCGCTCGTCGACTTATGGACGTTCACGGCCATGCCGCCCGCGATGAGCTTGTCCATCGGGACGTCCAAAGTGGTCGTCGACACGCCCTCCATTACGGTCGTGAGCGGATACTTCGGCTTGGGATCGAGTTTCGCGCACGTCCCTTCGTGCACGTGGATCGGCTGCGCGACGCCGGCAGGCGCGTTCGCGATTGCGACGTCCACCTTCGTTTTGTCGCCGACGGACGTGAGCGTGACGGTTCCGATTTCGTTCGAGCTGTTTTGCGCGGTCAGCGCGTAGACTTTGTGGGTGTCGGCGGCGGTTGCCGGAAACACAACAGCGGCTAGAAGCGCGGCTGCGGTCACCGAAGTAAGCAGGCGATCTACCTTCATAGAAATTCCTTTCGCACGATGTGATTGCATCAGCTTAGGCACGCCTGAGCCGGCATCACCTGCGCTGTTGCGGAAACTTGCGGCCGCTGCGCTTTCGCGGCTGAGGGGAGGAAACCGACGGCGGCGAAGGCGCCTGCTACGAAGATGCGGGCCGCCGCCGGAGGTCCGCGCGATACGCATCCACCGATGTCGTGGTGGAACATCCAGCAATTGCCGGCGACGCGATTTGCACGCGATCTATGCGTACCTGCACAGTCTCGGCGAAAAACGCACGACGAGCCCGAATTTCGGCCGCCGGGCGTAACGGTCACGTCGCGACTGATTCGTTTCGTTCCGGTTGCGCCGGCGCGGTACAGCCGCCGCCTCAGACCGTTCCCAGGCCTCGCCGGTGATCGGCGTGCTACCATCGCAGGCATCGACGTCCCGCACTCTCGAGGTTTTCGCATGTCGGTTGTGCAGCCACCCAAACCAGACGTCATCGACGATCGGTTGGCGTCACTCGAGGATCCGCTTCTCGCTCAGCGTCTCATCGCTGAAAATCCCGCGCTCTTCGGCGACGAGCCGCCGCAGACGCAGCGCCAAGTTCTCGCCTGGGCGACGCGCCGTTTCGGGACCGCCGTCATCGCTGTAACCGCCGCCGTGTCCGTCGCCCTGGGTTACGTCTTTACCGGTGCCGCGATGAAGCACGACGCGCCGGCGCCCGCGGCCAAAGCCGCACCGGCCGTTCGTGCCCCGGCAGTGCCGCTCACGCATCGGCGAGCGCAGCAGCACGCGGCACCGCCGCGCGTGCAGCACGCCGCGACTGTCGCACCGGTGCCGGTCGTTCGCCATCACGCCGCAGCAGTTGTTGCGCCCGCCGTCAATCACGAAGATGCGGTGCTGCGTGCGCGCCTCCGCGCGCAAGAAGTGGAACTCGCGCACCTGCGCCGCCAAGCGGCGCTCGAGGAGCACGCCGCCCGCCGCGCGCAGGCGCGCGCCGCCGCGGCGCTGACCCTCGCGCATCAACGCGCGCAAACCGTTGCGGCGCGTCCGCAGGCGGCGCCGCGCACGGAGCCGCTGCCGCAAACACAGCGGCGCGAACGCACGGCGCCCGGCACCGCTCCCGCGGCGTCGGCCGATCCGGCGAACGCATCGGCAAACGCACCTGTCGATGTTCCCGCCCCCGGCACCGATGCGGGAACGAAAGCGCCCGTGAATCCGAACGGCGGCTGGAACGAACATCCGCCGATCGGCGGAACCTTCGGGATTCCGGGGCCGGTACCGATCGGCGGCACGCCGCGCGATGCGTGCACGCCGCGCGGCGGCCGCACCGGTATCGTGAACCAGATCATCGAGGCGGCGGCCAGCCGTGCGGTATCGGGAATGCGCTTCTAAGCGAATATCTTTTCGCGGTTTACGCGCGTTGCACGCAACGGAACCCGAGGTGGCTCATGCCGGTGTCGACCATCTGCGGCATGCGAGCCGCGGGCCGAAAGCGCAAGCAGTAGTTGGGCGCGCACAGGTGCGAGCCGCCTTTGAGCACCTTGCGCGGAATGCGAATCTCCGGTTCGTCCGGATCGAAGCTGTCGTCCGCGCTCGCCGGCCGCAGGTCCGCCGGCGCGCAGCACGGTTTGCCGTGCGCGACAGCTTCGCTGTTGTAAACGCGGTACCAGTCGCACGTCCATTCCCACACGTTGCCGGCCATGTCGAACAGGCCGTAAGCATTCGGCGGAAACGCGCCGACCGGCGAGGTGCGCTCGAAACCATCGCGCAACGTGTTCTGCCATGGAAATTCGCCGTGCCACGTGTTGGCCATGATGGCGCCGCCAGGCTCGCGCTCGTCGCCCCACGTGAAGATCTTGCCGTCGAGGCCGCCGCGCGCCGCGAATTCCCATTCCGCTTCCGTCGGCAGCGCTTTACCGGCCCACTGCGCGTAGGCCGCCGCATCGTCGTACGCGACGTGCACGACCGGATGATCGTCGCGGCCTTCGAGCGAACTCTGCGGCCCCTCGGGATGCTTCCAGTCGGCGCCCTCCACGTACCGCCACCACGTGCGCGAGTCGGTGAGGTCGACCGGACCGGGCGTCGGTGCGAACACAAGTGAGCCCGCGGGGAAGGTTTGCGCCGCTGCACCGGCCGCCGCCGCCAGTTCGAGCGGTCGTTCCGCGACGGTGATGTACCGGGTCGCGGCCGCGAAG
>JBHEMQ010000039.1:8245-26075 GCA_046262475.1 Candidatus Velthaea sp.
CCCGCCGCACGGGCCGCTCTTCCGGATAGAACGCTGCGGAGCCCATGAGAAACGCTCCGCCGTCGAGCCGAACCATCGTTTCGTCCATATCGTTCAACCTCTGAACTGAAACGTACTCGCGGAAACTTAAGACTCCCATACGGCGGTGAAAAAAATAGCGCTTGCGCGCAGCCCAGCGCAGCACGAGGGCAACCGGCGTACCGCTGCGCGCATCGATTCGTGCGAGCGCGGAACAGAGACGGCCGTCCCGTGCGAAAGTGAACGCCGGCCGTGTGCGTTTGCGTTACGCCAGCAGCGCGGCGTTGATATGCAGCGATACGACCCAGTTCGGAACGTCGACGACTTCGCTGATTTTGAGATCAGCCGCGACGCTCGCGAGCAGGTATGCGTCGACTTCGGGCAGCGTCGTGCGGCGGACGATTTCCGCGATCATCGCGTTCGTGGCATTGCGCGCTGCGCCGAGGAGATCCGGACCGATGCCGGTTGTCACGAAAGCACGGCCGGTGCGCTGCGAGCGCGCATCGGTCAAGAGCATCGGCGCAGGCAACTCTCGGTCGCGTTCGAGCGAGATCCGCAGCGTCGCTACCCCCGTCGTCCGGTGCCGATCATCGGGACGCTCGGGACGCGCATTCCCGTGAGGAGCGCGCTCGCATTCGAATCGCGCGCGAGCTGTCCGCCCGACGCGTTCTCGAGTTCCACGACGATTGTAGCGCCGGGCGCGACGCGCACGACGGGCGCGATCGACCGATCCGAGACGTTATGGGTCGGGCTCCGCTTGATGTGCATCGTTACGCGTGTCCTTTCGCGGCCCACGCGCGCGCCACGAGCGGGATCGAGCCGTCGGAGGCGACCGGCAACGCCGCGCGCAGACGCTCGCGGAGGGTCGTGCGCTGCGCGCCGGACAGCGACTGCACGTGCACCTGCGCGGGCGCCGTTCCGGTCAAGAACGGGTCCCAGTAGTCCTCGAAGTTCGCGAAGCGCGCGGGCGCGTCGATCGCCGTCACGACAACGTCGTGCAACCCGGCGGCGCGCAGCGCCGCTGCAAGCGGTTCCGGCTTGCAGATCGCGAAACGTTCGTCGTCCGGTTCGTCCGCCTGCGGGGTCAACGCCGTTGCGGCATTCCAGAAATACCGCAGTATCTGCATTTCGCCATCGAAATCCCACACGTACGCGCCGATGATGCCGCCCGGCCGTGCCACTCGGACGAACTCGGCGAGCGCGCGCGGCTGATCGTCGAGCGATGGGAGGACGAGGCCGCAGACGACCGCGTCGTACGAGCGGTCCGGGAACGGAAGCCCGCAGGCGTCGGCGACAACAAACGACGCGCGGTCATCGGCGGTGGCCGCACGCGTACGCGCGACGAACTCGCTCGAACGGTCGCACGCATCCACTTTGGCAGGCCGGCGCTGCGCGAGAATCGTTTGAGCCAGCGCTCCCGAGCCGCACCCGACGTCAAGCCACGCGGCGTCCGGCGCCACGGCGAGCCACGGAAGAAAATCGGCGGCGACGCGGCGGCTCCAGCAGCCGATGTACCGTTCGTACGCGGCCGCCGCATCGGCGGTCACACCAGGCTGAAGTGCAGTTCGCCCAGTTTCGTAATCACGGAACGGATGCGGTCGCCCGGTTTCAGCCAGACCTGTTTCTCTTTGGGATAGCCCGAAATGACGCCCTGCGGCGTGCCGGTAAACACCACGTCGCCCGGTTCCAGCGTGATGAACGACGACGTGTAACTGAGAATGTGCGCTACGTTGAAGATCATCTGCGCCGTATTCGCATCCTGACGCGGCGTTTTCTCGTCGTTCACGAACGTTTGGATCTGCAGCGTCTGCGGATCCGGAATTTGATCTGCAGTGACGAGCCACGGACCGATCGGCGCGAATTGATCCGGCGTTTTACCGGTCATCCACTGCGACACGCGCATCTGTGCGTCGCGTGCGGTGAAGTCGTGCACGATAGTGTAGCCGTAAACGTACTTCAGCGCGTCTGCTTCAGAGACGTTGTTGGCATGCTTGCCGACAACGAACGTCAGCTCCGATTCGTAATCGAAATTCTTCGCGGGCAAATGCGACACGGCGACGGTACCGCCGTGCCGATTGAGCGTCGTGTTGTACTTGTTGAAGAGATCCGGGAACGGCGGCGTCTTTTCGCCGGTCTCCGCGATGTGCGCGCGGTCGTCGATGGTTTGTGGCGCATCGGTAATGCTCATCCCAGCCGCCGCGCGCGCGACGTCGACGATGCCGCGCGCCGTGCGAATGCCGATATGATCCACATTACCGTCCCGCAGCGTCGTGAACGTCATGCCGCGCGTGTCGCGCGCGATATCGTCGGGGCTCGCGGCGAAGGCCGGTGCTGCCGCGGCAACGGCCGCCGTTCCCGCGACGCCGGTCAGAAACGTTGCTCGGTCGGTGGTCATGAAGTCCCTCGGGTGGACATGTGGCCCCAGCGCATTCGCGTGCGCTACGCGTACGACCCGTGCTCGACGTCGTCGAGGACCGAGGGCCGGTGCGGCCGCCAGCCGAGCGCCGTCATGGCGCGCTCGGATGACAGCTGCTGGTTTTGCAAAAAGCCGGGCGCGTACGGTCCGAATGCCGCCCGGGCATCGTCGACGGTCCATGGCGTGACCCTTCCGCCCACGCCGGCCGCGCGGCTTATCGCCGCGGCCAGCGCGCTCCAGCGTACGGGCGCACCGGCCGCGGCATTGAACGTCGCGCCGGCGGGCGCCCCGTGCAAGGCTCGCACGAATAGGTCGGCAAGATCGTCGACGTGCACGGCGGACCACCGGTTTTCTCCGGTGCCGACATAATGCGCGCAGCCCTCGGCGCGGGCGAGCCCGAGCAGCCGCGGGATGATGAAGCTTCCGCCGTTGCCGTACACCAGCGGCACGCGAACGACGACACTGCGCACGCCGCGCGCGGCCGCAGCGATGACCTCGCGCTCCAGCGCTTGACGCCACGGAATGATCGAATCCGCCGCCAGCGGATGATCTTCGCCGGCGACGCCGTCGCCGGTGTCGCCGTAAACGAAGGCGCCGCTCGTGTAGATGAAGGGCTTGTGCGAACCTTCGAGCGCGGCGAGCAGCACATGCACGGCGGCCTCGTCGGTCTCCGCCATGGCTGGTCCGCGCACCGCTCCGGCGTGGATGACGCCGTCGGTGTCACGTGCGGCCGCTGCGAGAGCGGCGCCGTCGTCCAAGTCCCCGGCGAGCGGCGTTCCGCCCGCGGCGGATACCTTCATAGCGGCCTCGGCCGTCCGCGCGAGTCCGACGACGGCGTGCCCATGCGCGCGCAACGCGGCGCAAATCGCACCTCCGATGTAGCCGGTCGCTCCGGTCAAGAAGACGCGCATGGGCACCTCTTCGGGCGGTAGAACTCTACGTCGAGAACGACCCGATCGCCACCGGCGTGCAGTTCGACGCGAAGCTGTTCAGGAAGACGGTGTACGCTGTTCCGAACGCGAGTCCCGAAACGCTCCCGCTATAGAAGAAATCCGAAGCGAAAGGATGCGGGCCGCTCGGATCCGCGGCGGCGCTGAGCGGCGAGCTGGTGATCGATGCGCCGAACTGCGGCTGCAATATGAGATCCCAGCTTTGGAAGCTGGTGCCGAGGGTGTTGTTGTTGCCGCTGGCGACGATTTCAATGGGATTTTGACTGGTTGCGACGCCGGCTTGGCCTTGCGCGGGGCGCGCCAGCGCGACGGCGGTTCCGGGATCGCATGTGCCGAACGAGTTGGGCGGCAGGCTGTTGCCTGAGGAGCCCCCGCCGCACGCGGCGAGAGCGAGCGTCGCGGCAACGGCGACGAATCGAATGATGTTCATGGTGTGACTCCTCGCAGGCTGCTGACGAGCACGCTGACGTCGTCGTACCCGAAGGAACGCGCGAGCGGCGCGAAATTCGCTTAGACGCCGCTGAGAGCGTCGAGACGCGCGCGCAGCCGTTCGCCCAGCGCCACCGCGTGCGTCGTCAGAATGCTGAAATGGTCGCCGGGGATTTCCTCGACGACCGCTTCCCGCGCGACGCCTGCCCAGCCGAGCGATGCGTCGAGTCCGCGCGGCTGCGTCTCGCCGGCGGGCTTGAAGACGCACACGCGCCCTTCATACGGCTGAGCGACGTATCCGGCGACGCGTTGATAGTATTCGAACAGCATGTCTGGGGTGCCGGCCGGGCGCGCGTGCGCTGCGCTTGCCGCCGGCCGGCGGACGCGCGCGAGCGCGCGCCGCATTTCGCTGCCCAGCACGCGCACGACGCCGCGCGCGCCGCCCGCTTTCCTCAGCCGTTCGATGCGGTCGCACATGCGCAGCGACCAGCGCGTCTCGGACTGCGCGCTCAGGCGCAACGGCCGCGCAAATGTATGCAGCAGTTTGCGAATGCGCACGAGCTGCGGACTGCAGGCGTGCGCGGCGACGAGAATGACGCAGGGTGCGGCAGCGCCGCGTTCCGCGAGCCGGCGTGCGAGCTCGAATGCGACGAGGGCACCGTTACAGTAGCCGGCGACGGCGTACGGGCCGCTGACGCCGTGCGCGTCGAGCGTTGCGAGTGCGTCGGCGGCCATCGCTTCGATCGTTGGTGGAATTGGGCCGCCGTCGAGGCCGTGCGGCGGCAGCACGTAGACGGTGCGGTCGCCGACATACTTCACCAGGCGCCGGAAATAGGCATTGCCGGCGCCGACATCGCCCGAAAACAGCACGAGCGGAAGGCCGGTTCCGCGCTTCGCGACGATCAGCGGCGTCGCGGCTTCAGGGGGCGCATCGCTGCCGAGTGCGCGCGCGAGATGCCGGATCGTGGGGTGCTCGAAGAGCGTCGCGAACGACAATCGTGTTCCGAAGCGTTCTTCGATGCGTGCGATCAGTCGCGCCGCGAGCAGCGAATGCCCGCCGAGCTCGAAGAAATCGTCGTCCGCGGCGGGCCGGTCGACGTGCAGCAGTTCCATCCAGATCTCGGCGAGCCGCGCCTCACGCGTGTTGAGCGGGCCGCTTGCCGAGCATTCCCGTTTTGGAACGACGCACGGCTCCTCGTCCGCCGGGAGTTGCGGAAGCGCGGCGCCGATCGAAACCACGTCCCCCCCACTCACCTCGCGCAGCAGCGTGGCGTAGTCGTCCGCGAGGCGTTCGATCGTCGCATGCTCGAACAGATCGGTCGCGTACTCCAAGTGATACTCGAGCCCGCGATCGCTTTCCGTCAGCTCGACGGTCAGATCGAACTTCGACGTGTGGCCGTTCACCGTTTCCGGCGTTACCTCGAGCTCCGGTACATGCAGGACGCTGCGCGGCGCGTTCTGCACGACGAACATGATGTCGAAGAGGGGATGGCGGTTCTGACGACGCTCCGCGTCTGCCGCTCCGACGATCTGCTCGAACGGTAGATCCTGATGGTCGAGCGCCTCAAGCACGCGGGAACGCACGTGCGCGAGCAGTTCGGCAAAGGATCGTGACCCGCTCACGTCCATGCGCACCGGCAGCGAATTCACGAAGAACCCGATGACCGCTTCCATTTCCAGACGCCGCCTGCCGGAAACGGCCGTCCCCACGACGATGTCGCTGCGGCCGGTCCTGCGGTGCAGCAATAAGGTAAACGCGGCAAGCGCCGTCATGAAGAGGGTGGCACCGCCCCGCCGGCTGACGTCGTGAAGCGCGGTCGCGACGTCCGCCGGAATCACGCCGCGCACGTGCTCGCCGTGGAAGGATTGGCGCGCCGGACGCGCATGGTCGGGCGGCAACGCCGGCGGCGGCAGCGGCTTCGCGAGACGCGCGCGCCAGTAACGCTGGTGGCCCTCGAGCGTCGCGCCGCTCAGCGACGCGCGCTGCCACGCCGCCACGTCCACGTAGCGTGCGGGGACATCCGCAAGCGCCGCGGCAATGTTCGCGCCACCGGCAAAACCGGTATAGAGCGCGCCGAACTCGCGTCCAAAGATGCTTTCCGACCAGCCGTCCGTGATGATGTGATGGAACGCGAGCAGCAAGCGGTGATCGTGTGCATCCAGCGCGATCAGCGCGGCGCGAACCAGCGGGCCGCGCACCAAGTCGAAAGGCCGTTGATGCTCCTGTGCGACGCGTGCCTCCGTGAAACGCGCGCGCTCGCTCGGTTCGTGTGCGCGCAGATCGAGCGTTTCCAAATGCATCGGGCCCGGCGCATCGACGCACTGCACCGGCGCGTCACCGGCGAGCGGAAAACGCGTGCGAAGCGCCTCGTGACGGGCCACGAGTGCGTCCAGCGCTTTCACCAGCGCATCGCGGTCGAGCCGTCCCGTCAGCCGAAACACGCGCACGAGGTGATAATGACATGCGAGCGGCTCGAACTGCTGCACGAACCACAGCCGCTGCTGCGCGAACGACAGCGGATACGCGGTTTGCTGCGCGAGCCGCGGCACGGTATCGCCGCTCGCGACGGCGGCCGGCTGCTCGGCAAGCGCGGCCGCTAGCCCCGCGACCGTCGGATATTCGAAGAGCGTCCGTAACGGAATCGTCTTGCCGAGTTCGTCGTGAACGCGCGCGGCGAGCCGCGCTGCGGAAAGCGAGTGGCCCCCGAGGCTGAAGAAGTCGTCGTCGCTCTTGACGTGCTCCACGCCTAAGATGTCCGACCAAATGCGCGCGAGGCGTTCCTCCGTACTCGTGCGCTGCGGCGTGACGGCGGTCGTCGCGCCGGCACGCGTGCGCGGTGCGGTTGCGAGCGCCGCCCGGTCGATCTTGCCGTTCGCGTTGAGCGGCAACGCCTCGAGGAGGACGAAGCGGCCGGGCACCATGAACTCCGGCAGCCGCCCGCGCAGCCAACCGCGCAGCGCCGCTCCGTCGCACGCGTCGCCCGCTCGCGCGACGTGCGCGACGAGGCGCTTGTCACCGCTGGAATCGGTTTCCACGGTCACCACCGCATCGCGGACCGCCGGATGTTGCGCGAGCGCTGCTTCGATTTCGCCGGGTTCGATGCGGAAGCCGCGAATTTTCACCTGGCGATCGATGCGGCCCAAGAACGTCAGCCGGCCGTTAGCCTCGCGACGCACGCGGTCGCCCGTGCGGTAGAGCCGGTCGCGCGGATCGGCGGAAAACGGATCGCGAACGAATTTCTCGCGGGTCAAATCCGGCCGGTCGTGATACCCGCGCGCGACGCCCGGCCCGCCGATGTAGAGTTCGCCCGCGACGCCGATCGGAACCAGCTCACCCTCGGCGTCGAGCACGTACGCGGTGGTGTTTGCAATGGGCGTGCCGATGGAGATCGGTGTCGCGCCGTCGCAGCGTTCGACGATCCGATGCGAGGTTGCGAACGTCGCCGCTTCGGTCGGACCGTACGCGTTGACGAGCGCCCGCGGCCCGTTGTGCTGCACCGCGCGGATCCAGCGCGGGTCGAGCGCCTCGCCGCCGATGATGACGCTGCGCAGGCGGCGGAAGCCCGCCGCATCGGCTTCCGCCAGAATGTTGAACAACGCGGTCGTGAAGAACGCGACGGTGACGCCGTACTGCGCCAGCGCGTCGAAAAGCGCGGCCGGCGCAAGCACGACGTCCTTCGGCACGATCGCGAGCCGTGCGCCGTTCAGAAGCGCGCCCCAAACCTCGAACGTCGCCGCATCGAACGAAATGCTCGCAGCGTGCGAGAGCACGTCGGACGGCGTGATCGGGCAGACGTCGGACTTCATCACGAGCCGCACGATCGAGCGGTGCTCGAGCATGACGCCTTTCGGGCGTCCCGTCGAGCCGGACGTATACAACAGGGCCGCGAGAGCGCTGCCGTCGGCGGCGACGCCGCCGAGGTCGGCGCCGGACTCAGCGTCGATCGCTGCCGCGTCGCGGTCCAAGAGAATGCAGGGAATGGCGCCCGCTTCCATGACCGCGACGGTCGCGGTCGTCGCAATGACCGCTACGGGGTTCGCGTCCTGCAGCATGAACGCCAGCCGATTCGCGGGATACGACGGGTCGAGCGGCATGTATGCCGCGCCGGCCTTGAGGACGGCGACAAACGCGATGACCGCTTCCGCCGAGCGTTCCAGGCACACGCCGACGTAGCTGTCGCGACGGAGGGCACCGGCCGCGCGCAGGCGGCGTGCGAGGCGGTTCGCTCGCGCGTTCAGTTCGCCGTAGGACAGCGATTCGGTGCCCGAGACGATTGCGGCGGCGTCGGGCGCGCGCCGCACCTGCGTCTCGAAGAGCCGATGAACCGCGCACTGCGCCGGCAATGGTACTTCCGTCGCGTTCCATTCACGCTCGACGCTCGCGCGCTCCGCGGCGGACAGCAGCGCAAGCCGGCCGACGGGCAGGTCCGGGTTGCTTACGATGCCGTGGACGAGCGTCTTGAAATTGTGGGCCAGCCGGCTGATGCTGGACTCGTCGAAGAGATCGGTGTCGTACTCGAACGTGCACACGATGCCGTCGGGCGATTCGAGGGCGTCGAGCAGCAGGTCCGTTTTCGACGCACCGGTTTCGACGGCGATCGGTTCCACGCATGCGTTGGGAACGCGCAGCGAGGGCCGGCGCGTGTTGCGCAGCTGCATCATCGTCTGCACGAGCGTACCGGTATTGAGACGGCGTTCCGGCGCGGCTGTCTCCACGACCGCTTGGAAGGGCAGATCCTGATTGTCGTACGCTTCGAGTGCGCGGTCGCGCACGCGGCGGAGAAACGTTCGGAACGGCACGTCGCGCGTGATGTTCGCGCGGAGCACCACGGTGTTGATGAAACAGCCGACGAGCGCATGCGTCGCCGGCATGGCGCGGCCCGCGACCGGAAAGCCGACGAGCAGGTCGGTCTGCGCGGTGTAGCGGTGCAGCAGCGTCTGATACGCAGCCATCAAAGCCATGAAGAGCGTCGCGCCCTCCCCGTGCGCGAGCGCGCGCAGCGCGGCCACACACGCCGGCTCGAGCGTCACGCGGACGCGTGCTCCCGCAAAGCGCTGCGTCGGCGGGCGCGGCCGGTCCGCCGGGAGTTCTAATGTCGGCAGTGGTCCGGCTAAGGTGCGGCGCCAGTAGCGCTGCTGTTTGTTCAGTGCCGTTGCATCGAAGAGATTGTCCTGCCACAGCGCGAAGTCGGCATATTGCACGGGCAACGAATCCAACTCCGGCGTTTTGCCGGCTGCGACGGCGGCGTACGCGACGCTCAGATCGTGCAAGAAATTGCCGCGGCCGGTGTCGTCCGCAATGATGTGGTGCAGCGTGACGCTGAGCACGTGGTCGTCCGCTGCGACGCGCACGAGTAGCGCGCGCACGAGCGGGGCTTCCGCGAGATCGAACGCGCGGCGTTGCGAGGCCGCGCAGAGTGCGGTGGCGCGATCCAGGCGCTCCCCGCCGGGTGTCGCCGAAACATCAGCCGTTTCGAGGACGACGCGCGCGCTGTCGACGACTCGTTGCCGCGGCTCGCCGTCGACGTCGCCGAACGCAGTGCGCAGGATCTCGTGCCGTCGCAGCACCACGTCCAACGCCGCTTGCAAGTGCCCGGCGTCGAGCGGGCCGCGAACGCGAAACGCTTCGCCCACGCTGTAAACGTGGCTGCCCGGCTCGAGGCGGTCGAACAGCCAGAATCGCTTTTGCGCCGCTGTGAGCGGCAGCCGCGTCGCCGCAGTGCGCGGTACCGGCGCGAGTTCGGGCGGACGCGGTGCTTCAGGCCCCCATAAACGTTCGGCTAAGGGAGCCTGTGTTGCGGCAATAGGCGCATGCAGTGCCCGCTGCAAATCGTCGTACCTCGAAGAAGAGCGGCTTCCATCCTTCGCCCCTGAACGGAGCGAGGCCTCAGGACCTTCGGCGCGTCACGCGCGGTATTTCGTAGGCCTTAGCGACGGCCCGCGGTCATGTTTGCGCACAAAGCGTCGATGGTTCGACGACCGGCAACACGCGCATGGGCCGAACGCGGTCGTTGTACGCGAGCGCGCCGGCGTAACCGGGCGCGGGCGCCATATCGTGCAGCGTCCATTCTTGAGCAGCGGCGGGATCGTCGTCGATCGCCACAAATCGGGCGCCCGCGCCAGCTTCCAGCGTTACACGAACCCGATCGAGCGGCGCCGCGAGACCGTCGCCGACCGCTTTGAGATACGCCTCTTTGCGCGTCCAGCAGCGAAAAAATGCAAGCTCGCGCGCCGCCGCCGGCAGCGCTCCCAAGCCGAGCGTCTCTTCAGCGCAGAAGAATCGCGCAGCAACGGACGCCAGTTCGTCGAAGCGGCGGATTCGCTCGACGTCGACGCCGAGTTCGCAGCCATGCGTGACGGCGAGCAGCGCGATGTCGCCGGAATGGGCGAGACTAAAATCCGGCGCGCGCGACGCGTCGATGCGCGGCTTGCCGTTCGCGCCGTACGCGAAACGGAGCGCCGCGGGTTCGACGCCGGCATACCGCGCGAGCAGCATGCGAGCGACGCCGTGCGTGATGAGAAACGCGCGGCGCAGCGGCTCGCGCCGGAAGCGGCGCGCGCGCGCGCTTTCCTCCTCGGATAAGAGCGCTGCGAAGCGCGGGAGTGCGTCGTCCGGCGCGGCGATGCGGATGACGTGCACGAAGACATCGCGGCCCGAAAGCGTCACGGCGCGGCATTCGCCTTTGGCTGCGGCGGTTACTCGCAGCGCTGTGTGTGAAAAAGAAAAGTCCCCGGTCGTATGACCGGGGACTTCGTCGTCGGAGCCGCGTTACTCGCGCGGGCGCCGTCCGCCGCTGCGGCCGTTGCCGCCGCGGCCGCCGCCGCCGCCGCCTCCGGCGCCGCCCGGACGCGGGCCGCGCGGTACGTATTCTTCTTCCGCGCTCTGCTCGGCGCCCGGAAGAACCGCCTTGCGCGAGAGATTGATGCGGCCTTGGCTGTCGACTTCCATGACCTTGACCATGATTTGGTCGCCGATCTTCACCACGTCTTCGACGCGCTCGACGCGCTGCGGCGCGAGCTGCGAGATGTGGACGAGACCTTCTTTGCCGGGCAAGAACGCGACGAACGCTCCAAAGTTCATCAGGCGCGTCACGGTGCCCATGTAGGTTTCGCCGACCTTCACTTCTTTGGTCAGCGATTCCACCATCGCTTTCGCCTTTTCCGCGCCTTCGCCGTCCGGCGACGCGATGAACACGCGGCCGTCGTTTTCGATGTCGATCTTGACGCCGGTGTCCGCGATGATCTTGTTGATGATCTTGCCGCCGGGGCCGATGACGTCTTTGATCTTGTCCGGATTGATCGTCAGCACGAGCATGCGCGGAGCGAACGCGGAGAGTTCCTTGTTGGGCTCCGCGATCGTCTCTTTCAACTTGCCGATGATGAAGAGACGCGATTTCTTCGCCTCGGTCATCGCTTCGCGCATGATGTCGATGGTGATGCCGGCGACTTTGATGTCCATCTGAATGGCGGTGATGCCCTCGCGGGTGCCCGTCACCTTGAAGTCCATGTCGCCCAGCGCATCTTCGAAGCCCTGGATGTCGGTCAAGATCGCGTACTTGCCCTGCAGCACGAGGCCCATCGCGACGCCCGCGACGTGCGCCTTGATCGGTACGCCCGCGTCCATCAATGCGAGCGTCGAACCGCAGACCGACGCCATGGACGAGGAGCCGTTCGATTCGAGGACTTCGCTGATGAGGCGCAGCGTATACGGAAAGTCTTCCTCCGCCGGAAGCACCGGCATCAGCGCACGTTCGGCGAGCGCACCGTGACCGATTTCGCGCCGGCCCGGCGCGCGCATCGGGCGCGTCTCGCCGGTCGAGTAGGGCGGGAAATTATAGTAGTGCATGTAGCGCTTGTTCGGAATCGCCATGATTCCGTCGAGGCGCTGCTCGTCGCTGATGGAGCCCAGCGTCGCGGCGGTGAAGACCTGCGTCTGTCCGCGCGTGAAGACGCCGGAGCCGTGCACGCGCGGTACGTAGTGAACCTTCGACCAGATCGGGCGAATCTCGTCCGGCTTACGGCCGTCGGGACGAACGCCTTCCTGGACGACCATCGTCCGGAGTTCTTCCTCTTCCATGGCCTTGATGGTCTTCTCGAAGTCCTTATTGGACTTGTCTTCGAGAATCGCGCGCAGTTCCGCGTCTTTGCTGCCGAGTTTCGCGATCGCCACGTCGCGCGAGAGCGAGTCGAGCGCTGCGTTGCGCTCCAGCTTCTCGGTGACGCGCATCGCCTTCGAAACTTCTTTTTTGAAGTTTTTCTCGACCCACGCTTTCAGCTTCGGATCGCTCTTCAAGAGCGCGTACTCGCGCTTCGCTTTGCCGGCTTTTTTTGCGAGCTGATCGATCGCTTTGACGATCTGCTTGATCTCCGCGTGGGCCACTTCGATCGCGCCGAGGAAATCGTCCTCGGAGATCTCGTGGCCGCCGCCTTCCACCATCATGATGGCATCGGACGTTCCGGCGACGACGATATCCATGCCGCCGGTCTCGTACTGCGGCAGCGTCGGATTCACGATGTACTTGCCGTCTTCGTCGCGGCCGATGCGCACGGCGGCGACGTTCTTGTCGAACGGAATGTCCGACACCGCAAGCGCCGCGCCGGCGGCGCACACCGCAATCACGTCGTTGTCGAGTTCCGGATCGATCGAGAGCACCGTCGTGATGATTTGCACGTCGTTGCGGAAACCGTCGGGAAAGAGCGGACGGATCGGCCGATCGATTTGCCGGGCGCTCAGCGTACCGTGTTCGGACGGACGGCCTTCGCGCTTGATGTAACCGCCCGGAATTTTGCCGGCGGCATACATCTTTTCTTCGAAGTCACAGGTGAGGGGAAAAAAGTCGATGCCTTCACGAGGTTTCTCGGAGGCGGTAACGGCGGCGAGCATGACGTTTTGGTCGCCGTAGCGGACCAACGCACTGCCGTTGGCTTGCTTCGCAAGCTCGCCGGTCTCGATGATCAGCGGGCGTCCGCCGATCTCGAGTGACACGGTTTCTGGCACGAATTCTCCTAGTTTTCAGGCCCGCCGACGTGCGGCGGGCGGTTCGTTCTTGTTCTTTTCAAATGATGAACAGGCCCGGCTTCGGACGTTTTCGCCCGATGGCCTCGTCGGTTTGCCAACTCTGAACGCATGCAGGAACCTGCTGTGCGCTCGCCGTTTTGCCGCGCGGCGGCAACGCTACGCGGGCCCGTGTACGTCCGATGCCGTTGAGCGCAGAAGGGGCGGGCAATCGCGCGCGGCGGTTTGAAGCGCCGTTAGCGGCGGAGGCCCAGATCCCCGATCAGCTTGCGATACCGCTCGAGGTCCTTCTTCTGAAGGTAGCCGAGAAGGCGCCGGCGCTGGCCGACCTGCATCAGCAGGCCGCGGCGGCTGTGATGGTCCTTCTTATGAATCTTCAGGTGCTCGGTGAGCTGGTTGATGGATGCGGTGAGAACCGCAATCTGTACGTCGGCCGAGCCGGTATCGTTCGGGCCGCGCCCGTATTTGGTCGATAGGTCCGATTTTTCTTCTTTGGTAAGGGGCATGACGTTTCGCGGGCTCCTTGTACAGGATCGTCTCGCTCGTCTCCAGCCATAGCCGGGACGGCGACCGACGAATAATACCAGAGCGCCCCTCCCGTGTCAAAAACCGCCGCCTCATGCCGCCGGCGGATCGGCCTCAATCAAGGCCGTGCGGATCGCGTCGCGGAGTACGTCCAGATTCGGTTCGAGACTGGTGGACTGCTCGCCGATGGCCTCGAGCGCCGTCAGCGCGCGGCGCGCTTCCGTCTTGTCGATCGCAACGTACACGTTCGCGGCGAACTCTTCATCCAGTTTTTCAATCGCGCGTTTCGCCATGTTGGCCTGACCGAACGAGTAGGCATGGTGACTCGCGTTTCCGAGCAACTGCAATTCCGATTCGAGCCACGCGCGGTAATCAGCAAGCAAGGCGTCCTCCTCCGGCGCGCATAATGCGGCCTCGTGTCCAGCGAGTTCGTGCCCGTCGCGCGGGTTGCCGATATCATGCCCGGTACGGCGGTCGCCGTCATCGCCGGCGGACGCGAAATCGCGATTTTCAATGTCGACGGAACCTTTTACGCGCTCGACAACACGTGTCCGCACCAAGGCGGCCCGCTTGCCGACGGCTACATCGAGGGCGCAACGGTCACGTGTCCGTGGCACGCGTGGTGCTTCCGGCTCTCGGACGGCAAGATGACGCTCGGCGACTTCGCGGAGGTCGAAACGTTCGAGCTGCGCGTCGACGGCGACCGGATCGCCGTCCGTGCGCACCCGCGCGCGCGTTAGGTTTCGCGCGCGGCCGGGAGGTCGGCGATCGTTCGCGCGCCGCTCGCGAACTGCGCGATGCGCAAGGCGGTAACGTACTCGTCGACGAGCGCGTGCACGGCTTCCGCCGACACATTCGCGGCCTCGAGAAACGGCAACGCGACGCCGCAGACATCAGCCCCGAGCGCGATCGCTTTTGCGATGTCGACGCCGGACCGGACGCCGCCGCTCGCGACGAGCGGAACGTCCGGCAGCCGCTTGCGAATTGAAGCCGTCGCGTTCGCGGTCGTGTAGCCCCAATCGCCGAAGGCTTCGGCGATGCGCTCGCGCCGTGCGTCGCCGGAACGTTTGCCCTCGACGCGCGCCCACGACGTACCGCCGGCGCCGGCGACGTCGATTGCGGCAACGCCGGCATCGACGAGCCGCCGCGCCGTTGACGATGCGATGCCCGAGCCGACGCCTTTCGCGAGGACCGGCACGTCGAGACGCCGGCACAGGGCTTCGATCTTCGACAACAGTCCCCGGAAGTTCGTGTCGCCGCCGCTCTGCAGCGCTTCCTGCAGCGGATTGAGATGCAGATACAACGCGTTCGCGGCGAGCGCGTCGACGAGCCGCGCCGCGTCGTCGGCGCCGATGCCGTAATTCAATTGCACCGCACCGAGATTCGCGAACAGCAGCGCACCCGGCGCGACGTCGCGAACGGCATAGGTTGCGAGCAGCGCCGGGTTCTCCAGCGCGGCGCGCCCGCTGCCCAGTCCGAGGGCGACGCCGCCGGCTTCCGCCGCGCCGGCCAGCCGCCGGTTGATTTCGCGCGCGCGTTGCGTCCCGCCGGTCATCGACGAGATCAGCAGCGGCGCGCGCAAGCGCGCACCGAGAAACGTCGTGGCGCAGTCGACGTCGGCGAGCGCGAATTCCGGCAGCGCCTCGTGGCGCAGACGAACCGCGGAAAAACCCGCCGCGAGCTTCGAGCGGACGTCGTCTTCAAGACAAATGTCGAGATGCCGCGACTTGCGCGCCTCGGTGTCCATGCGCGCCACGTTCGCGTTCGCGGCGCGGCGTCCGCTTCGGCTATTCCGGGAAAGATTCGCCCGAACCTCACGGTAAGGAGCGTGCATGGAACCGGCTTTTGACGGTGCGACGGGCACTGCCGGCGGCGCGCCGTTCGCCGCCGCACTGGCCGCGCTCGCGCGCGACCGCGAATTGGACGCCGGCGCGCTCGCGCGCGAATGCGGGCTCGAGGCGGCCTTCGTGGCCGAGGTTCTCGCGGGAACGCGCCGCGTTTCCGTCAGCGTGCTGGCGCGCTTTGCCCGCGCCGTGCGGCTGCGTCCCATCGAATTCATGCAGAAAACGCGGCTGCTGTCGCTCGACGTGTACGCCGGCGGCCTCGATCCGCTCTTCTTTTTGCCCGAGGGCCCTATCCGGTTCGATGCACGCATCTACATGCGGGAGATCAACCCGCGCCATGCCGTTCCGGAAGGTGATATGACGAAACGCAATCCCGTGTTGAAAACGCTGGCGGACGATGCAGTGCTCGACGCGCACGGCAAACTCGAAGTGGAACTCACCTATCTGCTGCGCGCGGCGCTGCAATCGACGGGAGAGACGTTGTGACCGTCGCGCGCGTCCGGCTCCTCGTCGCGGCCGCGCTCGTCCTGGCCGCGAGCGGCTGCGGCGGCGGGTACCGCACCGCCACAGTGACGGCGACGCCCGCACCCGCGGGCACCGGCGGGACCGGGCTTGTCGGCACCACGTACGTTGCCCTCGGCGACGACGCCACGGTCGCAATCGGATCTTCGGCGTGCGGATTGCCGCCGTCCGCAACGTGTCCCACCAACACGACGACGCAAGCGGGGACGGCGCGCATCGCCGGCAACGTAGCGGTCAACGGCTACGCGCAGCTGCTCGCGGCGCAACTCACCAACCTGCATCCCGCGCAGCCGTTCTTTTTCGTGCCGCTCGGGGTCGCGGGGGCGCTCACCGGCGGCGAACCGAAGCCGGCGCCGCCGCCGAATCAAAACGACATCGTGACGAACGCCAACCAGCTCGCGCAGCTGCCCGGCGCCGTGAGCAGCGCGCGCGGGCGCAGCAATCGCATCGTCATCAGTCTGTTCGCGGGCATCAACGACGTGCTCGACGCATTCGAAACGCAGCAATGCCCCGGCGGCGCGGTCACCGGAACGGGCGGGTCGCTCGCCAGTCCGTGCGGCGCGAACGGCACGACGCTTGCCGGTTCGGGCAACGATCCGCGCACGGGATCGTTCTACGCCGGGTACCGCTCGCTGGTCGCGGCGATCAAAGCGGCAGCGCCCAATGCCGTTGTCCTCGTGGGCATTCCCGACCTCAGCCGCGTACCCGCCTTCACCGGACTCAGCGCCGCGCAGCTGCAGCAGCTCAGCACCGACAGCTCGCTCGCCAACGTGGCATTGCAAGATGCTGCGAAGGACAACGCGGTGACGTTCGCGTTCGCCGACCTCTTCGCGCTCGGCGCCGCCTCGCCGGGCACGCTCTATGCTCCCGGCGCGTACGCGGCCGACCACTTTCACTTCTCCGACGCGGCCTATCTCGTCGTCGACGGCGCCGCCTTCACGGCGTTCACGGCACAGTACACGGGATTTTAACGCGCCATAAGGGCCTCGGGCGCGCTTCACGGAAAGCCCGCGTATGGATATCGACGGGAAGCGAGTCGCCGCGCTGGTCGGCGACGGTTTTGAAGAATCGGAACTCTTGGAGCCGCGCCGCGCGCTCGAGGAGGCGGGAGCAGTCGTCACGATCGTCGGCGCCGACGACCGTGCGCTGCAAAAAATCCGCGGCAAGAAAGGCTTGGACGAAGGCCAGAGCGTCAAGGCCGAGGAGCTCGTTGCCGACGTCACGGCCGACGACTTCGACGCGCTGCTCGTCCCCGGCGGGATGTCGCCGGATCACATTCGGACGAACAAGGACGTGCAGCGGTTCGTCAAAGAATTCGACTCCGCTAAGAAGCCCATGTTCGTGATCTGCCACGGCCCGCAGATCCTCATCTCCGCGCAGGTGGTGCGCGGCCGCACGCTGACCGGATACGCGTCGATTGCCGACGACATCCGCAACGCCGGCGGCTTATACCGCGATCAGCCGGTCGTCGCGGACGGCAATTGGGTTACGTCGCGCAATCCGGGCGACATCCCGATGTTCAATCGGGCGATGATCGAAAAACTGGCGAGCGTTACCACGGCGCCGGTGTAAATTCCACGAATCGGCCTGATTCGAATTACCGGCGACGCATGTCGCCGGTATTTTCGTTTATGTGAGAGCCGTCCGTAGACGCGCCGTAGACGCGCCGTAGACGCCGCGTGGACGCCGTGTAAATTTTTTGCTTACACACCCTCTAACCGTGGGGGTTCCGGGCCGATGGTCCCTGTTTGCGCTTTGACACTCCGTGTACGGTGTGAATGCTTCACCGGGGCGGCGCGCACTATTTTAATAGCGCGGCGTTTCGCGCGTGGCAAATGCGGACCACGAACGCAACTGCGCCGTGCCGCGCGATCCACGCGTACGCCCGGCGTTTGACGACGCCGGCGTGCGTCATGCGCATCGAACTTTGAAACCGACCAGAAAGGTCTACCATGAAAGAGTTTTCCAAGTTGTCGTTCGCTGCGGTTGCGCTCGCTTTCGCGCTGCCGACTTCGGCGTTCGCTGGTACCGCTACAAGCAACGTCACCGTCAGCACGGCGGTCGCGGCAAATTGCACGATCGCCGATTCTACGCTGACCTTCCCCAACTA